>JAWKOK010000007.1:0-129238 GCA_041391205.1 Caldilineaceae bacterium
GCATGAGCACGTCCAGGAGGATGAGATCCGGGGGATCATAGTGGACGCGTTGCAGTGCACTCTCGCCGCTGCGGGCGATGCGGATGCCAAAGCCGTACTCTTCCAGGCTGTCGACGATCACGCTCAGGTTGACCGGCATGTCGTCGACAATGAGGATGTTGTAGTCAGGGTAGTGGAGACGAGGCGTCGCCACAGATGAATCGACCATGGACGAATCGCGCCATTTCGCAGATTTGAGGATGACGATAGCGGGATAGCCCTCATCATATCACGAGATATGCCAAGATTCGATGCCCAAGGGCCAATCTAAGCAAGTATGCCGCCACAAATAAGCAATTTGGCAATGGAATAGACCGTGCCGGACCGGTAGGATGAAAAAGCACCAACGGTACAACAGAGCAATTTTCCGCATTTGGATCGCATCCGGATCGTCGCGACACGCCCCTGCAGGCATTTCCCTGGGCGTGGCCTGTCTCATTTGCCGTCGAGACATTCACGCCGGCCCGGAGTCGCGGCCGGCCCACGTGCAGAAAGGAGGCTCCGACGCATCAGGCAGTGCAGCAAGCTCCCTTGGCAGTAGCAGCGATGTGCGGCTGTGTGCCCATGGCAATGACGTATGTCCGGTCCGCGGCAGCCATCGTGCGATCAACCTTTCTTGTTCCTTGAAGGAGGATATTCCCGTATGAACAAACGACGTCTCTTCACCCTGTTTGGGCTGCTGGTCGTGCTCTCCATGCTCTTGGCGGCTTGCCCGGCCGCCGCGCCCGTGTCCGCGCCGGCTCAGGAAGCGGCCGCGCCCAGCGGCGAAGCGAGTTGGTGGGCCCAGGCTGCCCAGGCCGCCAGTTGTGAAGGTGTGACGCTGCAAGGCGTCAGCGAAAGCACGCCGCCCTCCAACTACGCCAAAGACGTGTTGGCTCCCGCCTTCGAAGCGGAGACCGGCATCAAGGTCGAACTGGAGACCACGTCCTGGGATCAGATGTACAGCAAAGCCATCAACGACATGCAGGCTGGAACCGGCATCTATGACTTTGTGTACATTGAGCAGGACATCATCTACAGCTATTTGGCCAATGATTACCTGACCAACCTGACCGAGGCGCTGGCAGACAATCCCGAACTGGCCTCGCCTGACTTTGACATGACCAAGTTCACGTCCTTCATTGACAACTTCAAGGATGCCGAGGGGCAATGTCTACGGTATTCCCATGGAAGCCTTTGTCAAGGTCTATCTGTATCGCAAGGATCTCTTCGAAGATCCCGCGATCCAGGAAGCGTTCAAGGCCGAATACGGCTACGATCTGGCGCCGGCCACCACCCATCAGCAGTACCAGGACATTGCCGACTTCTTCACCAAGTACGGTGAGGACAACGACATGGAACTGTGGGGCACGACGGTCCAGGGCAACACCGGCCACTCCTCCTCGTTCTACGAGTTCTTCGAGACCATTGCGCCCAGCTTCGGTGTCTACAACTGGGGCATCAACATGGACAACTGGAAGGCGAGCGTGGAGAACGGCGGCGAGATGAACAGCGACAAGGCCAAGGAAGCCCTCGCGTTCTGGGTCGGCCTGCTCAAAGACGCCCCGCCGGAAGCCACTGCCAGCACGTGGGACGAGGTCGCCGCCTCCTTTGCGGCCGGCCGCGCGGCCCAGGGCTGGGTCTACGGCGAGAACGCGGCCTGGATTGCCACCAATCCTGAGAAGTCCAAGGTTGTGGGCAATGTCGGTGTGGCGCTGCCGCCTGTGAGCGAAGGCGTGATGGAAGATGCCGAGAGCGGCGCAGGCTACATCGGCTACTACGACGGTGGCGCCTTCGGTCTGCCCGTGTCGTCCAAGAACCAACTCTGTACGCTGTTGTGGATGCAATACGTCGGCCAGGAATCGGTCCAGGCTGACTGGGCGGTTGCCGGCTCACGCATCGTCATGGAGTCGACCTACGACGATCCCAAGGTGCAGGCAGTCGATGCCGAAACCGACGGCTACTACACGCTGATGCGCGAAGACGGCCCGCTCTTCCGCGGCGCGCCGCCCTTCCCGTTCCATGCGGCCATGGTGAACACTGTGCAGCCGTTCATCTGGAAGGCGCTTGCCGGCGAACTGACCCCGGAAGAGGCGCTGGATCAGGCTGCTGCTGCGGCTGACGCCGAACTGGTCAACCTCGGCTACGGCGAGTAAGCTTTGCCAAGTGGGATGCGCGCGAGCGCGCATCCCACTTTTCATGTGTTTCGCTGTTCTGCATCAACTGCATTAAGGGGCCGGCAACATGCGCTCGAATCGAATGGGGTGGGCTCTGCTGACCCCGACCCTGGTTATCCTCACCATTGTAGGTGTGCTCCCCTTCCTTTACGTGCTCTACATCGGCTTTTTCAACTGGAATGCATTCTCCAATCAATTGGGCATGCAATGGGCCGGCGTGGACAACTACCGGCGGCTCGTTTTTGATGCGGCGTTTCTGGACTCGTTGGCCCGCACCGGCTTGTTTGCATTTGTCGCGGTCTCGGTCGAATTGGCCCTGGGCTTCCTGCTCGCCC
Organism: Caldilineaceae bacterium; assembly: GCA_041391205.1. Taxonomy (GTDB): domain Bacteria; phylum Chloroflexota; class Anaerolineae; order Caldilineales; family Caldilineaceae; genus JAWKOK01. Next base: position 2,531 of record JAWKOK010000007.1, read on the forward strand.
AGACGCTGATCGCCAACTTTCCGGGTAAGACGGTCTTCCGCACGCTCTACACGCTCCCCTTGGTCATGGCGCCCATCGCCGTGGGCGCGAGTTGGCGTCTGCTGACCATTCCCGGCTTTGGCCCGATTCCCTATTTTCTCGACCGCTGGTTCGACATCGACTTTCGGCTGGCGACCTACTCCGGCCAGGCGTTCGTCACGGTCATCCTGATGGACATCTGGCATTGGACGCCCTTTGTGACGCTGACACTGCTGGCCGGGCTGACGGCATTGCCCAAAGAGCCCATGGAGCAGGCGCTGGTGGACGGCGCCAATCGCTGGCAGGTGCTGCGCTATTTGACCATTCCCATGATGATGCCGGTGCTGATCACCACCATCTTCATTCGGCTCATGGATGCGCTGCGCATTGTGGACGAAGTCTTCATGCTCACCAGCGCGGCGGTCCCGGTACAGCCACCCAGTTTATCGGCATCCACATCTATCGTGTCGTGGTGCCCAAGACGGATTACGGCTACGGCTCGGCCATGTCGCTGATTGTGCTCTACTTGACCATTGTCCTGTGTTGGCTGCTCTTCATCGCCATGACACAGCCGAGCAAGCAGAAGGGATAAGGGCCGCCCACCATGAAGACATCATCTTTGCGCAAGACACTCGGCTGGGTCGGCATCTATGGCCTCTGATCGTGTTGACGCTCGTGACGGTGCTCCCTGACCATTTGGATGCTCGTCGTCTCCGCGCAGCCGCGTTGAGTTGTTCGACAAGCCCACGCTGCTCATCAAATCATTCTATGTCCCAAACTATGAATCCGTTGTCGAGCCCGGCGTTCCAACGCTACTTGATGAACTCGGTGATCGTGGCCACCAGCAATGCCATCCTCGTGGCGATTCTGGCGTTGTTGGCCACCTATGCGCTCTCCCGCTGGAAGCTGGCGGCGCCGACAACATCTTTTTTTGGACGATTACGCAGCGCATGGCGCCGCCGGCGGCCTTTGTGCTGCCGCTCTTTCTGCTCTTCACCCGAGTTCTTCGCCGGCACGTGGCACATGTTCGACACGCGCATCGGCCTCATTTTGCTCTATTGCGTCTTCAATCTGCCCTTTCTCCCTTTGCCGTCTGGCTGATGAAAGGTATCATCATGGACGGTATCCCTATCGAACTGGATGAGGCGGCCTACGTGGACGGCGCCGGCCGTTGGGTCGTGCTCACGCGCGTGATTACACCACTGGTGGCGCCGGGGCTGGCCATCACGTTCATCCTCAGTTGGATCTTTGCCTGGAACGAATATCTGTTCGCCGCCAATCTCACCAGCGTGCGGGCGCGGACGATTACCACCGGCCTGGCCGAATTCGTGTCGGTGACCGGCACAAACTGGGGTGAAATGGCCGCAGTCGCGATGGTGGCGATCTGCCGGCGCTGATCTTCCTCGTCTTCGTCCAGCGTTACATCGTCACCGGCCTGACCTTTGGCGCCGTCAAGGAGTGATGCGTTATGACCACCAACGAGCCGTTGCAGACTCCTGTGGAGCACGAAGGGCGACAAGGTTTTCTGCCCATCGAGACCAATGCATTTGACCGTGGCTTCATCAGTGTCATCCTCTTCATCGGTATCAGCCTGCTCTGGATGCGTTTCCTGGAACCGCGGGGATTGTCGCTGTGGATATCGACGATCTTGTGTCTGATCTTGAGTGTCATTATCATGCGACGTGGATGAGATTGAAGACGAGACAAGATAAGGATACAACCATGAAGCACTTGTGCTTGAAAAAAGGGCCAACTGGCTCTGGCGATATCGACCTGGCCGAATCCCTCAGCGCCCATGACGTGCGTATCGCACTGCACACCGTGGGCATCTGCGGCAGCGACGTCCATTACTACACCCACGGCGCCATCGGCCCCTTCGTGGTGCGGGAACCCATGGTGCCGGCCACGAAGCGGCGGGTACGGTCGTCGAAGTGGGCGACGCCGACCAACTTGGCTGTGGGCGACCGTTCGCATGGAGCCGGGCATTCCCGACCCCAACAGCAAGGCCACTCAACTGGGCATCTACAACCTGGACCCGGCCGTGCGCTTCGGGCCACACCGCCTTATCCACGGTGTGCTGCGCCCCACCGTGGTGCACCCGGCCGTGCTCACCTTCAAGCTGCCCGACAGTGTCAGCTTTGCCGAGCGCGCGACAGGAGCCGTTGGCCGGGCCGCATGCCGCCACCAAGGCGCAGATCAAGCCGGGCGACGTGGCCGTGGTCACCGGCGCGGGGCCCATCGGCATGGTGACGGCGCTCGTTACCGGCGGTTGCAGCCGCGGCCATCATCAGCGACGTGCAGCAGCCCAAGCTGGACTTGGCTGTGTCGCTCGGCCCCATCACGCCGGTGAATGTGGCCAAGGAAGCGCTGGTGGATGTGGTCAACGCGGCTACCGACGGCTGGGGCGCCGACATCGTCTTCGAGCAGCGGCAATCCGCATCGGCGGCGGTCTTCGAGCCGCTCTGCCCCGGCGGCACGGTCGTCTACGTGGGCATGCCCACCGAAACGATCCAGTACGACGTGGTCTGCTGCCACCAAAGAGGCGTCGAGCATGTCTTCCGCTACGCGCATGTCTACCCGCGCGCGCTGGCGCTCATGGGCAGCGGTCAGCTCGACGTCAAGCCGCTCATCACCGACACCTTTGCTTTCGCCGACAGCGTGGAAGCCTTCGACTTCGCCGTCAACATGCCGGCTACGTCAGTCAAGGCGCAAATTGAGATGGGATGATCCGTGCGCACAGTCGAATACGTCAACCTACTCAACCCCGAGAATAGGATCCGTATCCGATTTGAAGTGGAGCATGGTCAGATTCTGGGGATTCACGCGTACAGCTCGAATGTTGGTTTGACCGTTGGACGCCCGTGATACGATATGACACGGCGCATGGCTTTGCCATTGTGATATAATTCATCCATACGGAGATGACCGTAAAGTTCAGCTAAAGGTCGAGAGCTACAACGACGCGCTGACATACGCGGTCGCAGACATCACCGACCACAGTTTGTATCGAGATAGGTTTGAGAGATGGGCAATCACGCGCTCTAAGGGAACCGCAGGAGACCGCTGAACGCAATATTGCTGACCGGCCAGGTGACAAAGTACATCATGGCCCACCCCTACAGTTGCTTGATTCGCTGCCGGAAAAGTTCGAGTTAGTCGTGCTGCCCAACGATGATCCTGATTTGCAGGCCTACAATCTGGCGCTGCACGATCAGTACCGCAGTGCTGGGATCCCCGTTGTCTTTGCCCGCCTCAATTCAAACCGGCATGGGGCTGAACTCGAACCGGTATTGATTTGTACGTGCCTCTAGCTGTAGGCTTTCATTTCCATTCCACATCATCTGGAGGCCACATGCCACCAAAAATCGTCATTATCGGCGCGGGGAGCCGCTAGTTTTGGGCTGAACACCTTGGCTGCGCTCATGGAAGTGCGTACCGCGGGTGCGCATCTGGCGCTGGTCGACCATTAACGCAGACGCGGCCGCATGGCCCGGCTGGCCGATCGGCTCAACCGGGAATGGGGCAGCGACATGCGCGCACGACCACACGTCGCACGTGGGCGCGCCACGGAGGGCGCGGCGTTCGTGGTGTCGGCCATCGAAGTGCCGCCGCGCGAGGAACTGTGGCGCCAGGATTTCGAGATCTTCAAAAGTACGGCGTGCGCCAGCCCTACGCCGAAAACGGTGGTCCGGGCGGCTTGCCCACGCTGCGCAACATCGACCCGGTGCTGGAGATCGTCCACGCCATGGAGCAGGCCTGCCCCGAGGCCTGGTTCATCAACTACACCAACCCCATGATCCGCATCTGTGACGCCATCGCGCGCTACAGTTCCATCAAGGTGGTCGGCCTTTGTCACCAAATCCACGCGCCTGGCTACGGCATGGTCGGCTACGTGTTGGCCGATGACCTGGAGATCATCGTGCCGGACGGCGGTGATCAGCGCCCATGCGGACTCCGGACATCTGGCCGCGGCTGAATTTGGTGGCGGACCAGCCATGGAGAAGGTGACATCAAGGCGGCGGGGCTCAACCACTTCACGTGGATGCTCGACATCCGTCACAAGGAAACGGGCGAGGATCTCTACCCGCTCTTTGCCGAACGTTGGGCCGCGTTCGACCCGAGCTTCGAGCCGCTGACCCGGCGCGTCTACGCTGCGTTCGGCCACTTCATCCCCGGCGACGAGCACCTGTGAGCATTCACCCTGGCTCAGCGACCCCGTCACCAAGCCGTGGGAGAAGTACGACGTCAGCCTCTACGATCACACCGCAACGCGGCCCGGCGCGACTCGGGCCACGCCTGGATTGAGCGCATGGCCGACGGCGTCGACACGGTCGCGTCCCTGCTCGACTCTGACAGCGAAGGTGCGCTTGAGGTCATCGAGAACCTGACCGGTGCGGGTAATCACTACCACCTGGTCAGTCAATCTCGCCCAACCAGGGCTACATCACCAATTTGTTCGCCGGCGCCATTGTCGAGGTGCCGGGGCTGATGAGCGGCGCGGGCGTGCTCGGCGTGGGCGTGGGCGCGCTGCCCACCGGCATCGCCGAACTCTGTCGTCGGTGAACTGGCCGTGGTGCAACTGGCCGTGGATGCCGCCGTCACCGGCGACCGCCAACTGGCGTTGCAGGCGCTGCTCCTCGACCCCGTCATCACCGACCTGGACGTGGCGCGGCAGATCCTGACGACTACTTGGAAACATATCGCAGCTACTTGCCGCAGTTCTGGACTTAAAAGACACAGCTCAGCCACGGATGAACACAGATAAACACAGGTAGAACTGCAAGGGTGAAGATTTTTAGTTTCTCTGATTACTCAAACGGCGAACGTATCGAGGTTTTTTTCATCTGTGTTTATCTGTGTTCATCTGTGGCCAAGCCCTTTTTCAGGAGGTCAGCGAAGATGCGAGGCGTGCTGTTGCCGGGGATCGGCGCGCCGAGTTTGGGGAGTTTGACGTGCCGGAGCCGGGCCACGGCCAGGTGCTGGTCAAGATGAAGGCGTCGTCCATCTGCGGCAGCGACATTCGCGCCATCTACCGCCCAACACTTGGGACACGGCCCCGAGGCGTATCAGGGCGTCATCGGCGGCCACGAGCCGTGCGGCCAGATCGTGGCTGTGGGCCCGGGTTAAAAGCGCTTCCAGGTGGGCGATCGGGTCATCCTCTACCACATCAGTGGCTGCGGCGTCTGCAACGACTGCCGCGAAGGCTACATGATCTCGTGCACACTGACCAACGCCGCCTACGGCTGGCAGCGGGACGGGGGCCACGCCGACTACTGCCTGGCCGAGGAAAGCACCTGCGTCGCCTGCCTGAGCCGCTCACCTATGTGGACGGCGCAGGCGTGGCGGCTTCGGCACCGTCTACGAGGCGCTCAACCGGCATGTGCGCCTGGGCGAGGACCGGGTGCTCATCGGGGCATGTAGTCGGTGGGGATGGCGGCCGGTCTTCTTGGCCAAAAAAGATGGGCGCGCACCCCAGGTCATCGGCGTGGATCTTTCCCAGGAGCGTCTCGACTTCGAAACCGGCACGATCGACCAAGCGATTGTGGCCGGTGACGAGGCCGTCGTGCGCATCAAGGCGCTGACCGGCGGCAGTGGCTGCGAAGTCTCCATCGACTGTTCCGGTTCGCGCCCTCGGGGCGGCTGTTGGCGCTGCAAGGGACGCGCCGTTGGGGCCGGGCCGCCTGGGTGGGCGAAGGCAGCACCGTCGAGTTCGACGTCAGCCAGACCGTCATCCACAACCAGATCACCATCTACGGCTCGTGGGTCACCAGCATCGGGCACATGGAAGATCTGGTGGAACGTCTGGTAGAATGGGATCTCCATCCGGAAGTCATCGTCAGCCACCGCTTCACCCTGGACCAGGCCGCCGACGCCTACCGTGCCGCCGAGGGCCGCAAGCGGCAAAGTCGTGATCGTCTTCGACGAATGAAAAAGGTGCAATTATGAGTGATCCCGTATTGACAGCAGAACCGATTCTGACCGTTTCAGCCTCAACGGCCGCACGGCACTGGTGACCGGCGGCGGGCAGGGCATCGGCCGGGCCTTCGCCCACGCGCTGGGTGAAGCCGGCGCGGCCGTGGCCGTGGTCGACCTGGTGAGCGAGCGGGCCGAGACGGTGGCCCAGGAATTGACGGACAAGGGCATCGAAACCATGGCCGTCACCGCGGATGTGACCAAGCCCGAGGACGCCACGCGCATGGTGCAGACCATTGTGGACGCGTGGGGCAGCCTGACCATCGGCGTCAACAACGCGGGCATCGGCCAGTGGGTCGACTCGGAAGAGATGAGCTTTGCCGACTGGCAGCGCATGCTCAGCATCAACCTGACCGGCGTCTTCCTCTGCGCGCAGGCCGAGGCACGGGTCATGCTGCCCGCGGGCTACGGCAAGATCATCAACACCGCGTCCATGTCGGGCCACATCGTCAACACGCCGCAAAACCAGTCGGCGTACAACGCCACCAAGGCCGGCGTCATCCATTTGACCCGCAGCCTGGCCACGGAATGGGCCACCCGCGGCGTGCGTGTCAACAGCATCAGCCCCGGCTACACCCGCACCCAGTTGGTGGACGACCTGCTCAAGACCCCCGAAGGCCAGACCATGCTGCCCGCGTGGATGGGCTTCACCCCCATGGGCCGCATGGCCGAAGTCACCGACCTCCAGGGCGCGGCCGTCTATCTCGCCGCCGCCGCCTCCGATTTCATGACCGGCCACGACATGGTCATCGACGGCGGGTATGTGTGTTGGTAAGTGAGGGGCGAATTGCGGGGGGCGAGGGGCGATCGCCAGTCTCCCAATCTCCAATCTCTCAATCTCAGGCGATAGCTGAACCGAAAGTAGACCGATCTCTATGAGTCTCTACACCAAATATGCGTCCCAAATCGAGATGTTCGTGGGCGTTTGTCATCAACTGGCGGCCGAGAAGTATGTGACGGGGTATGGCGGCAACCTCGCGTGGAAGTTGGAGAAGGGCGTCATCCTCATCACGCCGACGCAGATGAACAAGGGCAGCATCACCGCGCAGGATGTCGTGTTTATCGACCCGAACGGCGGCGTCATCGAAGGGACGCGCCGGCCCACGGGCGAGACGCCCATGTACGTCAATTTCTTCCGTGAGCGGCCGGACATCGTGTCGGTGGTCCACTGCCACCCGCCCTACACCAATGCCTTCGCCATCACCAAGGGCAAGAATTGGCTCATGCGCCCGCTCTTCCCCGAGACCGTCACCGAGGTGGGGCCGGTGCCGGTGGTGCCCTACGGCGAGCCGCTGACCCAGCGCCTTGCCGACAATTTCCTGCCCTATCTCCAGCGCTACAACGCCTTCCTCATGGAAAACCACGGGCTGGTCATCATGAGCCGGGACGACATCCGCTGGACCATGATGAACACCGAACTGCTGGAGATGACGTCGCTGCACATCCTCAGCGCGCTACAACTGGGCGACATCAAGGAGATTTCCCGCGAAGATGTGCGTGAACTGGGCAATGTCATGCGTACGCGCGACCTGGCCTTCATGGGCGCGGACGGTGTCCACGCGTCCTTGGAAGATGTCTTCTTTGGCAATGCCGATTGACCCGTCGTGAGGCGGATGAAAGACGAAAGGACGAAAAGGGTCGTTTGACACCTATCCCGTCTAGTTTTACCATAGGGGACGAACGTTTTAACAGCGCAACGTTCATCCCAAGCTTCCGCAAGAACCTTTAACGCCAACTGCATATCGTAGTCCATACATCTCACTACCCAGCTTGGATTGGAGATTATGAACGCAATTCACCGAGTTATGCCGTCAGACGGCCGCGCGCTGGTCGTTGCCATGGATCATGCCCAAACCCACGGCATGATCGAAGGATTGGAAGATCCCGGCGCAGTGATCGACAAGGTAATCGACGCCGGCGCCGATGCGATCATGACATCGTTCGGCGTGGTCAAGCGCTACCAGGACAAGCTGATCGGACGCGTGCCGACAGTCATGCGTCTGGACGGCGGCCCCAGTCTCTATCGCGAAGATTGGCTCGCCTACACTGAGTGGTCTCTGCTCCATTCCGTCGAAGATGCCCTGCGCCTGGGCGCCGACGGCGTCTGTCTCATGGCCTTCGTCGGCATTCCGGTCGAGTTGGAGACCTATCGCATCGTCGCGCGCGTGGCCACCGAATGTCTTGCCGCCAACCTGCCCGTCATGGTCGAGGCGCTGCCGGCGCGCAGCGAACGCATCCCCGATCCCAACGACGCGGTGGCCATGGCGTCCGCCGCGCGCATCGGCTTTGAACATGGGGCCGACTTGATCAAGACGTACTACACCGGCAGCACGTCCAGCTTCCGGCGCGTGACGGACAACTGTCCTGTGCCCACGCTCATCGCCGGCGGCCCGAAGATGGAGACGACCCGCCAGATGTTGGAGGTCGTCAAGGGCGCCATGGATGCCAACGGCGCCGGCGTCGTCTTTGGGCGCAACATTTGGCAAGCCCCGGACGCGGGTCGCATTGTGCGCGCGCTCAAGCTCATCATCCATGATGATGCCGACGTCGATGACGCAATGCGCGAACTGGCGTAAGCGGTCCGTCTCACGCTCGCTGCCGGATGTCCGAGAAGCTATCCGCAAATTCACAGTGGACGGGCGCGACACGCTCGGATGGCCTCGCCGTGTTCTACACTGGGATTCCCGGATAGATACGTATGTGGATCGATAGGGAAGGAGGTGTGAGCGCAACCGAACCTGAGTCGTTGCAGCATCTGATATTGCGTAGTTTCCGACCATCACCGTTGTATTCCCACAAATTGGAGAAACTAGCTCATGAAACCAACGAAATTTTTGACATTGGCTTCTCTGCTTGTTGTGTTTGCCATGCTCTTTGCGGCATGTGGCGGCGCGGCGCCTGCGGCCGAAGCACCGGCGGCAGGAGGGGAAAGTGCGGCGGCAGAGGAAGCGCCGGCAGCGGAGGAAGAGGCCGCGCCTGTTGTGGATGAAGGTCAGGCCGCCAGCGTGACGACGGCGAGCGATCTGGTGCCTCCGATCGTGGCCGAGCCTTGTGGCGATGACTGCCCCTACGCCGGCCAGACCGTGACCGTCATCGTCAACACGGCCGGGGAAAAGGGCCCGATTTCCGGTCCCTTCTACGAGGTGCGCGATGAATTCGAGGCCGCCACAGGCGCGACCCTCGAAATTGTCGAGGTTCCCTTCGCCGAGCACTTCCCCAAGCTGCTCACCGACTTGACCACCGGCACCGGCCAGTACGACACATCCATCGCCGGCGCGTGGTGGTTGGGCGACCTGGTCGAGGGTGACTTCATCCTCCCGTACGACGACTGGTACAACGCCGAAGGCTTCCCGCAGTGGGATATCGAGGATGTCCAGCCCGGCCCGCGCAGCCTCCTGGAATACGGCGGCAAAAAATATATGGTCGCCAATGACCATGACGGCCAGGTGATGTACTACCGCCGCGATCTCATCGAAGATCCCGACCACCAGGCCGCGTTTGAGGCCGAATACGGCTACCCGCTGGGCGTGCCCGAGACATGGGCCCAGTTCCGTGACGTGGCCGAGTACTTCAACGGCAAGGACCTCAACGGCGACGGCACGCCGGACAACGGCTTGACCATGCACCTGAAGGTCAACAACCAGGGCTTCTTCCACTTCATGTCGTTCTCGGCGCCCTTCGTCATCGGCCCCGACAACCCGACGGGATACTGGTTCAACGCCGACACCATGGAGCCGTACATCAACAGCCCCGGCCACATCCGGGCCATGGAAACCATGATCGACCTGGTCCAGTTCGGCCCCGAAGCCATGATGGCATGGAACCTGGGCGAAAGCTGGGACCACTTCCTGCGTGGCCAAGCGGCCCTCACGTTCACTTGGGGTGACCTGGGCGCGCTGGCTCAGGAAGAAGGCAGCCAGGTTCGCGGCTTGACCGGCGCGGCCCCCATGCCCGGCACGACCGAGTACTACGACGTCAACGCCGGCGAGTGGAAGCAGGTGGACGGCGTGAACCGCGTGGGCAACACGACCGGCGGTTCATGGGCGGGCGTCATCTCCAAGTACTCCGACGCACCCGAAGCGACCTACTACCTGCTCGCTCTGATGGCCACCAAGGAGAAGTCCTCCATCTACGCCGCCCGCGGCTGGGACGGCGCGGATCCGGGGCGCTTCAGCCACTATCTGCCGCCGAACGGCACGGGTGATCTGGAGACCTATCTGGCCGCCGGCTGGAATGAGCAGGATGTCATCGACTACACCAATGCCTACTTCGAGAACTTCAGTGCCGAACTGCAGTTCCCGTACCTGCGCATTCCCGGCGCCTTCGAATATTGGACGGCGCTGGATATTAACCTCTCCGAAGCGGCCACCGGACAGATGACCGCCGAAGAGGCGTTGAATGCCACGGCCGACGAGTTCGAGTCCATCACCGACCGCCTCGGGCGCGACGTGCAGCAGGCCAGCTATCGCGCCTCGCTGGGCCTGGAATAGCCATGTGACGGTGGTTGTCCGCCGGGCTGCCAAGCGCGGGAGACTGCACCAGGTGGCAGCCCGGTTGACGATCGCCCGTTCTCGGCATGTGCCGATTTCGTGGATCGCGCCGTGGGAGACGACATTCGTCCCACGGCGCATCCACGAGATGGGCAGTTCGACCTACAGATCGACACCCATGCATCTCCACGATGGACCTTTCATCAGGGAAGGACCTGCCTCTCGTGATCGACGAAAAGACGCAGCCAGCGCCCAGGAAATCCAGGGATTTGACCGGCGCCTTCTTTCTTTTGCCGGCCGCCGTCTGGATTTTGCTCTTTACCATCTTCCCGTTGCTTTATGCCTTGTGGACGACCTTCTACAGCTTTCGGTTCGGCCAACGCAACCAGTTCGTCGGGCTGGACAATTTCGGTCGTCTCTTCACCGATGCCAATCTTCATTCCGCGCTGCGTGTGACGCTGGTCTTCGTCTTTGTGACCGTGGCCGTGGAGATGTTGCTGGGGTTTGGCTTTGCCCTCTTGCTCAACCGTGAGATGCGCGGCAAGAGCGTTCTGCGCGCCATCATGGTGCTGCCGCTCTTTGCCACGCCCGTCGCCATGGGCTATTTGGGCATCACCCTCTTCTTCGAGACCAACGGGCCGATCAACGACCTCATCCGCTTTTTCGGCGGTGAGGGCATCCCATGGCTCTCAAGCCCGCGCTGGGCGCCCATCTCTATGATGATCCTGGACATTTGGCAGTGGACGCCTTTCGTCTTCCTCGTATCGCTGGCCGCGTTGCAAGGGCTGCCCATCGACATCTACGAAGCGGCCCGGGTCGACGGCGCCGCCGGGTGGCAGATGTTTCGCCGCATCACGCTGCCTTTGATGGCGCCCATCCTGTGGCTCATCCTCCTGCTGCGCTTGATCGAAGCCTTCAAGGTCTTCGACATTCCCACCAGCCTCACATCGGGCGGCCCCGGGCGCTCCACCGAAGTCTACAGCCTCTTCACCTATCGCACCGCCCTGCGCTTTTTCGACCACGGGTACGCCGCGGCCCAGGGCTTCTTGCTGCTGTTCATTGTGATGCTGATCGTGTCGCTGCTGTTTGGGCGCATTCGCGAACTGTACGAGTGATCCTCGCACGTCGAACCGTGCTTCGGTCGGGATCGGCACACGCCGTCCTGTCCTCTGCCCGATCGACTGACAGATACACCAAGAGTCGGAAAGGCCGTCATGAAGAGTCGCACACGTGTCACCGTCAGCAACATTCTGATCGCAGGCCTGATCATCATCGCACTCATCTGGGTGCTGTTTCCGTTTTATTGGGCGTTTCTTAATTCGATCAAAAAGCCGTCTGACACCTTTACCTCCACCTGATTCCATTTCTGCAATTTCAGCCGACCCTGGACCATTGGAGGGCCGAACTCGACACACCCGAAATCCGCCGCGCTGCGCAACAGCACGCTCATCTCCGTGGGCGCGGCGACGCTCGCCTCGCTCTTGGGCACCCTGGCCGCCTATGCGCTGGCACGCTTCCGCTTCAATCGCCCGGCAAACAGCACCTTGACCACATGGTTTCTTTCGCAGCGCGCCTTGCCGCCGGTCGTGGTCGTGATCCCGTTCTTCCTGCTCATGCGCCAGTTGCGCATGCTCGATTCGGTCTTTGCGTTGATCCTCCTCAACGCCACGTTTCTACTGCCGTTTCCCGTGATCATCCTCAGCCAGATGTTTCGCGAACTGCCCATCGAACTGGAGGAAGCCGCACTCGTCGACGGAGCCTCACGCTTCCAGGCGTTTGCCCGGGTGGCGTTGCCCCTGGTCGTGCCGGGACTTGTGGCCACGTGGATCATCTGCATGGCCTTCGGCTGGAACGAGTTCCTCTTCGGTCTGTCGTTGACGACCAAACATGCCATCCCCATGCCGGTGATCATCGCCGGGGCCGAGCACACCCGCGGGGTCCAGTTCTGGTTCGTCGGCGTGCGCACCATGCTGACCATGTTGCCGCCGACCATCTTTGCGCTGCTCGCACAGCGCTATATCATTCGTGGACTCACTCTCGGCGCAGTCAAAGGCTGACCGATGAGCGCAACTCCGCTTCTGGTCGGCGTCGACTGCGGCACTACGACGATCAAAGCCATCGCCTTCACCCCCAATGGACGCGTGGTCGCGGCGGCCGGTGTGCCCACGCCGACCCAATATCCCCGACCGGGATGGGCGTACTACGCGCCCGACGAACTGTGGTCGTGCACGGTCGACGCGCTCCGCCAACTCACCGCCGCGCTCGATGACCCGGCGCGCATTGTGGGCATCGCCGTGGCCAGCATCGGCGAGACGGGGGTGCCGCTGGACCGGGCCGGCCGGCCGCTGGCTGAGGCCATCGCCTGGTTCGACAATCGCACCGAGGCCCAGGCCCGGCGCTTGAACGCGACCATCGGCGGCGCACGCTTCTTTGCCGCCACCGGGCTGCCCGTCATCCCCATCTTCAGCCTCTGCAAAATGCTCTGGCTCCAAGAGCAGCGCCCGGACGCGTGGCAACAGGCCGCCACCTGGCTCAACGCGGCCGACTACCTCGCCTACCGTCTCTCCGGCGAGATGGCCACCGACTACTCCATGGCCTCGCGCACCCTGGCCCTCAACCTGGCGCGGCTGGAGTGGGACCGCGACCTGGTCCGGGAGGCCGGCATCTCCCCGGACGTGCTGGCGCCCCTGGCCCAAAGTGGCACGCGCCTGGGGCCGATTCTGCCGGAGGTGGCCGCGGCCACCGGTCTGCCCGCGCACACGGTTGTCGGCGTCGGCGGTCATGACCACGTCTGCGGCGCGTTTGCGCTGGGCATCACCGAGAGCGGCCATGTGCTCGACTCCATGGGCACGGCCGAAGGCATCTTCTTGCCCCTGGAACAGCCCATCACCGACGCCGAGGCGCTGGCCCGGGGCTACTCCCAGGGCGCGCACGTGGCCGGCGGCTACTACGGGCTGGCCGGCATCTACACGTCGGGCATCTGCGTCGACTGGTTCCGCGAAACCTTCGCCGACAACGCCGACTACGCCACGCTCATGGCCGAGGCCCAGGAGGTGCAGCCGGGCAGTCTGGGCGTCTACTTCCTGCCCCATTTGCGCCGCACCAATCCCGGCTACGCCATGGAGCACTCGCGCCGTCTTCATCGGCCTTTCCAGCGATGTGAGCCGCGGTGTGGCCTATCGTGCGCTCTGGAAGGATTGGCTTACGAGGCTCGCTACACCTTGAGCGGGCTGCTGGCCCACACCGCGCACGCCGCGCCGACACACATCAGCGTGACCGGCGGCGGCACGCGCAACCGGCTGCTCTTGGACATCAAGGCCAATGTGTTTGGGCATGAACTGGACGTGGTGAGCGTGGACGAGCGACGGCGCTGGGCGCCGCAGCTGGGCGGTGTGGCCGCCGGGCTATACGCCGACTGTCGCGGCCGCCGCGGTCGACTACGACGTCGTCCGCGTGACACCTGAGCCGGCGGTCGCGGCGTGGTACGACCGTGCCTACACGGATGTCTACCAACACTTGGGCGTGACTTTGGGCCCGCTCCACGCTGCGATTCATAATCTGGACAGTCCGCCATGACCGACTTGCTCTTGGGCGTCGACCTGGGCACTTCCTCCGTCAAAGCCGTGGTGACGGACCTGCAAGGCACAACGATCGCCGCTGCCGCCGAAGCCTATTCGGTGCAACAGCCGCGGCCGGGCTATGCCGAACAGGACCCGGCCGCCTGGTGGGATGCGTTGTGCCGCACCGTGCGTCGCGTCACATCCCAATGCGACGCGGCCGCGATCCGTGCCGTCGGCCTCTCCGGGCAAATGCACGGGACGGTGCTGCTCGACGCCGAACTGAACGTGCTCGGTCCCGCCGTCATCTGGCAGGACCAGCGCAGCGCCGCCCAGGTCGCCGAGATCGAGGCGCGCGTCGGGCGGGAGCGCCTGCTGGCCATCGCCGGCAGCCCGGTGGCCACCGGGTTCATGGCCGCGACCGTGCGCTGGCTGCAAGTGCATGAGCCGGACGTCTGGGCGCGCAGCCCATCTGCTCCTGCCCAAAGACTACCTCCGTCTGCGCATGACCGGCATGTTGGCCGGCGACCCCAGCGACGGCAGCGGCGCGCTCCTCCTGGACGCACACGCGCCTGGTCGCCGGAGTTGCTGGCCGCACTTGACCTGGCGCCGGATCTGCTGCCGCCGCTGCATCCGTCCGACGCGATCGGCGGCGCGCTGACCTCTGAGGCGGCAACGGCGTTGGGACTACGCCCGGGCATCCCCGTCGCCGTGGGCGCGGCCGACACCGCGTGCAGCGCTGGGCGCAGGCGCGGTCGAACCGGGCGCTGCTGCTCACCCTCAGCACCGGCGGCCAGTTGATCCAGCCCGTGGCCACGCCGGTCATCGATGCCCAAGGCCGCATCCACCTTTTGCAGCGTTGACGCCCGCCCAGGGACCGGGCTGGTACCAGATGGGCGCGACCTTGACCGCGGGGGCGCGCTGCGCTGGCTGCGCGACAACGTGCTGGACTTCACGGGTGACGACGCCTACGCGCATGACCGCCCTCGCCGAAGGGGTCGCGCCGGCGCGGACGGGCTGCTCTTCCTGCCCTACCTCGCGGGCGAACGCACGCCCCACATGGATCCCCGGGCGCGCGGCCTCTTCCTGGGCTTGACCCTGCGCCACGGCCAGGCCGAGCTTGTGCGCGCCGTCATGGAAGGCGTCACCTTGGGCTGTGCCGACGCCTTCGCTGTGCTGGCCGAGTTGGGCGCGCAGCCGGAGCACGTGATCCTGGCCGGCGGCGGCGCGCGCAGCGCACTGTGGCAGCAGATGGTGGCCGATGTCTTCGGACCGCCGGTACGCCCGCTCCAGGTGGCGGATCAATCGGCGGCGGGCGCGGCGTTGTTGGCCGGCGCCGGCGTGGGCCTCTTTGACTTGACGACGACGGCGCGGACTTGGGCGTGCTACGGTGCGCCCGTGCTGCCCGCCGCTGAACGTCACGCCTTCTACCGCAGCGCACTGGCGCGCCTGCGCCGCCTATGCGCACAACCGGGATTTGATGGACGCGAGTACGCCATGATCATCACTGTCACCCCCAACCCGGTGCTGGACCGCACCATCACGGTCCCGTCCCTGGCCTTCAACGAAGTGCTGCGCGCCACCGCGGTGCGCTTGGACTGGGGCGGCAAGGGCTTCAACGTCTCGCGGGCGCTGCTGGCGCTGGGGACGGAGAGTGTGGCCATGGGCTTCGTGGGCGGCGCCACCGGCGACATGCTGGAGGCGGGGCTGCACGCCCAGGGCATCGCCACCGACTTCGTGCGCATCGACGGCGAGACGCGCACCAACGTGGTCATCGCCGAGCCGGGCGGCCGCCACATCAAGGCCAACGAGGCCGGACCTACGGTGCCCCGCGCCGCGCAGGAGGCACTCTTCGCGGCGCTGCGGGCGCGTGTGCAACCGGGCGACATATGCGTCATGGCCGGAAGTCTGCCGCCGGGCGTGGATGCGGCTTTCTACGCGGAATTGGTGCGCTTGGTGCGCGCTGCGGGCGCGCTGGCCGTGCTCGACGCGAGCGGCGACGCGCTACGTCAGGGCGCTGTCGCCCGTCCCGACCTGATCAAGCCCAATGCGCTGGAAGCGGAGCAGTTGACGGGGATGCCGGTGCGGACTGTGGCCGAGGCCGTGGCTGCCTGCCGTGCCATCACTGCTCAAGGCGCGGGGATGGCGGCACTCTCCTTGGGCGCAGACGGCCTGGTGCTGAGCGACGGCGTGCAGACGGTCCATGCGCAGCCGCCCGCCATCGAAGAAGTCATCAACGTGGGCGCGGGCGATGCACTGGTGGCCGGGCTGGTGTGGGCGCAGAGCCAGGGGATGGCCTTGCCCGAAATCGCCCGCTGGGGTGTGGCCTGCGGTACGGCCGCCGCCCAAAAACCGGGCGTGGATTTCGGCACAAAAGCAGAAGTGGCGGCGGTTGCCACGCGGGTGAGGAACGACAAGATTGAAGATTGAAACGACAAGATTGAAGATTAAAGATTGGGTGTGCCCGCGTGCTGTTTCAAGAGAACTGTCGCGTCAGTCAGCCCAATCTTTAATCTTCAATCCTGTTTTTACGCCTATTTGTTTCGCCACGCCTCCGAATCCGGCGTGAACAACGGTGCGCCGAACTCCTCAACGCCGAACTGGCCGATCAACTCCTGGGTCGGCACGGAGACCAGCCAGTCGATGAATTGATTCGCCAAATCGTTGTTGATGGCGTCGTTCTTGTCCGGGTTGACCGCGATCACGCCGTACGGGTTGAAGAGGATGGGGTCGCCCTCCACCACGATCTGCAACTCCGTGCCCTCCAGCGTGCGCGCCAGGTAGGTGGCGCGGTCACTCAGGGTGTAGGCCTGCTGCTCGTCGGCCATGGTCAACACAGCGCCCATGCCCTGGCCCGCCGAGATGTACCAATCGCCTGCCGGTTCGATCCCGGCCGCGGCCCAGACGGACTTCTCCTTGGTGTGGGTGCCGGAGTCGTCGCCACGGGAGACGAAGGGCGCTTCGCTCGCCGCGATCTGCGCGAACGCGGCGGCCGCATCGGTCATGCCGCTGATGCCGGCGGGGTCATCGGGCGGGCCGACGATGACGAAGTCGTTGTACATCACATCCTCGCGGCGCACACCGTGCCCCTCGTCCATGAACGCATCCTCACGCGCGCGGGCGTGGACCAGCAGCACGTCGGCGTTGCCGTCCATGCCCAGTTGCAGCGCCTGACCCGTGCCCACGGCGATCACTTCCACGTCCACGTTGGCTTCCTCTTCGAAGACGGGCAGGATGTAGTCCAACAGGCCGGAGTCATCGGTGCTGGTGGTGGTGGCCAGGATCATCTTTTGCGCGTCGCCCGTGGCCGCTTCCTCGGCGGGCGCGTCGGTGGCGACGGGCGCGGCGCCGTCTTCGGCCGGCACGACCAGCGGTTGGCAGCCGGCCAGCAGCGCCAGCACGACGACGGCAAGAACCAGATACAAGCGTTTGAGCTTCATGGCATTTCCTCTCGGTGATTCGGTTGGATTGGAACAAAAGCGCAACTGCCGTGGGGCAGTTGACTGCACGATCATGGACGCACCGTCGCTCAGTAGACCATGTCGCCTGCGACGAAGGCGGCGGTGCGCGCGTCCTGCGGGTTCTCGAAGAACTGATCCTTGTCGGCCAGCTCTACGATTGCCCCTTCGAGCATGAAGGCCACCCGGTGTGCCAGCCGCCGTGCCTGGAAGATGTTGTGGGTCACCAGCACGATGGTCGTGCCCCGCTCCTCGTTGAGACCGCGCACGATCTTCTCGATGGTGGCCACGTTGAACGGATCGAGATTGGCCGTGGGCTCGTCCAACAAAAGCGCGTCCGGTTGAATGATCATGGCCCGGGCCAGGGCCACCCGTTGCGCTTCGCCGCCGGATAAGGTGCGGGCGGGCTGTTGCGCCAGATGCGCCAACCCCACATGCTCCAGTGTGGCGTCGATTTCGGTTGCGGCGTTGCGTTGGCCGCGCAACCGCAGCCCGTAACTCACGTTGGCCTGTACGCTGCGCCGCAGGAGCACCGGCCGCTGGAAGACCGTGGTCACACGCCGGCGCACGTCCAACGGCACGGCGCGCAGGTCGGTGATGGTCTGGCCCGCAAAGCGGATGGTGCCGCCCGTCGGCGTCTCCAGGAAGTTGAGCAGGCGCAGGAGCGTGCTCTTGCCTGCGCCGCTGGGGCCGACCAGGGCGAGAATTTCGCCGCGTTGAATGTCCAGTTCATCGATGCGCAAGACTGTGCGCGTGCCGTACTGCATGGACACGTTGCGCAGCGCAAAGAGCGTCTCCGTCATAACGCGGTCAGTCCCCAATGGTCGTGCCTTGCAGCCGCAGCATCAGCGCGTTGATGATGAAGCTGATGCCCAGCAGGATGATGCCCAGTGCAATGGCCAGATCGAACGCGCCCTTGCGCGTCTCCAGCACGATGGCCGTGGTCAACACCCGCGTGCTGCCCTCAATGTTGCCGCCCACCAACATCACCGCGCCCACCTCCGAGATGATGCCGCCGAAGCCCGCCACGATGGCGACGATGACGCCCACGCGCGCCTCGCTGAGAATCGCCCACGTAGTCTGCCACGCGGTCGCGCCCAGGGATTGCACTTGCAGACGCAGATTCGGGTCCACGCCCAGAACCGCGGCCATGGTGAAGCCGGCGACCAGGGGGAAGGCGATGATGGTCTGGGCGATGACCATGGCCGCGGGCGTGAAGAGCGCGGGAATCCACGACCAGCCCAGGCTGCCCAGCGGCCCGTTGCGCGAGAGCATGAGGTAGACGAAGAGGCCGATCACCACCGGCGGGAAGCCCATGCCCGTGTAGAGGAACGAGATGGCCACCTTGCGTCCCCAAAAACGGCGCAGCGCCATGAAGACGCCCAGCGGTACGCCGATCAGCGTGCTGATGAGCAGCGCGATCCCCGACACTTGCAGCGACAGCAGCACGATCTCGCGCAACGCCGGGTCGGCGCCAAAGATTAAACCGAACGCTTCGCGTAATCCTTCAAGCATAGTCTCGTCTATCCTGCCAGGATCTCGCCCATACCGGCCGTGCTGTACCCGCCGAGCGCGGCGACTTGCGCCAGAAAACCCGGATCGGGCCGGCGCAGCAACGAGAGGAGGGGCGCGAGCAGCGGACTTTCGTAGTGCACGCGCGGGATGACCAGGTCGTAGCGCTCCTCGGTCAGCGGCACGAAATCCAGGTTGCGGGCGCGCGCCGCGGCTTCGATACCCAGCCCACAGTCGGCGGCCCCGCTCGCGACCGTGGCCGCCACGCTCATGTGGGATGCCACCACTTGGCCATAGCCGTGGATGTGTGCAGGTGCGATGCCGGCGCGGCCCAATTCGTAGTCCAGCAAGACACGTGTCCCCGCGCCCGGCTGGCGGTTGACAAAGCGTACATCAAGGCGCGCCAGATCAGCGACGCCGGCAATACCGAGTGGATTGCCGCGCGCAACAATGAGCCCCTGCATGCGTCGGACAAAACCCACAATCACCGCAACCACACCGCGGTCCGTCAAAATACGCTGAACGTAGTCCACGTTGTACTGCCCGGTTTGTGGACTAAACAGATGCGAGCCGGCCAGATGCGCTTCATTGCGCTGCAACGCCAAAAGGCCCTGCAAGCTGCCCACGTGGGCAGAGACCAACGTGATCGCCGGGTTCCGGGCATGGAGGCTGTCACCCAATAGGTCCAGTGTCATGTCGTGGCTGCCCACCGCAACGATGACCCCGGCCGCGCGCGCCAATTGAGGGCGCGCCGCTTGCGCAGTCGGCTGTGCGCCGGATGCAGCAAGCTCCACTTCGGCATAGCTGGTATTGAGTTGTAGACCGGGTATCGGTGGATAGAGGTCTGGACGACTCGTCACCAACTGTGCACGCAGCCTCAGCACTTGGGCTGCGATCATCTGAGCTTCTGCTGCGTGTCCATCCGGGACTGAAGTCCACCAACTGGCGTGTTGCGCCAATGTGTGTGCCGCATCCATATCAAAATCGATCACAGCGAGCGGCAGTAGAAACTGTTCCAACGCGCGACGATTCTGTTTCGGCGCCCGTGTTTGTGCCGCACGCGCATAGAGTGATGCCACCGTCAGTGACGAGATCCCAATGTCGCCCGGCCTGTACTCTTGGAACAGGGACGACCGTAGGAGGGCGCGGTTGCGGATCAAGGTCAGGCAAAAGGCTGTATCCAGCAGAATGCGCGGCGTACGCGGCTTCCTGTCAGTCGCCATGGGTTTCATCGTCCGCAGCCTCGGCGAAGTCAGTCGTAAAAAGCTGCAATCCGTCGAAGAGCGCCTGCCACGGCGCGTCAAACGGGAGCAGCACCACGGCATTGCCCATGCGCTGGACGTAGACCTGGTCGCCGTCGAAGCGAAATTCCTTGGGCAAGCGCACGGCCTGGCTTTGTCCGTTTTGGAAGAGTTTGGCGGTTTTCATGGTTTCATCAGGCGTGAGCAGCCTGTCAGCTTGGACCGCGTCCGAAATATATACTTATGATATATACTCTTGGGCAATGTGACAAAACGAGTGGTGCTTGCACAGAAAGCAACAGCCGCCGGGGAGGCGATCTCTTCCCGGCGGCTGTCCTCACTGGCTCTGCATGCTGCGTGTACTGGCGTCAACGCGAGCTGAGGAGTTCTTCGTCTCTTTCGTTGCGGCCTTGTTCGATGAGCGAGTCGGCGGCAGCTTCCCGCGGCAGTCCGACCATGCGCGCCACCAGCGCAGAGAGTTGCTCGGCCAGCGCTTCCGCGGACTGACGTCCGCCGTCCCAATCCAGTCCTGCGCCGAAGACGGCCCAACTCACCATCTCCGCGGTGATGTCGACCGGGGCGGCCAACGCGCCCAGATGGTTCGTGTTTTTGTGCAGCCACACCGTGACGTACTCGTTGAGTTGCGCCTGCACTTGAACTTCGACCAGCGGTCGGGTTTGGCGATCCGGCGGCGGACAGGTTGCGTTGAGTTGCTCGAAGAAGAGACAGGCCGACCGCACGAGCGCGCGCAGTTCCAGGGCGGGATCATCCAACTGAGCGGGCAGGTTCTCCGCCAAAATTTGCGCAAAGGTGGTGCGCACAACGTGGCGATAGAGCGCATACTTGTCCTCGAAGTGGGCGTAGAAGGTGGCGCGATTGATGCGCGCCCGCTTAGCGATCTCGCCGATGGTCAGCGTGTGCAGACTCTTCTCCATGAGCAATTCGTAGAACGACTGCTCGATCAACTCGCGCGTGCGCGTCACGCGCGGGTCCTCTCGGTTACCGGCACCTTGCGCCATTCCCGACAATCTCCTCGATTTGTTGTGTAAGCAACAGAGCGTCGAACTTGTCCATTGCCACGGACGAAAGACCGATTTACCCTACTCTACGCAACACAGTTCGCATTGTCAACATGTGTTGTTTTGCCGTGTGGATTTCCTGATATGGGACAATTTGCCGAACAAAATCAACCGCCGGACAAGATCAACAACGGAGAGAAAAACCAACATGAATCGATTCAAACAAACTGGCGTCTTCCTCCTCGTGGCCGTGGCCGCTTTGGCCCTCAGCGCCTGCATCGCTCCTCTGGAGGGGATGGGTGGAGCAGACGTTCAGGAAACCGGACCGGACGAAGACGCGACCTACGACGGCCCCGTCACCGAAATCGCCATTCGCCGCGTCAACGACGGTCAGGATCCAGTGGCGTTTGCCGCGGCGCGGGATGCGTTTGTCGCCGCGTTGACCGCGGAACCGGGCGTGGGCACGGACCGGGAGTTTGCCGCCATCCTCGACGGTGCGACCTTTGCGCCGCCGGAGGCCACCGTCTTCACCGGCATGACCCAATACGAGAACCTGGCCGCCTTTGCCGCGGCCGGGGAGAAGCTAAGCAGCAGCCCGGAAGCAGCCGCGTTCTTCTCCACCTTTGAACCCATGCTGTTCACCGCGCTGCGTCCCAAAGATCCGGCCGACAGCTACGATCTGGCCCAAATCCTGACCGAGCCGGGCCAGATTCTGGAAGTCGCGGCGCGCGATCTTTCCATGTACGAGAACTTCGACAGCGCCGACTACGAGACGCGGCTCAACGCCTTCCTGGACGCGCTCTCCCAGCAGCCCGGTTTCGTGGCCGAATACCAGTGGGTATCAGCGCTCGATCCCAACATCGTCGTGGGCATGACCGTCTACGAGAGTGCCGACGCTCTGGCGGCCATTGCCCAGGATCAGGAATTTATGACGCAGATGATGCCGTTTGCCGGCAGCTATCCGGCCTTTGTGGGCTATTACCATATGGACGCCCGCCGCTGACGCATCCTGCGCCGGGCCCAATCGCCCGCAGTTCTTCGGCGAGTCTGCCAGGAAATCCCTTGGTTCCTGGCAGACTCGCCGAACCTCGCAGATGATGCATGACTTCCCGACAACAAGTGATATCGTCAGATTGACACCGTCAAGCTGACGCCGCCGCTCGGTGTGACCACACCGGATGCCACGCCGGCGGCTCTACACTGCCGGGGAAAACGGGAGCAAGCCTGCCGAAGACGATTGCCCGCGCCTGCTATGCTGCATGGCATCGAACCGCGGTCGACCCAAGGAGGCAAAATTCTGTCATGCAGCGACGCAACGTGCTCCCACTGCTCCTCGTCCTGACGCTCACCGGATGTACCAGCGTCCAAATACCGCTGCCGCCCGCCGACGCACCGGCCGCGGCCACCGCGCCGGCGCCCCAGGAACCGGCGGCAGAGAGCGCCACCGCGCAGCCGCCGGACGACCTCTTCGCGGCGTTTGCCGAGCCGTCCCAAACCACCGGCGATGTGCTCATTCTCTACGGTCAGGTGCTGGACGTGAACGGCGCACCCGTGCCCGACGCCGCGGTGGAAATCTGGCAGACCGACGCGGCCGGCGTCTACGACCATCCGCGCGATCCGGGGACCAACAGCCGGGACACCAGCTTTCAGTTCTACGGCACGGCGACCACCGATGCCGCCGGCTGGTACGCGTTCCGCACCATCGTGCCCGGCGAGTACGAGCCGCGCCCGCGCCACATCCACTTCAAGGTGAAGCAGGACGACGCGACACTGCTGACGAGTCAGTTCTATTTTAGCGATGATGTTGCCCAGGTGGAGGGCGAAGGCATGTTCCGCCGCGGGCGACAGCGGCGATCTGCTCCTGCTCCAGCTTGTGCAGGGCGATGGCGTGCTGTTGGCCAACGGGCAGATCGTGGTCGACACGGGTATTGGCGCGGGCACGCTGCCGGTGACCCCGTCACAGGAGAGGGGCCGTACTACCCGGTCGTCACCGTGGCCGAGTATGACAACGACCTAACGCGCCTGCCGTAGATTCGATTTAGTCCGACTTCCCGCGAGGGTGCCGAAGCATTCAGTTTAGTCCGCACGCCCACGTGCGGACGGCGGTGGCACAAAACCGCGTCCGCGTGCGCCCGTCCACCGGAGGAAACCAAAAATGGCCCAATCGCGCACTGATCAAACCCTGCGCACCCAACTGGTCAACCTGCTCACCGTGCGCCAGGCCCACATGGACTTCGAAGAGCGGCGGTCTTCCCCACGGCGCACATCAACATGCGGCCGCCCCATTGCACCTACACGTTCTGGCATCTGCTGGAGCACATGCGCATCTGCCAGCGCGACATCCTCGACTACATCCAGGCCGACGACTACCGCTGGCCCACCTTCCCCGACGACCTGTGGCCGGACACCGCGGCGACCACCGACGCCGCCGGCTGGCAGCGGACCATCGACGCCTTTCTGGCCGACCGTCAACGGCTGGTGGAGATCGTGCGCAATCCTGCCGTGGACCTCTTCGCGCCGTTGCCCAACAGCGGCGCGCACGGCCACACCATCCTGCGCGAGATCAACATCATCGCCGCGCACAACACGCATCACACGGGCGAGTTAGGGCGTGCTGCGTCAGACGATGGACCTGTGGCCGGCGGCTCGATCAACCGAGCTCGGCTAGCACCTGCCCCATCTGCGTGGTCTCGTAGCCGCCGATGGCCTGGACGGCCGCCGCGAACTCCGGCGTGCGGATGGTCTCCAGCAGCGGCGCGAGCAGCTCACTCGCGTAGTGCTCCACCGGAATCACCAGATCGTAGCGCTCGTTGAAGAGCGGCACGAAGTCCAGTTCCAGCGCCCGGGCCGTTTCCAGGATGCCCAGCCCGCAGTCGGCCGCGCCGCTCTTGACCGCGGCGGCCACGGCCAGATGAGTGTACTCCTGGCGCGCGTAGCCTTCGATCTGCCGCGGGTTGAGGCCAAGCTCCTTGAGCTTGTAGTCGAGCAGCACGCGCGTGCCCGCGCCCCGCTGCCGGTTGATGAAGATGACGTCGTCCCGCAGCAAGTCCGCCAGCGATGTGATGTCCTTGGGATTGCCCGGCGGCACCATCAGTCCCTGCACCCGGTTCACAAACCCCAGCAGCACCACGCGCACGCCGTGGGGCGTCAACAGCTTGCGGATGGACCCCACGTTGTACTCGCCGGTCTCCTCGTCCAGCAGATGGGAGCCCGCCAGATGGGCCTCACCCCGCTGCAACGCCAGCAGCCCGCTCAGGCTGCCCACGTGCGCGGAGGCCATGGTCAAGTCCGGGTGGCCGCGGCGCAACTGGTCGGCCAGCACGTCCAGGGTGAGGTCGTGGCTGCCGATGGCGACGATGGTGCGGTCGATGGAGGTGGGTTCGCGCAGCAGTTCCACGGTCACCGTCTCGCCGGGGTGGTGTCCTTCGGAGAAGCGGGGAATGGTGACGATGCCGTCGGCGCGCACCAGCGACATGATGACGCCCGCGCCCCGGGCCAACGGCGTGGCGATCACCCGTTCGCCCACGCGGCCCAGGGTGACACGCATGAACTCGTCCTCGCCCATGGGGGAAAGCACCTTGCGCGCCAGGATGGCGTCCATGGTGGGGCGCGCCGGCGGCTGGGCGCCCTGCCACCGGTAGAGCAGCGGCTTGACGATCAGGTCGAAGGTCATGGCCGCGGAAACGGGGTAACCGGGGATGCCCACCAGCGCCTTGCCCTTGGCCACGCCCAGGATGACCGGGTGGCCCGGTCGCATGGCGATGCCGTGGACGCAGAGCGTGCCCAACTCCTGCACGATGGCGGCGGTGAAGTCTTCCGAGCCGGCCGATGAGCCCGCGTTGACCACGACGAGATCGTGGGTCTCCAGCGCGGCTTCCACCGCGGCCTTGATGGTCGCGTACTTGTCGGCCTGGATGGGCAGCCGATCCACCACACAGCCGGCCTCTTCCGCCTGCGCGCCCAGCACCAGCGAGTT
Source organism: Caldilineaceae bacterium (assembly GCA_041391205.1). Lineage (GTDB taxonomy): Bacteria > Chloroflexota > Anaerolineae > Caldilineales > Caldilineaceae > JAWKOK01. The sequence goes on from JAWKOK010000007.1 coordinate 27,775, forward strand.
GTACTCGATGATATCACCCGGCTTGAGCGGGTCGCCCGGCATGACCAGCTCCGTGCCCGTGGGCTGGATGGCAACGCGCGGCCGGCGATAGACCTGCACCGTGGTGTGACCCGAGCCGGCCAGCGCACCCAAGTCTTGGGGACGCAGGCGGTGGTGCGCGGGCAGCACCAACTCGGACGCGACCATGTCCTCGCCCATGGCGCGCACGTGTCGCCACGGCGCGGTGGCCGCCATGATCTCGATATACTCCCCGTCCGTGTCCTGGCCCGGCTGGGTGTGCTCGATCATGATGACGGCGTTGGTCTCCGGCGGCAGGGGATCGCCCGTGTCCACGGGGATGGCCTCGCTGCCGACGCGCAGGCGTTTGGGCCGGGTCTCGGTGGCGCCGTGGGTCGCCTCGGCGCACACCGCGTAGCCGTCCATGGCCGCGGCGTGGTAGTGGGGCGACGAGATCTTGGCCCAGACCGGCGCGGCAGTGACGCGGTCGCGCGCGTCTGTCAGCGGGATCTCTTCCACGCCGAGGGGATCGAGCAGACCGTGTTCGGCCAGGGCGGCGTGCCAGCTTGCCAGCGCTTTGCTCAGCGCCACGTCGTGGAGGTAAATGTTGCGTTCGTGGGTGTCAGTCATAACAGATCAGCAAGAGTCGATGGTGTGATAGAGTCACGCGGTCGACGCGGTGCGACCGTGGCGGGCCACATGCCCGCGCGCATGTCTTGATTGTACACTACGGTCAGTGATTCGTGGATCATGGCGCGGGAAGTGCGCCGGGGTGGCGACGCGGCCCGGCCGCAGACTGTACGGGGTATACAGCCTGCGGCCGGGCCTTGGTGCGGTGCGCGGTCGTTCGTTTGTGGTTGCCCCAAGCCCCGTTGGTTACGGGACGTTAGAGTTAAAGATATCGCGGTAGAGCTTCCAACTGCCGTCGGGCTGGCGCATGAGCACCGACATGTACTTGCCGTCGATGTAGACATCGTCGCCGCCCGCCTTGGGGTGAGGGTGGCGGGTAGAGACCCGGGCCACGGCCATGTCACCGGAGAGCATCACCTCCAGGTTGTTGATCTCCATGTCATAGGTGAAGACATCCATCGACGCGCCCACGGCCTGGGCGATGGTCTCCTTTGCGTAGCGCGGTGCCGGGCGGCATCTGCACGCCGTCGTCCATCCACAGCGCAGCCCAGCGGTCAATATCGTCGGAATTGAGCGCGGCCGAGTATTCTTCCCAGTTGGCTTCCACCGCCGCGGTGACAGCTTCCAGATCGTCGGCGGGACTGGCCGGCGGCACGTTGGAGTTGAAGATGTCGCGATAGAGCTTCCAACTGCCGTCAGGCTGCTGTTTGAGCACGGACATGTACTTGCCGTCCACGTAGATGTCCTCGCCGCCTGCATTCGGCGTGACGGTGGCGGTGTAGAAGCCACGAGCTACAGTCACATCCGGTCCATGGATGACTTCCACGTTCTTGATCACCATGTCATACGTCAATGCCTCAAGCTCAGCCGCCAGATCGGACGTGATGATATCCTTGCCCTCCTGGGCATCCGTCCGGGTGGCGACTGGACGCCGTCATCCAGCCAAGGCGGCCCAGCGTGCCGCCGTCGCCGTCTTCAATGAGCCGGAATACTCGGCCCAAACATCTTCGACGGCGGCTGTGATGGCTTCCGTGTCTTGGTCAGCTGGTTGTGTCTGTGCGCTCACGGCCATGGATGGATCCAGCGGTGCGCAGGCGCTGACACTGACGGCAGCGATCAGCATAAGGCATGAGGCTCAGCATCATCAACGTGCGTCTTGGTTGCAGATAGTGGAGTAGCATAGAAGACTCCTTTGTCTTGAACGGTACGCTGAGGAACGCTTCACAGTTGCCGGCCCCTCTGTTTTGAACCGGCAACAATGACGGTACGCACAGCGTAGCATGCGGCGCGTAGTTTTTTCGTAGCAGAGCCGTGTGCGTGGGGTGAGACGGTGTTGAGGATTGGTACTTGGGGATCAGCGGGCAGGCCGTGATCGGAGTTGGAGACGCGTAGTTTGGCTGCACCTGGGCGTGGGCCGTCTCCCAGATCAGGGTTCGGCCGCGGGCGACGGCCGCCGCGTACACGGGCGACGTCGGGTCCGTCTGCTGCCAAGTCGTGAGCGCTTGGGCCGCGACCGCCGCGATCTCGTGGTCGGCGCCGCGCTCCTGGTCCACAAAGGCGAGGATTTCCAGGCCGCCGGCCACGTCGCCTTGGGCGCACAGAAGCTCGCCCGTGTCCACAAAGATAGCGAAGACCAGGGGCCAAAAGTGGCTTTCCCTGGCCAAGGTGAGCGCCCGATCCAGCCAATCTCGGGCTGCGTCCAAGTCACCGCGGCTGCGCGCCACCTTGCCCAAGCCGTGATACGCAGTGGCCAAACCGCCGCGGTCGTTGAGATCCCCGTACAACTCCAGTGCATGCTGGAAGAGCGCGGCGGCCTCGTCGTCCGCGTGTTGCAACACGGCAATGTCGCCCAAGTGGCAGAGGGTGACGGCCATGCCTTCCGGGTCGCCGAATTCCCGTTTGAGCGCATAGGCGGCCTGGAAATGGAGCCGGGCCTGGGCGTAGTCGCCCATGGCGCGTGCCACCTTGCCCCACTCGATCAGCGGGATGGCCAGAAACCAACGATTGCCCACCTGCCGGGCCGCGTCGCACGCTTGGGCCGCATGGCGGGCGGCCGTGGCATAGTCGCCCTTGGCCGCCCAGGCCGAGGTCAGCACGTAGTGCGCATGGGCCAGATTGTAGGGATCGTTGTTGACCGCGGCCGCCGCGCGCGCGGCTTCACCCAGCGCCAGTGCACCCTGGATGTCGCCGCGAATGTGGTAGATGATGGAGAGCCCGGTGGTCGGGTCCGAGCCGGTGTAGGACGCGGGCGGACGGTCCAGGCCGGCGTACAGACGGCGAGATTCCTCCAGCGTGGCCTCGGCCCGGGCGAAGTCGCCCATGCGGATGCGCAGCCAGCCCTCGTGGTTCAACACTTGAGCCAAGGCGCGGTCACGCGCCGGCGCGGACGGCACGCGCAGCAGGCTTGCGACCGCCTCGGCCTGCAACTCTGCGCCGTCCAAGAACCGGCTGCGGATCTGGCAGAAGAGGAAGAGCGCCGGCGCGGCCTGCAGGAGCGCGTCCACGTCCGCACGGGCCACGCTCTCGCGCCACGCCATACGCACATTGGCATATTCGCGCCCGATGGCATCCGCGGCCATGCCCTGCTCCGCCGTGTTGATGGCCCGGCGCTGGTCGGCCAGGAACGTCATGTAGTACGCAGCGTGGCGGGCGCGCATCTGTGCGGCCACGGCCGGGTCGCCGGTCAACCGCTCGCGTCCGTACTGGCGCAACAGTTCGTGCATGGAATAGCTGCGCCGGTTGCGGTCGTAGTCGATCAGCGCTTTGGCCACCAGGCCGTTGAGCTGGCGCAAGGTGGTCCCGCTGATCTCCCGCGCTGCCTCGCGTGAGAAGCCGCCGTGGAAGACCGACAGCGCCGCAAAGATGGCACGCTCGTCCGTGTCCAGCCGTTGCCACGTGCTGTCGAGGACGGCGCGCATGCTCTGGTGACGGGCCGGCGCGTCGCGGTAGCGCGTCTCCAGGAAGTCCAGGTTGCGCTCGATCTCCACCGCAATCTCCGTCGGGGTGAGCACGCCGATCCACGTGGCCGCCAGCTCAATGCCCAGGGGCATCCCTTCGACCAGCCGGCAGATCGCCTGAATCTGGGCCTGCACGTGTGAGTCCACCACAAAGTCGGGGTCGACCAACTGGGCGCTCTGTTGGAAAAGCCGCACCGCATCGCTCAGTGCGAGGGATGGCGCGCCGGCGGACTCGTCACCCGGCGTATGTGGATCGGGCGCGTCGTAGGCGAGGCCGCGGATGGGGAAAGCGTGCTCGCTCCGCAGCCCCAACCGCTCGCGCGATGTGACCAGCAACTGGATGTGGGGCGTGGTGCGCAGGATGGCTTGCACGAACGCGGTGTCCGGCAACAGGTGCTCGAAGTTGTCCAAAATCAGCAACATCTCCTTGTCGCGCAGAGTGTCGCAGACTTGCTCGACCGCGGTGCGCGCCTGCGACGCCGCGGCCTGGAGCGTGATGCCCAACGCCGTGGCAACCGCCGTCGCGACGTCGGCCGGATCGGTGAGCGCGGCCAGGGCCACAAAACAGACGCCGTCACGATAGCGTGCTGCCTCGCGACGGGCTGACGCCAAAGCCAGGCGAGTTTTGCCCATGCCGCCGGGTGCGACGACGGTGATGAGGCGCGCGTCCGGATCGGCCAAGCGCGCGCCCAGGCGGTCCAGTTCGGCGGCGCGGCCCACGAAGTGGGTCGGTTGCTCGGGCAATGCCGGGGCGGCCGGACGGGGCGCCGGCGGCGTGAGCAGGGCAACATGGCCGAGGCCGTTGGTGGGCGGATAAACTCGGTGGCCCGGCAAGCCGGCGGGCGCACCGCCTGGCGGCGGGCCTGCCGCGACGTTCGCAGGACTTGGCATGGGGAACGTACCCGACTCATGCCGAATCGACTCGTAGAGCGCGACCGTCTCCGCCGCGGGCGCCATCCCCAGTTCGTCAGCAAGCACCTGGGTGCACTGCTCGTACTGGCGCAGCGCCGCGTGCTTGCGGCCGGTGTAGGCGTAGAGCCGCATGAGTGTCTGGTGCGTGCCCTCGTCCAGGTTGTCCAGCGCGAGCTTCTGCTGGGCATACTCCAGCGCGCGTCCGAAGTCCCGTTGCGCCGAAAACTGGGTGACGAGACGGGTCAGAATGTCAGCCCGTTGCCGTTGCAGCGCCTGGCGTTGAAAGAAGAGCCAATCGTCAAACGCGGGCGCGTCGGAAGGCGCGAAGCCGGCCAGAAAATCGTCATGGGCCAGCTTGGCTGCCAACGCCAATTTCTCCGTGTCCGCCTGCGGGTCCAGGTCCGGTGCGACGGCGAGCAGTTGCTGAAAGCGGCGCACGTCGACGGTCACATCGGCCTGGGGATTGAGCCCGATCTGCGCGCGATCCGCACAGAACCAGCCGTCGCCCAGTTCTTTGGACAAGGTGTAGAGCGCTTGGCGCAGGTACGTGCGGGCCACCGCGTTCTCGCGCTCGGACCAGAGCAGCGTCGCCAGGTGATTGCGCTGATGGGGCTCGGAGCTCATGGCGAGATAGTAGAGCAACGCCGACGCCTTGGCGCGCGCGATGGTCACCGGTTCCCCATCCATGATCACCTGAGGTGAGCCGAAAAGTCGTAGCGACAGCCTACTCATCCGTCGTGCTCCTGTTGTGGTGTAAGGAAGCACTTGGATTGTTTCACAAAGGAGGGCAACTGTAAAGAGACACTTGACACCTGCCGGTGGGTCAAACGCCCTGTTATCTGTCGGTGCCGTCGCGTGTCTCGAGGACGGAGGAGGCCTGCGGGATGTGCGTCAGTGGAGCAAGACTGTGACCCATGCGCCTTCACGAACGCCGTTAGAATCGAGCGGAATCTTAACCATGCCTTCGGCGTGCACCAGTGTGTAGATGAGGTTGCTCTTGCCGAAGACGGGCACGGCCCACAGTTCGCCCTCACGCGTTTCCAGCCGCACTTGCACGTAGTCCTCCCGGCCGGTGGTGGACGCGATGTTGCGCGCCAGACGGGCGTGCACCTGCTGCTGGGGCGGTGTCGTCGTGCCGAGCAACAGGCGAATGGTCGGCGTCACAAAGAGGTCGAAGATCACCATGGCCGAGACCGGATTCCCCGGCAGCCCGAAGACCGGCTTGCCGCCGGCCACGGCGACGATGGTCGGTTTGCCCGGGCGCACGCTCACCCCGTGGACGAGCACGCCGGGCGCGCCCAACCCCGCGATGACATCCACGCTCATGTCGCGATAGCTGACGGAACTGCCGGCCGAGAGCACCACGATGTCGCACTCGGCGTGGGCTTTGGCCGCGGCGGCTTCCAGCGCGGCGCGGTTGTCGGGGATGATGCCGTAGAGCACCGGCGCGCCGCCGGCGCGGGTCGTCAACCCGGCCAGCGTGTAGGAATTGATGTCACGCACCTGCCCCGGTTGGATGGGCTGGTCCGGCGGCACCACTTCATCGCCCGTGGACAGAATGCCGACGCGCGGCGCGACCGCCACGGTCACCTGCGTGATGCCCAGCGCGAGCAGGCCGCCGATGTCCTGGGGGCGCAGGGGCCGGCCCGGCGTCAACACGGCGTCGCCGTGGCGGATGTCCTCGCCGATCTGGATCACGTTTTCGCCCGCCGAGACCGCCATCATCACCTCGATGCTGTGGGCGTCCACCTTCTGCGTGTCCTCCACCATGACCACGGCGTCGGCATCGTCGGGGATCATGCCGCCGGTGTGCACCAGCGCGACGTCACCTACGCCCAGGCTGACCGTGCTCGTGGCGCCCATGGGGACTTCGCCGGCAATGGTGAGGAAGGCGGGCAGTCCCGGGGTGGCGCCGTAGGTATCGGCCGCGTTGACCGCGTAGCCGTCCACCGTGGAGCGGCGGAAGTTGGGCAGATCCTGGGCGGACGTCAACTGCTCGGCCAGGATGCGGCCCATGGCGTCGGCGGTTGCGATGCGTTCCGTCTGCACTGTGGGGGAGAAATGGTCTATGAAGAGCGTCCACGCTGCGGGCGGCGTGCGTACGGTAAAGAGTTCGGGCATGGTTACGTCACAAATCCGGGTTGGGAAAACGTTCGATCCTGTTGCGCAAGTATAGCATAAAGCGTGTGCAGAGCCGGTGTAACGCCGGGGCTAGTTCATCGCTGCGCAAATACCACGGCGGACAATTAGCCCATTTTCGCCCACGGTTAGAAACCGGTTCTGACAGCGAAAAATCGCCTCAGCGATTTCGTGCCAGTGCCTGAGGGCACTTCTCGCGATCTGAGCCGGGTTTCCAACCCGTGCGGCGGTATGTTCCCATGGATTGTGCCGACGGGAGTTTCATGTATTACAATTAATCACAATTGGTTCTATTCCTTGATTTTTGTTAATATTTTACGGTTTGTTGCAAATGTCATGCAATATATGTTTATCTTGGCGAAATTCCCGTTATGGCGTCCGCGCTGGCGCTGTGCTGATCGTGGCTTTGCTTCTGTCGCTGGCGTCGGGTGCGGCGGAGCGTGGGCAAGCGCTTGTTCCGCCGCGGACGTCCGCGCTGCGTGAATTGCGCACCGGGGTCGTCCAAGACGGCCGCACCCGTGTGATCGTGCAAGTCGACCCGGGTGCATGCGGCAGTGTACGATCCGCGACCTACTGACGCGGGCTCAAGCACAACTGATGGATGCGCTCGCCGGCCACAACGTGGAGGCGCTGCCGCCGCGCTGGAATCCCTGCCGCTGATGGTGCTCCAGGTCGACGCGGCGGCGCTGGATGCGCTGGAACAGTCGTCGCTGGCGGTCAGCGTTGAAGCCGACACGTTGGCCTGGCCAACACTGATTGGGAGCGTGCCTCATATCGGTGCGCCGACCAAAACTGGGGCTATGACGGCAGCGGCCAAACGGTGGTGGTGCTGGACACCGGCATTGACAACAACCACCTGTTCGTCGCCGGAAATCTGGTGGACGAGGCGTGCTTTTCCACCAGCGTCCCCGGCTTGACCACGTCGCCTGCCCCAACGGCAGCACGAGCCAGTTTGGTCCCGGTGCGGGCCGATGCGCTGACGCCCGCATCGTCAACGGGCAGTTGCGCTGCGCCCACGGCACCCATGTGGCGGGCACGCCGCGGGCGCAGCCACCGGGTCGGTCACATTCAACGGCGTCGCCCGGCGCCAATCTTGCGCCATCCAGATCTCACCCGGGTGGACGCGAACATCTGAGGCACCCGCGGCGGCGTCTGTTTCGGCAGCTTCACCACCGACCAACTCCTTGCGCTGGACTATGTCCTGACCACGCTGACTCCAACGTACGCCGTCGCCGCGGTCAACATGAGCCTCGGCGCCGGGCTGTACAGCAGCCAGACCCAGTGCGACAACGACAACCCCGGCATCGAAGCCGCCATCGTGCGCTGCGCAACGTAGGCATTGCCACCGTCATCGCCGCGGCAACGACGGTCGCGCAACGGCCTGTCCCAGCCGGCCTGCGTCTCCAGTGGCGGTCAGCTCCGTCTACGATCCCAGCGACATCATCAGCAGTTTCAGCAACATGCACGCCATGGTCGAGTTGATGGCGCCCGGGCAAGGCATCATCTCATCCTATCCCGACGACACCTACCTCTCAAGCTGAGCGGGACGTCCATGTCCGCTCCCCACGTGGCCGGCGCGGGGCCGCCGAAACAGCTTCAGCCCGCTGCGACGGTCGACGCCATCCTCACGAAACGCCTTCACCGCCACCGGCGTGCCCATTGTGACACGCAGCGCGGCAGCGTGACGAAACCGCGCATCCGCGGGTGCGGCCCTTGCGCTCTCGCCAACAACGGCGTCGGCACCGACATCTCACTGACCCCCAAAGTCATCCTGCAGGGCGGCGGTACGATTCCGTCGCCCAACGCGCATGCGGGACGAGCTGCGCACCTTGGCCGATTTCCCGCTGACCAGCTCCTACGGCGGCGGCGAGTCGACCACACTCGTGCGGCTGGCGGATGGCGACATCGACAGCGCCGTCGTCGACTGGGGCCTCGCTGGAGTTGCGCAGCCCCATCACGCCGTCGCTTGTCATCGCCCAGCAGGCGGTTCTGGTCCAGCGAGACGGTCAGGTCGTCGACGCGGCCACGGGAACGGCTCCGGTCGTGTTTGCGAACATGCTGGCAGGCGACTACTTTGTGGCGATCCGTCACCGGAACCACCTCGGGGTGATGACGGCCAATCCCGTGACGATTGACGCCGGCGCAGCCTGTGGTGGATTTCACTGCGCTCGGCGTTGCGGGCACGTACGGTACAGCGCCTGTTGAAGTGGCGACGGGCGTCTATGGACTGTGGGCGGGGGATACCAACGGCAATGGGTGGCCGTACTGAGCGGCGGCGAAAACGATAGCGATTCGGTGCTCAATGCAGGTTGGATGATGCCGGGAATACCGGGAGTAACATGAACTTTATCGCCACAGGCTATCTCGGCGTGATTTAATATGGACGGTCAGACCATTGCCCATGGCAGCAATACGGATCTGGACAATTTGCTCAAGTCATACTCGTTTGTGATTTCAGAGCAGATGCCGTAACGAAAGGTACGATCTGGACGGGGTCTTGCCAAGCTGCACAGTTGCCGGCGCCGCTCTGGAATGCAAAACACCCTGGAATGCAAAAAGAGGGGCCGTCCCGGCATGCGGGAGGCCCCTCTTTTTACGGCAAATATGTTTGCGCCGGGATGTGCTAGATGCGCACCACGTTCACGGCGGCCGGACCCTTGGGCCCGTCTTCCACGCCGAACTCGACACGGTCGCCTTCGGCCAAGCTGCGGAAGCCGTCGGACTGGATGGCGGAATAGTGGACGAAGACGTCCTTGCCACCCTCACGGGACAGGAAGCCGAAACCCTTGGCGTCGTTGAACCACTTGACGGTGCCGGTTACACGTTGCTCACTCATTGTTGGGAAACTCCTTAGTTTTCCAGTACTGCAAAAATAGTCGTTCAAAACGTCGAGGTTTCCAACAGGTGGGCAAAAAGAAACCGTCCAGACAAGGCAGTCCGGGCGGTGTTTTCAACACAGCTTGTTCAGACCTTCCAACGTCTTGCTATTGTAGCATGCCCCACTTGCGGTATCCTGTCAAATTCAGGACGCGATGCTACGTGTACGGCAGAGATAGACCAGCCGCAACAAATGCAGTTCCTCGTAGGCGACTGTGCCGTTGAGCGCTTCGAAGACCGGCGTCAGTTGCTGCGGACCCAGGCGTTCAAACGTAGCCTCCACCTGTGCCTGCGTGTCCGGGTCCAGCTTCGACAGCGCCAGCAGCGCGTCCGCGTCCAGCGTGTGGCCGGCCTGCACGTACGTGGCCAGATGGCCGATGACGGTGCGCATTTTCACATTGTAGGAGGCGCGAATCCGTTCCAGCGGCTCGCCCGCGGCGAAGCGTTCGCCCACTTCCTCAAAGCGTCGTTTGAGCAGGGACGGCGACGGCGTCGACACGGCCGGCGCAGCTTGTGCAGTCAGCGGACGCCAGCGCTTGTCGTGTTCCCGGCTGTAGCCACGGATGGCGTCGAGGAATTGGGCGCCGTAACGGTCCAGCTTGGTTTCGCCCACGCCGTGCATGGCCAGCAACTGGGTGTCGTTTTGGGGAAAGTGCGCCGCCATCTCCACCAGGGACCGGTCTGAGAAGATGACGTAGGGCGGCACATTGGCCGCGTCGGCCAGCTCCTTGCGCAAGCGGCGCAGGATCTCGAAGAGTTCCACGTCGTAGTCCACCGACGCGGTCTTGCTCGTCCGGGTCTGCTGCACGGCCACGGTCACCGGCAACTCGCTCTTCATCACACGCCACGCCTTGTCCGTCAACTGGAGCGAGCCGTACTGGGGATCCTGGACGAGCAGGCCCTGCATGATGAAATGTTGGGCCAATTCCTTCCACATGCGCGTGGAATGTTCCATGCCGATGCCGTAGGTCGACAGTTGATCGTGGCCGTGTTGTAGCAGTTTCTTCTCTTGGGAGCCGCGCAGCACGTTGACCACGTGGGTGATGCCGAAGCGTTGTTCCGTGCGCGCCACGCATGAGAGAAACTTCTGCGCGGCCACGGTCACATCGGTGCGCTCGGCGTCGTCGGGATCAGCCAGGCAATTGTCGCATGTATCGCATGGCGGGGTGAACGCGCTGCCGAAGTAGTCCAGCAGCACGGTGCGACGGCACTGGTCCGTCTGGGCGAAGCGGAGCATGGCCTGCAAACGCAGTTCCCGGCCGCGGCGCTCTTCCTCGGCGCCTTCGTCGATGAAGAAGCGCATGGTTCGCATGTCCTGGGCCGTGAAGAGCAGCAGACAGTCCGACGGCAACCCGTCGCGACCGGCGCGGCCGATCTCCTGGTAGTAGTTTTCCAGGCTCTTGGGCAGGTTGTAGTGGACGATGAAGCGCACGTTGGACTTGTCGATACCCATGCCGAAGGCGACCGTGGCGATCATGAGGGCCACATCGTCGCGCACCCACGCCGCCTGATTTTGGGCGCGGGTGTGGGCATCCAGACCGGCGTGATAGGCGCGGGCCGACCAGCCCCGTTCCTCCAGCGCCGCGGTCAGGGCGTCCACCAACTTGCGCGTGCTGCAATAGATGATGCCCGACTGGTCCTGGTGGTCGGCCAGGAACGCGAGCAACTGCGTCAGATCGTCCACGCGCAGGGCCGCGGCCAGCGTGAGATTGGGCCGGTTGAAGCTGCCGATGATGCGGTCGACATCGCGCAGCGCGAGATTGTCGACGATGTCGGTCTGGACGCGCGGCGTGGCCGTGGCGGTGAGCGCGATGCAGGCGGCGTCCGCGAAGCGGGTGCGCACTTGGGCCAGTTGCCGATATTCGGGGCGGAAGTCATGGCCCCAGGCGGAGATGCAGTGGGCTTCGTCCACGGCGAACACGGTGACATTGGCGGCTTCCAGCGCCAGCAGCACCTCCGGGCGCAACAGCGTTTCGGGCGCGACGTAGAGCAGCTTGATCCCACCCTGGCGCGCGGCCTGGAGCACCGCAGCCTGGTCGGCGTGAACGAGCGAACTGTTGAGGAAAGCCGCGTCCACGCCGTTTTCGCGCAGTTGCGTCACCTGGTCCTGCATGAGCGAAATCAGCGGCGACACCACCACCGTCAGTCCGTCACGCAGCAGCGCGGGCAGTTGGTAGCAGAGGGACTTGCCGCCGCCGGTGGGCAGGACGAGCAACGTGTCGCGCCCGTCCAGCACATTGGCGATGGCGCGGGTCTGGAGCGGGTAGAACTCGTCAAAGCCGAAGACGCGTTTGAGTGTGGCGTGGGCTTCCGGGGGAAGTGTGGGCGTGGCGGATTGCATGCTGTCCTTTCTGTCCATGGACGTGTCCGCGGCGGGCGGCAGGTCAAACCAGCCGGAAAGTTGGCCGAAGCAGCGCGGCTCCCACTCGGGATGGTCGGTGGGCTGCCACCAATGGGCCAGCGAGACACGCACCAGCGTACCGGCGGGGATCTCCGCCGGCGGATCTTGAAAGCCGACGAAGGTCAGCGTGACCGCGGGAGCATCGGCATAGTCGACGGGATAGGCGTAGCGGATGCGCACGTGGTCGCCGTCGATCACGCGGGTCAGCGGCTTGTCGGGAACCCAGAAGGTGGTGCTGTGGTCGGGCACGCCGGTGCGTGCGGCGATGTAGAGCGAGCCACGGCTGGTGTGCTGCAAGAGGCCGGCAAAGAGTTGATCGGGGCCACCGCGTACTGGCGGCACGGTGTCGAAAATCACCGCTTGCGGAGCGGCGTGGCGGTGCAGACGTCGCTTCTTCCAGACCACCACATTTTCCACGTGGGGCGCCGTGATCTGGGCCGGCGGCTCGGCTTCGACGGTCCACACCTCGCCGACTTGATATTCGTGGCCCGCCTGTTCGTTGTGCTCGGCGTCGGCGGCAATCAGACGCAGGCTGCGGCCGGTTGCCAGGTCGATGGCGCCGATGCAAGCGCGACTCCCCTGGCGAGTCTTGGCGACGATCAACACTTCCATGCAACACCTCGTTAGTCACTGCGGGGGATCAATCCCTAACGAATTTTCTGTTTCGTGCGAACCCTCTGCACTTGTGCAATTCCACGCACTTGTTGTGGGTTGGGTTATGCTCAACTAAGCATGCAGCGCATGCAGAAACGTTTGCACGCCCCATAGTCCGATGCCGAACGCAGCCATTGACGCGCGTAACTCATCGTCTGCGCGCAGATCGCCGTCACCGGACACGATGGCGTCAGCCCGACCATCGATGGTCGTGGCCAAAACCGGATGGTCTTTGGGATCGCGGCAGCGCGGCGGAATGGTGCGTAACTCGACTAACTCGCCGTGCCACAAGAGGGCAGCCAGCAGATCGTCGATATCTTGTGTGGCCATGCGCGTGGCCAATCGAGGACGCTTGACGACCGTTTCCAACTCAGCCAGCAAGGCATCACTGATGAGAAATCGATTCTGCTCATGCACCGGTTAAGTGGGCGGTGCGCCGCGGCGCACTGCGTGAATCTCAGCATCGATCTCAGCATCAGTGACGTCGTCAGCAGGAGGTCGTTCGCTCAACCGCTCAATAAGCGCACTGAGCCTTGCGTCAATCTCGTCGGTGAGCAAGGCATCCAGTACTTGCGCCCGAGTCTCCGGGTCAAACCGTCGAATGCTTGCGATCAACTCGTCCAGCGTAAGGCGCACGTCCGAAATCGTCACGGTCGTGGTTAGCATGCTTGTGTCCCCCCTGCACGATGCCGTTAACGTGCAAGACCTGCCATCGTGACATCCAACTTTGCTCGTCCGGACGAAGTGTAATCCATATTCGTCCGTCTCTTCCGCTCTCTGTGCACACAATACCATGACTCGCGGCGGCACGCCACCCTTCCCGCTCAGGGTGTCTCACAGATTTGGGCCAGACATCCGTCCAGTTCGCACGCCCTCGTGCGAACGGTGGCATCGATCTGGCTTTGGCACAGCCGTTGGCACGAGGGCGTGCGAACGAAACCGGCCGCGCGCGCCGTTGCCCCAAACTGAGATGCACCGCGCTTCAGTGCATGATCAGCCGAGTGTTAGATTTTCGACACCGAGATTCAAGTCACCCGCAAGTTTGGCCACGAGCAACGAGCGGTGGCACGCCTGCGGTTCACGTTCCACGCAGAAGAAGACAATGCGTCGCGCCGGCATCAGATCCGCCAGCAACGCGCCGCTGTCGAGTTGGGCCAACACGTCGGCCGTGTAGCCGGCGATGAAGGCCTCGCTCAGCGTGGTCCGCTTGCGCTTGGCGACGCCGGCCGCGCGATCCGCGTCTCCCTGGGCAGTCCGCCGTTCAGCGCTGGGAGCCAATTCCGGGCGGTGCACGTAGCGGATGCCCAACTGGGCCAGCCGCTCCTGGAGGCGGCGACTGTTGGCAAAGGCGTAGGCTGCGCCGCGCATGGCCCGCCGGGCGCGCACGTCGCAGAAGAGATCGATCTGGGCGGCTTGGAGCGCAGCGAAGAACGTGTCCGCCGTGAAGCCGATCGCGCCGATGGTGTACAGCCGCACGTCAGGCGTCATGGTCATCTTGCTCGTCCTGCTCGTCTTGGGCATAGCGCTTGCGCGATGTGAAGTCGTGGCCGCCGAAGAGGCTGAGTTGACCGTCGGTCAGACGAAAGATGATCTCGGCCTGGGTGCGCAGCGTGTCGGTTTCGTCGATGTGGGCCACCGGGATGCCTTCCTCGTCCAGCGTCTTGCCGATGAGCTTGCTGCGGTGGCACGTTTCCGGCTTGCCCTCGCTGCACATGAGCACGACCCGCTGTTGCTGTTGAAACGCCGCGCGCACGCGGGCAATGCCGGTACGATAGGCGGCCGTCTGCGCCACGGCCGCGTAGTCCACCTTGCCGTCCACGTAACAAGCGGGATCATCCGGCCGCCCGCCCAGGCTGTCGCCCATGAAGACGTAGCGGATGCCGCGCGCGACCAGCGCCTTCTCCAGCGCTTCCTTGGAGAATTCCGGCTTGAAGCGCGAGTAGGGTGCGGTGCGCACGTCGATCAGGTAGGCGATGGCGTGCTGTTTGAGCACGGCCAACAGCGCGGGCAGATCGCGCGCGCCGTAGCCGATGGTGTAGATGGGCACTCGCTGCCCTTTGTCGGACGACGCCGTGTCGGGTGACGACGCCTGCAGTTCAGTGTGGGTCATGGGACTTCATCCGCATCGCAACGAACGTGGGCACAGGATAGCACATGTGTTCCATGCCGCCAAATGCAAGTTTGCCGGCGAGTGCAGGCCAGAGATCCGTCCAGTTCGTACGAAAGCGTGCGAGCCGGGCATAGCTCCCGCCTTGGCAAAGCTGATCGCACGAGGGCGTGCGAACTGAACAGGCCTTCGCTCTGAATTTGAGACAGACCGATTGCCGGGCCGGATCTTCCTGGACGTTCGCAGCGTCCAGGAAGATGACGCGCCGCCGGGATGCTGCGCCTACGCGCCCAGCACCTTGGTCTTGCACGTGGTCATGGTCAACCGGACGCCGGCGTCACGCAGGTCGCGCAGGAGGCGTTTGTAGCGCTTGCCGGTGATGACCTTCTCCGGCGTGACCCAGCCGGTCGCGTCGAGTTCGCCCCGGCCGATCATGCGCGCGACGATGGCGCCGGTGAAGGCCGTCACGCGAGCCATGGAGGTGATGTCGAGTTCCTCGTCGTACCAGTCCACCATCTCCACACGGAAGGTGCGCGGCAGGCCGTCCTTGCGCCCGCTGACGTCGACGCGCATGATGGTGACGTCACGGTCGTCGTCGCCCATCTTCACATGGGGATAGAGCACCGCGTCGACCACTTGCTTGGGCGCGACTGCGACACCGTCCACGTCCACCGGCTGGGTGGAGAGCAGACCCAGCTCCTTGAGCGCGGTCACTTTGGCCGCGTAGCCCGGCCAGCGCACGGTCTTCTGGGTGCCCAACTTGAGGCCTTTGAGCTTGTCCAGGTCCAGCAGCCAGGGCATGAAGCCTTCGTGCCACGCCTCCACCCGGCCCACGCCGTCGACCACCAGCGTTTCCACGTCCGAGTAGCGCGGCACGGGTTGGAGCGCGCCGTCGGCGGCGATGCGCGCGTCGGTGGCGCGGATGGGCAGCTTGCGGCCGCCGAAGACGATCTTGTAGTCTAGCGGCCCGCTAGGGTTGACCGGGATGCCGCCGCACTTGATGTGCACCTCGTCGACTTCGTCCAGCTTGTCGGCCAGGTTGCGCGCAGCGATCTCCGTCAACCCCGGTTCGACGCCGCAGCCGGGCACGACAAGGATGCCCGCGGCGTTGACTGCGTCCAGCACCGCGCCCATCTGGTCGTCGGTGGGCCAGCTTAAGTCGACCCAGGGCACGCCGGCGGCCGCGGCGGCGCGTATCCCGCCGGGATGGCCACGTTGGGCAGCGCGGCCACGATGACGTCGTGTTGCGCCATCAACGCCGTGGCCGCGCCGAAGTCCGCCAGATCGAGCTGCGTGGTGGTGAGCTTGTCCATGCCGGGTTTGCCCGCCAGCCGGGCGCGCAGTTCGAGCTGGGCCGCATCCCGGTCGGCCAGGGTGACCGCGGTGACATCCGGGTCGCACATGGCGTTGAACGCAGCGGCCGGTCCCATGAGCCCGCTGCCAAGCACGAGGATTTTCATACGAAGCGTCTCCTTTGTGGATTGGGATGATTGAACGGAATGACGTCAATTATACCGCCATCCGCCGCGCAACCGCGATAGCGCACGTGTGAGAAGTCCGGCTTCTGCCAGAAGCCGGACTTCTCCAGTGGGCGCACCCGGAATGTGTCACAGCGCGAACGCTGATTGACAACAAGGCGTAGCTTTTGTAGCATTCATGCCACGTTGCGCCGTGCCCGCGGCGGTGGCCCGCCGCAGAACCGGGCTGGTGCAACGCTAAAGCCAAGGCGAAATGCCGCCCGTTTTCCCCCGAATTCGATTGCAGTGCAACCCACGAAAACGCAATCACCTGTCTTTGTCCGTCATTGGAGTCTGCCATGGTTCGATATATTCTGGCGCGATTGGCCGGTCTGCTGTTCGTGCTGCTGCTCCTGTCCATGATCACCTTTGCGCTGATGCACGGTGTGCCCGGCGGGCCGTGGGCCTACGGCCAGCACCTCATGAGCGATGAGCAGATCGCGGCGCTGGAAGCACGCTACGGTCTGGACAAGCCGGTCTGGCAGCAGTATCTCATCTGGCTCCAGGGAGTCGTGCGCCTGGACTTCGGCCATTCGTTCCAGCGGCCGGACGAGACGGTGCTGCAACTGATCGGGCGCACGTGGCCGGTCACCTTTCATCTGGGCATCATGACGTTGATTGTGGCGTTCGGCGTCGGCATTCCCTTGGGCATCGTCGCGGCCCTGCGCCAGAACACGTGGGTCGACTATCTGGCCACGCTGATGTCCATCTTCGGCTTCGTGACGCCCCACTTCGTCTGGGGCATTCTCTTCATTCTGGTCTTTGCGCTCTACCTGCAATGGCTGCCTACCGGCGGCTGGGACGGACCGAAGTATTGGATTCTGCCCGTCCTGGCCTATGCGTTTGCGCCCATCGCCTTGGTGGCGCGCTACACCCGGGCCAGTGTGGTCGAGGCGCTCCACGCGGACCACGTGCGCACGGCCCGGGCCAAGGGCTTGAGCCGCAACACGGTCATCTCGCGCCACGTGCTGCGCAACGCATGGATTCCCATGATCACGGTCTTCGGCCCGCTGATTCCCGACCTGATCACCGGCTCGATCTTCATCGAAGCGATCTTCCGGGTGCCGGGTCTGGGCAGCTACTGGGTTACGAGTACGTTTCAGCGGGACTATCCCATGATCATCGGTCTGGTGATGCTGTGGGCGGTGCTCATCGCCATCACCTATCTCATCACGGACATTCTCTACGTCTTCCTGGACCCGCGGGTTCGCTACCGCTGATGCGGCCTGCGCAGTGAATGGACGTAGAATCGACCCGCGTGGCCGCGGCTGTGGCAGGGTCTGACGGGACTTACAAGCTCACCCAATCCAACGCATTCTCCGAGGACGCTGCATGACATCGGCAGAGGCAACCCTCACATCGGCTCCCGCCCAGCGGACGCTTCCTAAGCGCAGTCTATGGCGCGATGCGGCCCGGCGTTTCAGTCGCAACAAGCTCGCCATCGTCGGCCTGATCCTGGTGATCGCGCTGCTCATCGTGGCGATCTTCGCCGACGACTGGATGATTGCGCCCTTCTTGGGACGGGATCCGGAACCGCTCATCGCCCACTATCACTACGAAGAATCGTTCGTGGGGCCGACGGGTGCATTCCCCGGCCGCGAGTTCTGGATGGGCACCGATCTCAACGGGCGCGACCAGTTCAGCCGCATCGTCTACGGCGCGCGCATCTCGCTGAGCATCGCCATTTTCTCCCAATTGTTGGCCTTGATGATCGGCGTGCCCATGGGCGCGCTGGCCGGCTGGCGCGGCGGCAAGACCGACTTTGTCATCATGCGCTTCGTGGATGTGATGTCGGCGCTGCCGGTGTTGCTGCTCGCGTTCCTCATCATGTTGCGCCTGGGCGCGAGCTACTGGAACGTGCTCATGGCGCTGGCCATCACCAGTTGGATCGAGCTCTGCCGGATCACGCGCAGCCAGTTCTTGATGCTGCGCGAGAAGGAGTTTGTGGAGGCGTCACGCAGCGTGGGGGCACGCTCGCCGCGCATCATCTTCGGCCATCTGCTGCCCAACTCGCTGGCGCCCATCATCGTCTCGGTGACGCTGGGCATTCCCCGGGCCATCTTCGCCGAAGCCGCGCTGAGCTTCCTGGGCGTCGGCATCAACCCGCCCACGCCCAGTTGGGGCCAGATGATCGGCCGCGACGGCATCGCCAACATGTCCTATTTCTGGCACCTGGCGCTCTTCCCGGCCATCATGATTGCCTTGACCATGCTCGGTTTTACCCTGGTGGGGGACGGGCTGCGCGACGCGCTCGATCCTCGCCTGGTTGAGAAATAGCTCTTCCCGTACGTCAGTCATTTTTTCAACATAAAGGAGAACCCATGAACCAGAAGCGATTTCTTTGGACGGCCAGGGTGGCGACCTTTGCCATGATCCTGGCCTTGGTGCTGGCCGGCTGTGGCGCCCCCGCAGCCGCGCCGGAAGCCGCCCCCGCGGCCGACGAAGGCGCCGCGCCCGCCGCAAGCAGCGGCCCGGTGGTGAACAGCATCGGCGTGGAACTGCCCGCCGACGCGGCGTCTGAGCAGGTCATCCGCATGCCTTACTCCGAATATACCTGGATGACGTGGGACGCCAGCGTCTACGACGAGAACGACGGCGACGTCTTTGCCTGGGCCGATTCGTGTGTGCGCCCGGACAAGAACTACGACCCGCAGCCCAACATCTGCACCAGTTGGGAGGTCTCGGACGACGGCATGACCTGGACCTTCCACATGGACGAGAGCCGTGTCTGGAGCGACGGTGAACCCATCACCGCCGAAGATTACGTCTTCACCTTCCAGCGCTTCGCCCGCCCGGACTACGACTTCGAGTGGTTCTACAGCATGGCCAACATCGCCAACTGGGGCGCGGTGGTCAGCGGTGACGTGCCGCCCGAGGAACTGGGTGTCAAGGCCGTGGACGACTACACGTTCACCATCACCACCGACCGCCCGACGCCGTACCTGATCCGCATCATGGCCGATGCGTGGGTGGTGCCGGAGCATGTGGTGCAGGATCGCCTGGACGACGGCTCGTGGGCCTTCGACCCGGAGAAGCAGGTCTTCGCCGGCCCGTTCAAGCTGGAGAATTACGAGAAGGGCGTCAAGCTGAGCTTCGTCGCCAACGACATGTACACCGGTCCGTTCAAGCCCATGATTGACCGCATCGAAGTGATCTTCATGGACCCGCAGGTGCGCTTCGCCGCCTACAAGAACGGCGAACTGGACTACGTCGGCGGCGGCTATCAGCAGGATCTGCCCCCCGCGGCCATGGCCGAGATCGCGGCCAATCCGGAGTTGAGCGAGCAGATGATCGCGTGGCCCAACTTCATGACCTACTACATCTTCTTTGACACCTGGAATCCGCCCTTTGACAACCTGCAGGTGCGCCAGGCCATCAGCCATGCCATTGACCGCGACAAGCTGGTCAACGGGCCGCTGGCCGGCCAGTCCCAGGCCGCCTACACCATGAACCCGCCCGGCTTCCCCGGCGCCAACGTGGAGGGGCTGAAGGACGTGCAGGCGTTCGATCCCGAACTGGCCGCGCAGTTGTTGGAAGAGGCCGGCTACCCCGGCGGCGAGGGCTTCCCGGAACTGACGCTTTACACCCGTGAGGCCTACCCGGCACTGACCAATGCGGCCGAGGCCATCGCGGCCATGCTCAAGGAGAACCTGGGCATCGACGTCACCATCCAGAACCAGGACTACGGCACCTACATGGAGAACATGCGGGCGCAGAAGGTCAACATGGCCGGCGACTTCAACTTTGCGCTGGTGCCCTACGAATTCGACTTCGTGGACGGCAGCAACCTGCTGGGCGTTTGGGGCGGTTGCGAGGACGAGGGCGCGGACATGCCCCAGATGCCGGGTCGCCACACCTGGTACAACCAGGAGTACAACAGCCTGCTCTGTGAAGCCGGTTCGCTGCTGGGTGACGAGGCCAAGCGTGTGGAGCTCTACCAGCAGGCCGAGCGCATCCTGATCGAGGATGTGGGTTTGGTGCCCATCTACCACCCGATTCTGGTCGCCATGGTCAAGCCCTACATCAAGGGCCCCATGTTCACCACCGGTGACAGCGGCATCCAGACGTGGGAGCGCTTCCGCTTCTCGTCCCGCGAGGCGATGATCTACAAAGCCGCGGAATAGCACGTGTTGTCCGGAAAAAATGGGGCGGACCGGCTGGTCCGCCCCATTTTTCGCGTTGTTCAACAGCCAAGGAGCCGACCATGCAGATTGTCGACCTCGCCCCTGACCTGATCCTGACCAACGGCCGTATCTACACGCTGGACGGGGGCAATCCCCAAGTCAGCGCGCTGGCGGTCAAGGACGGACGCATCATTGCCGCCGGCGGTGATGACGTGGCCGCGCTGGCCGGCCCGCACACGGAGATCCTCGATCTGGGCGGCCGCACCGCGCTGCCCGGCATCTTCGACAGCCACAACCATCTCATGCAGGTGGGCGTCAAGCTGACGCGCATCCGCCTGGACGAGTGCACCTCGCCCGCGGAGATGATGGAGCTGGTGCGCACGCGGGCGGCGGTGACGCCGCCGGGCACGTGGATCATCGGTGAGGGCTGGAACGAGAACAACTTCACCGACGGCCGCTTGCCCACGCGCCACGACATCGACCCGGCCACGGACCGGCACCCGGTCATCCTCATGCGCTTCTTCAACATGGACGTGATCAATACGGTGGGGCTGAAGCTGGCGGGCGTCGACAAGGCCACGCCGGACCCGGAAGGCGGCCGCATCGAGCGGGAGGCGGACGGCACGCCCAACGGCATCTTGCGCGCCGCGGCCAAGCTGCTCGTACGCAATCTCATCCCGCGCCCCACCCAGGCGGAGTTGGTGGAGGCGGTGCGGCTGGGCTGCGCCGACATGCATCGCTTCGGCATCACCAGTGTCATCGACCCGGGACTGATGCCGTTCGAGGTCAGCGCGTACCAGGCCGCATACGCTCAGGGCAATCTATCGGTGCGCACCAATCTCATGTTGAGTTGGCACGGCTTTCGTGAGGAAGAGCACGAAGCGGAACTGGACGCACGCGCCACGTCCACCGGTCTGATGACCGGGCTGGGCGACGCGTGGTTGCGCCTGGGCGGCCTCAAAATGGCCATCGACGGCGGCACCAGCTCGCACACCGCGTTCATGTACGCACCGTTCGAAGGCGAGGCGACCGTGGGCAATTTCAACCGGCTGGACCCGGCCCAATTACGCCGCTACTTCCGCACCGCGCAGGAGCACGGCTGGGACGTGGGCATCCACACCTGCGGCGACCGGGCCATGGACATGGTGGTGGATGCGTTCAGCGAAGTCGTGCGCGAGCTACCCAACCCCGACGCGCGCCACAACGTCATCCACGCCTACTTCCCGTCGGAGCGCGCCTTGGACCAGATGGGCCGGCACAACATCGGCGCGGTGATCCAGCCCACCTTCCTCTATTGGGAAGGTGACATGATCTTCCGCGACGTGGGCCGTGACCGGGCCGCAAACTACAAGCCGGCGCGCAAATTTCTGGACCACGGCATCCCGCTGGCCGCCAACTCGGACATCCCCAGCACAGTGAGCCAGAATCCGTTCCCCGGCCTCTACGCGCTGGTGACCCGGCGCAACAATGTGGGCACCCTGGTCGCACCGGACCAGGCGTTGACGCGCACCGAGGCTCTGCATGCCTACACGACCGGCGGCACGTGGCTCACCCGCGAGGAGACGCTCAAAGGAACGTTGACGCCCGGCAAGGTGGCCGACATCTGCGTCATCGACCGGGATTATTTCACCGTGCCTGACGCTGAAATCAAGGATATTCAGGTCGTCATGACCATGGTCGACGGGCGTGTGGTCTACACAGCCACAGCCTGATTTTTCCTCGTCTGCGCTATCTATATCCTGAGCTAGACCCCACGCCTGTGCTTGAATCTAGCGACGCGCGCACCGGTTTCCTGTATGCTGAGCGTGTCAGGTAGAAACGCACAAACTCGTGCGCAACCGGCACACAGGCGGCGTCGCAGTCGACATCATCGCTCGGAGCCATTGACCGTTGCGCCACACGCCGGCCTGACTGGAAACGACACAATCAGTCAACGCTGCACTGTATCAAACTGCACGACCAAACTGCACGGCATCACGTTGCAGTGAACCAAACGGAAATGGAGCAATGACGATGAAGAACAACATGATGATGAACGAGATGGTACTGAAGGGGAAATGGCACCAGGTCAAAGGCTCGATGAAGGAGCGCTGGGGCGAATTGACCGACGATGACATGAAGGTCTTCCTCGGTGAAGGCGAACAGTTGGTCGGCCGGCTGCAGGAGCGGTACGGCTATACACGTGCCCGCGCTGAGCGTGAAGTGGCCGATTTTCTGGCGAGCTTCAAAGATGAAACGCCCCTGATGGAGTTTCGGGACAAGTCGGTGGAGACCGTGCGCGAACATCCCTGGTTCAGCGGATTGTTCTTTGCTTCGATTTTCCTGTTGCTCACCGGCTACATGATGAACCGGTTCTTCGTCAGCGACATGAACCGGCAACCGGCCAAAGATGTTGACTCTACGCCGGCGTAAATGGGGAGCATGCTCCCGGCACGCGCATGCGCCGCACGGCAGAAGGCCGTGCGGTCTCCAGCCGCCGGGAGGGACCGGCGCCGAAGATCGCTCAAGTGCGGTCTTGTCGGCGCCGCTCCAACCACTGCTCAATTCGTTTGACGCCGCTCAATGTCAACAGCGCGAGCAGCGTTGCACCCACGGCCAACGTGAGTTCCGACAGCGCTACGCAGATGCCCACCACAGCCACAAACAGGAGCGACGCCGCGGTTGTCAATCCTTCCACCTCTGCGCTATCCTTGCGCCGCAGAATGGTCCCGGCGCCCAGAAAGCTGATGCCGGTGATGACCGCTTCGATGAGGCGAATGGGGTCGGCCCGGAGTACGTCAGAGCCTTCGATGGCAAAGAAATTGATCAGCGGATCGCCGAGGCTGACCAGCAGCGTGGCGCCGCCGGCCACCAACATATGGGTGCGCAGCCCGGCCGGTTTATCGGCCAGCTCCCGCTCGAAGCCGATCAATGCACCCAAAAACATGGCAAATGCGATTAGGGCCAATAAGTGAAGGTTTGTCATGCCTTTAGCATAGCGGACCGGCACCGGCACGACGATAGGTAGAGGTAGAACAAATGGATACAAGCCGAGATAGCATGAGTCTTTACGCCACACTGAACTAGAGAAAACTGAACTAGAGAAAGATGCCTGGGAAGATGGATACGCAGCAAGATCAGGAGAGAGGTTTGCGGGTGGTCGTACTGGCCAATCAGCCGCGCAACTTGCGGCATATGCTCCACCGTGCGCTGACGGTGATTCCTCGCACACCCGTCGTTATTGAGCTTGATAATCCGGAGATGATTCCCGACGTGCTGGACCGGGTGCCGGTGGATTGGCTG
This sequence comes from Caldilineaceae bacterium, assembly GCA_041391205.1. GTDB lineage: Bacteria > Chloroflexota > Anaerolineae > Caldilineales > Caldilineaceae > JAWKOK01. The sequence goes on from JAWKOK010000007.1 coordinate 51,372, forward strand.
GTAGCCACGCTGACGGCAGAGGGTGAACTGACGGCCCCCGCGGAAGAAGCCGTCGACGAGCATCCGTCGCTGGGCGTGATCGGGATATCCACCGACGGCAGCCACATTGCCGTGCAGGGACCCCAGCGCGACAATGACAACGGCGCGCGTACCCAGGATTCGTTTGACGAAATTTCCTTGTCCGACCTGATCCTCATCCTGCAGGATCACAATGAGTGACTTCTACTCCCACGCACCGGACTTTTCATCGGTGTCCACGTCGTCCCCGTCCTGCCACAGTGAGAGATAGAGCGCAGCATCCTTGCGACTGTTGACATGCAGCTTGCTGAGCACGTTGTGAACGTGGTTCTTCACCGTGCCCAATTCGATGACCAACGCGTCGGCAATCTCCTGGTTTGTCAGACCTTGGCTGATCAACTCCAGAATCTCGCGCTCCCGTGGCGTCAACTCTTCGTAATCTGGCGCGTCGATCTTTAACTCCACCAGACGCTCCGTCAGGATAGCAATCCGCTCGATGAGCTGGCGGCGACGGCGGCAGAGATCAGCGCTTTTTCTTCGTGCGCGGCGCGAATGTTGGCAATCAACTCGGGCGGATCTGCTTCCCGCAGAATGTAGCCAGCACGCCGGCGTTGAGATAAGCCATGATGGCGTCTGGGTATCCGCCACCCCCATGACGGAGATGCGCAGCGGCAACGGTTCCTCTTCGCGCCACATGTAGGCGACATCACCCCGTTGTCCGGCAACGACGTGCTCACGAGCGCAATGTCACACACCTCTTCTTGCATGAGTTTGCGTCTGCCTCATTCGTAGCCATGCCCGCGATGTGAATATCGGCTTCACCCTCCAGTGCACTGCCGATTAGGTCACAGACCAGGCGAACTCGCTCGACCACCAGCACTCGAATCATCGACTTCCTCCCCCCAACATGACACTTGTGACGTCAGTTGACAAGTATATCACGATTGGGGCCAGCGGAAATGTCTTTTTTCTCCGGTGTGAATGCAGGTTGGTGTGGAGAATGAAGGCGAAGAGACGACTATTCACCACTGGGAAACTCATGAAAGCGGGGTGGTGAACCGGGGCGAATAGACACTTGGCGTGCCCACAGTGGATCACGGACACGCCAAGTGGCGCACGACGCCGTGCGCGATTTCGAGCGATACGTCGGTCAGTTCATGGGCGGTCGCGCAGAATGCGTTCGACTTCCTGCATGGGTGGTTTCATCCGCGACCGCTGTCTTCCAACTCCACGGAAAGACCCTTCTCGCCGAAGTCAGCCGCATCTTTGCGCGCTGAGTGTAGTTCTTGATACCGCCTTCTGCTCGGCTTTGAGCACGACCTCCAGCATGGCGTGGTTGTCCGTGGCGCGCGGCACCGGCGTCGGCGTCACGCTCGGTTCGCCGCCCAACGCCACGATCTTGTTGGCGAAACTGCGTGGCGCTGCTCATCCGGGACTTCGCCCATCATGAATTCGGACAGCTGCGGGCGATACGGGCCGGTCACTTTGGCAGCGTAGGTCAAGTATTGCACGATGGCCGATAGTTCGTCGCTGAGATCATCGTTGAGGCGTTCGATCAGTTGTTCTTTTTCCATGATGGACTCCTTGGTTGTTGAAATTTATCGTCAAGTTTGAAGAGGGTGCAATCGCTATGCGCGGCTGTCGGCGTCGTCTGCGTCGGGTGGCGCAAGCGTAGCCCGGATCCGCCACCTCAACTGGTTGCGCACATCGACGATGTCTCCATGTCGCGCACCATCTCGTCGACAATGGCGATGTCGGCTCGCGTCGTGACGCTGCCCGCCAGGAAGACGATGCCGTTGCGTACGGCCAGGCGAATCCCGGTCAGGTTCCCGGTCTCGCTGTTGTTTTCCAACATGGTGCGAATGTTCTGCTCCAGAGTCGAGATCGTTCCCCTCCACGTGCTCGGGCAAGTCGACTACGCTGGGATTCACCGCTTCCATGCTGGTCCGCTAAAGCCCGCGGCAACCTCAAGCGCCCTGGGGATCGTCGCTCGGCAGCACCGGCGGGTCGTGGGCGGGCGGTAGACAAGCCCCTGTTTCTGGGCCAGAACCGGGTTGCTGGTCGAACCGTCGCTGTGCGCGGTATCGACGACGTCACCGCTTTCGGTCCGGCGGCAGGCTGCGGCGATCTCCTCTTCCAACGCCTCGTAGCTGACTTCAATCACCGGTTCGGCCTGCTGCTCGTCGGACTCGGAAACCGGCTCTGATTCATGGCGTGATTTATCTGCTTGCATGCGTCTCCTTTCATCGTTGCGCCGGGCAGACGGTCAAGCTCTTGCTTTGAACTCCGCAGTCTACACGGCGGGTATCTTTGAAGACACCGAGTCCAGCTTAACAAGCACGAGACGGGGTCTCAATAGGCCTGAACATAGCCCCCGGATATATTCCCGCGTGGAAGCTGCAATGTTTGGCGGAAACGCCACGCAGCTTGCGCCACGACCGCCGCGAGTTCGCGCGCGAGATGTACTTGGGGATCTATGCCTGTGTCCATGGCAACCAGCGGACCTGCTACACTGGATTGGTACCACACAGCAAGTGTGGATTGTTACCGCAAAGACACATTCGGAGGGTAAGCCAGAGCGGACGAATTCACGTCTACAGATGACGTCGCCGGCTGCGCCGCCAAATTCCGGATGGATTAGATTGTCCACAAGGGAGGTTTGCCATGGGCGGACGGCAAATACGAGATCGACCACCAGACCACCAACGGGGTGGGTGACCATGCACGAAGTTCGCCACGGACAGAGACAGCACGGGCAGCGACAATAGCAGGGCAGGACAATCCGGCGACCCGGTCGACGCATCCGGCGAGATTCCCTACACGGTCTCGGTGGCGAGATGGCCATGAATGTCAGCGATTGAGACGAATCGTCTCCTTGGTGCTTGGCTTCGTCGGCCTTTTCTTTTGGCCCGCCGCGTGCTCGTCTACCTTGTGCTGGCGGCACGGCACGTACTTGATGTTTCGTGGACTCACCGGCCATTGCTACGTCTACGACAAGGCCAATCTAAATACGCGCCGCCGACCTGCCCGCGCCCAGTGGACGGGGTCCCAGGTTGATGCCCGGTTTGACGCGGAGGTGGAGGAAGAGCAGGACATGCGGACCCGCGACGAAGTTGAGGAAGCATCGTGGGAGTCATTCCCCGCCAGCGATCCGCCCGCATTCAACCGCTAAAAATTGGCGCGCAAAAGGCCGCTTCGATTCGAAGCCGGGCCTTTCACTGTAAGAAGCCAGTAAATCCCGGCGGAAATAGGCCCCACAGTTCCTACCAGAGGTAGAGATGTCGAATTTCCGCCGTGGTATTTACGCCGCAATGAACTAGAGAGCCAGTAGCCGGGAAGCCGTAGTATGCGTACAATTCCTCCTCACGGAAGCGATCTACGACGCTCATGGGGTTATACTCAGGGCTTTGCTCGATCTTGGCGCACGTCATATTGAAGTGGACAGTGTGCTTGGGCCAACTGATGCGTTCCAACCAGGCGGGCGCGACCAGCACCTTCTTGCCGGGCAACCAGCGGCCGGTATCTACCACCAGATAGCGGATCGTCCAATCGACTGTGTCCACAAAGAAATTGGTGATGCTGCCGATGTCGCCGTCGCTGGCCTCGACCGTGTAACCGGTGACCTCGCGCACGCTGCGCAGATGGGGGTCACGGGCGTTTTCAATGGCGGCCTCGACCTCTTCCTCCACGGCCGATTCCACGGGTGCACCCGTCACCGTCGGCGGGATGGGCATGGGGGCCGCCGTCGGCGCGTTTCCGATCCCCGACAGCGAAGGCGTCCAGTAGTACGGCCATGAATAGTAGTCGTGCAGCGCGATCTCATGCTGCCGCGAGACCGGCTCGTTGAGAGAGATGTCGGGGCTTTCGTTCACATCCTCTTGGGTCAACTTGGTTTCAAATTCGTCGTCTTCCCAGTTCTGGCCGGTGATGGCCTGGGGCGCAATCAGCACCTTGCGTCCGAAGAGCCAGGGGCCTGTTTCGGCCACCAAATAGCGGATGATCCAGGTGTCGTCATCAAAATAAAAGTCATGGAGCTTGCCGATGGACTCGTCCACACCGACGAGTTTCATGCCCTCCATTTCTTGGGTTCTACGTAACATCATCTTTTCCTTTCACGATTGACAATCGATCAATGACCGGCTTTCTGGCGCGCCGCTCTCTGCGCGGGAGTCGGTTCGATCTCGCTCGGCGCAATGTCTTGCACGATTAAGAGCGGTTTGGAGCTGTAGGTGATGAAACTGGTCGTCACGCTGCCGTAGGGCCATTTGGGGCTACCCGAATAGCCGTGGGCGCCCAAGACAACCAGATCGACGGCGTACTCCTCGGCCAGCTCGTGCAGCGTATAGGTGGCGTCGTCACTTTCCTCCAGGCGCACCGTGCTCTTGTTCGTCAGCCGGCCCTGAACCTGCTCCATGTACGTGCGCGCCACCGTGCGATTGCGGGCCGTCACCTCGGCATAGAGCTCTTCTTCCTTCTCCGAGCGCGGCATGTTGCGCGGCATTTCGGGCCGGCGGACCACATGCACCAGGTAAATTGCCGCGTCATAGTAGCCGGCCAGGTGATCGATACCGGCGAGCACGCACTCCGCGCGCTGAGAACCGTCCAGCGGCGCCAGGATGCGTGTGTAACGCAGCGCGGTCGGCTCCGGCGCTTCGATCTCGTACGCGCGCACCAGCAAGAGCGATGTCGGCGCGTCGAGAATCACCTTCTGGGTGACGCTGCTCACGTTCCACCGGGTCAACCCGCTGCTGCCGTGACTGCTCAGCACAAGCAGGTTCACGTCGCGCTCCTTCACGCAGGCGACGATGGACTCGGCGGCGCGGCCTTCGAGAATCTCGATTGCCACGTCTACTTCGGTTCCGCGCAACCTGTCTTCTACGGTTTCCAGATACGCCTCTGCCTCTGCCTTCCGCATCTCCCAATCCAATGGATCGACGGCAGCGTCATCCCCGTCGGGTGGCGGTTCGATGACGTGCAGTACGGTGAGCCGGGCGTCAAACCCACGGGCCAACGCCACCGCATGCGGCAGTACACACTCGGCCAATCTGGACCCGTCCAGTGGGGCAAGAATGTGGGTGAAAATGGTGTTACCTCCAGTCACTCTTTCGCAGCGAGCCTCGCCGCAAACGACGTACACAAGCGGCTGCGATGAAAACTCCAGCAAACGATCCGCATAGACATTCGTGCTGCCGTTTCGGCGGACAATCTGTGGTGTTCACAGACAATCTGTGGCCCTCACACTGTGGTCCTCACATAGGCAACATCTTCCCCAGTGTATCGGAGAACAAAGGCGCCGTCTCTCCATCCGGATACATGTACAAGATACAAGTGCGGATATGAGATCAGGATGACGAAGCCGGCGCCACAGCAGGAGGCTCTCGCCTTGTATCCGGTGATGTAGCCAGACGCTGTGACCTTGTCTATATCGGCCGCACCTTCTTCCTGTTATGCTGCCAATGAACTGAACTGTCCTGTCTACTCCCGCGCAGGAGCGGGTTCCGCATTTCAGGCAAAGAGTTCCCTGCTCCCGTGCTAAACCACTGGCGGGAATTTGCAGCGGTACATCAAACGTGCTTTTGAAGAGAAAGGCAGAAATAAACATGACGACGCTTTATGTGGGCCTACTGGAAACAGACGAAGCGGTCAATGAGACCGTTGACAAGTTGAGTAAACAGGCCGAAGACGAGGTGCAGTGGCGCCTGCTCCAGTTCGAACCCAAGGTGCAGCACACGGTGCCCATCGCTGACGGGGATACGAGCTGGCGCCAGCGTGCGTCCATCGATCACGCGGGCGAAACGCTGGCCCAGCGGCTGACCCGGCGGCTGCACATCCGCCATACCGATGCCCAGCGCCTGGCGGCCGGACTTCATCGCGGCAGCCTCGTCGTGACCGTTGAGACCACGGAGGCCGCGGCCGCGTCAATCCGGCGCTTGCTGCGCACTGCGGGCGCGCGCATCGTGACGACGGAAGAAGTGGCGGGGCGGCTGACACCGCTGGCGAGCTAACGTTCCACCATGTTCGCTTCCACCGATCCTGCAGCACCGACAAAGGATCTGAATGTCTACCCAAGCAACGGAAACCGAGCACCGCTCCTGGCGGCCATACTTGGCACGGCGGCACAGCAGGAAATTGGCGTCCAGCACAGCCCAGGCGCAGCCATTGCTGGCGCGGCTGACTGCCTGCGAAGCAGTGATCGAACAGGCCTATCGCCAGTATCGCCGCCGAGCCGCCGCCGACGACACGTATATCCTCCTATGGCGCCGAGTGGTTTCTCGATAACTACTACATTGTCCAACGCACCCTGCGGGAAGCGAAGACATGCCGCGGCTTCTATCGCGAGCTGCCCATCCTGGCCGCGCCGGACGACCAAACCGGCTATCCCCGGATCTATGCCGTGGCCGCCCGCATCCTCGTGGAGACCGGTGCAGGCGTCCGCCCAAACGCTGGCCAGAACTGATCGGCGCGTATCAGGACGTCACTCCCTTGACCATCGGCGAAGTGTGGGCGCTGCCCACCATGTTGCGCTTCGGCCTCATCAGTTGCCTGAGCCGCGCGCTCGCAGACGATCTGCAACTGTCGTGGCCGGATTCGGCGGCGTGGCGCGACTTGATTCAGCTGTCCGACGACCTGACGGCCCAGGACGTCATCGCCCATGCGGTGCAGAGCCTGCGCGCTCAACCGCCAGGATTGGGCCGACTTTTTCGAGGCCGTCAATCTGGCCGAGCGGACGCTTCGCGCCGATCCGGTCTACGCCGCCATGGACTGCGCGCGACCGCTATCGCGAGGTCGTGCAGGAACTGGCTGCGCACAGCGGACAAAGCGAGCGTACGGTGGCTAGCCGTGGACCTGGCGCAAGCAGAGACGGTGGCGGCCGCTTCGTCGCGTCGTGCACACGTGGGCTATTTTCTCATCGACCGGGGACGGCCTGCGCTAGAGACCGCGCTCGGCTATCGTGCGCCTCTGCTGCCCCGTCTGGGCTGGCCGTGCCTCCGCGGCCACCCGACAGCGCTCTACCTGGGGACGATCGGCACTGTGGCCGTGCTTTTTTTGATTGGCGTGGGGGTCTGCGGAGCGGAGCGGCGCGTGGCTGGCTGCCGGTGGTGCTCCTGCTGGCATTCATCCCGGTCCTGAGCGTGGCCGGCGCACTGATAACCACGCTGCTGACCCGTGTCGTGCCGCCGTCCGTGCTGCCCAAATTGGACTTTTCGGAGCGGGTGCCCGCGTCCAGCCGCACCATGATCGTCATCCCGGTCCTCTTGACCGGCAAGCGCGAGATCGAGCAACTGCTGGCGCAGATGGAACAGCATTACCTGGGCAACACCGATCTGCACATCGACGTGGGGCTGCTGTCCGATTTTGCCGACGCAGCCAAGGAGACCATGTCCACCGACGACGGGTTATTGGCCCTGGCCGTCAATGGAGTGGAGGCGCTGAACCGGCGTCACGGCGGCGAGCCACCAGCCCTTTTACCTCTTCCACCGCCGTCGGCTGTGGAATCCGTCAGGCGTCTGGATGGGGTGGGAGCGCAAGCGCGGCAAGCTCGACGAGTTCAACCGCCTGCTGCTGGCGCGAAGACACCTCTTTTGCCAACGTAGTCGGGGAAACGGCCAAGCTTGGCGACGTGCGCTACGTGCTCACGCTGGACGCCGACACCGAACTGCCGCCGGGCAGCGCCCATCGGCTCATCGGTGCGCTGGCGCATCCGCTCAACCGTGCCGAGTTCGACCCGGAGACCGGCGCTTCCTCACCGCGGAAGCTACACCATTCTGCAGCCGCACGCCGAGATCAACCCGGTGGCGGCGGCATATACGCCCTTCAGCCACCATCTTTTCCGGCGACACCGGCATCGATCTCTACACGCTGGCCGTCTCTGACGTCTACCAGGATCTCTTTGGTGAGGGCATCTACGTGGGCAAGGGCATCTACGACGTGGACGCTTTCCCTGCCGCGCTGGCCGAGCGCGTGCCCGAAAACCACCTGCTGAGCCACGATCTCTTTGAGGGCATCGACAACGCTGCGCAATGAGCGACATCGTGCTCTACGAGGATTACCCGGCCGTTCCTGGCGCAGGCCCAGCGGCAACATCGTTGGATCCGGGGCGACTGGCGGCTTTACCGTGGCTGGCGCGCATGGTGCCCGCGGCCGACGGCAGTCGCATCAGACCACACTCAGCGTCATCGACCGCTGGAAGATCGCCGACAACCTGCGCCGCAGCCTGTTGACCCACGGTGCTCCTGCTTCTGATGCGGGCTGGCTGTGGCTGCCGAGCGCGCCGCTCGTGTGGACGCTGGTCGCGCTGGCGCCGTTGCTGCTGCCGCTGCTTGCCGATCTCACCGCGTGGGTCGTGGGCAGCATCCGCCAGTGGACCTGGTACGGCTTTGCCGACAGCATGCGTGCGCCCGCGCTGCGCCCTGCTGAGCATCGTCTTCCTGCCCCACGCCGCGTTTCTGGCATTGGACGCCATCGTGCGCACGCTGCGCCGGGTCTACGTCACCCATCGTCACCTGCTGGAATGGACCACGTCGGCGCAGACGGCGCGCCTGATGCGGCGGCGCAGTCGCAGCTTCGCACCGTGGATGCAGACCATCGAAGCGCCCATCTTTGCGCTGGTTGTGGGCGGCGCGCTCATCTGGTGGGCGCCGCAGGTGTTGCCCGTTGGCGCTGCCGTTTCTGGTCGCATGGCTCGTGGCGCCCGTGGTCGCCGTGCGCATCAGCCGCATGACAGATCATCCACGCCCGGTGTTGACCGGTGACGATGCCCAGCAACTGCGCAACCTGGCCAAGCGCACCTGGCTCTACTTCGAACAGTTCGTCGGCCCCGAAGACAATTGGCTGCCGCCCGATCATTTTCAGGAGGCGCCGCTGAAATTGGTGGCCCATCGCACGTCACCCACCAACATCGGCCTCATGCTCCTGGCCACGGCTGCCGCCTATGACTTCGGCTACGAGAGTTTGCTGAGCGTGGCCGTGCGGCTGCGCGATACCTTTCGACTCTGGACGAACTGGAGCGGCATCAGGGCCATTTCCTCAATTGGTACGACAGTCGCTCCAACCGCTTGCGCCGCGCTACATCTCCATGGTCGACAGCGGCAACCTGGCCGCGTGCCTCATCGCCCTGCAGCGTAGCCTGATCGACATGACCACGCACCCGGTGCGCTGAGCGCGCTGGGAGAACCCTGCGCGATGCCCACAGGCAACTTGGGCGAAGCGCTGGCCGCGCTGGACGGGTCGACCCGTCCAGCGGCGACGAACTGCGCGCCACCCTGCTGAAGTTGGAGAAGACAAGAGATCGCCGCGGTAGACGACGATCGCAGCAGTGGATCCCGGCGCGCTCTCTCCGCCTCAACGAGAATACAAGATGCCAGATCCTCATCGCCCGGTGCAGACGTTGCTGGACACAACGGATCACCACATCCGGCGGCATCGCTGCGCACGCTGCGCATCTTCGTCAACCGCGTCCACTATCAACTGACGAGGACGTGGCACCAGGTGGACCGCTTCGCCCCGTGGCACCGCCTGTTCGCGCAGATGCCCCGCGGTGAGCACGGGCATCGCGGCGCAGCGCTGGGCGACTATTTCAAGACGTTGCAAAGGCCAACTGCGGCGCACCCACCTGTCCGTAGCGGGTCTCTGCCGGCCGCATGCCGCGCCGCGGAACCGCTCGCCCGCGCCTTGCAGGAGGGACTGCTGACCAATGTGGGCCGCGGCTGCCACAGCACAGTGGAGCAGTGGTGCAACAATCTGCTCTCCTCGCTCACGACTCCGCCCACGACGCTGCGCAGGAACTGATGGCCATGCTCGATCGCGTCCACCAGCGCGCCGGCGCTTTTGTGGACGATATGGACTTCGGCGCGCTCTACGACGAGCGGCGCGACGTCTTCATCGGCTTCAATGTGGATCGGGGGGCGCTGGACAACAACTACTACGATCTCGCTGGCCTCGGAGGCGCGCCTGGGCAGCCTGGTCGCCATCGCCAAACATGACAGTGCCCATCAAACATTGGGTGCACACTTGGGTCGTCCACTGACGGTCACGCCCGCGGGGCAGACCCTGCTCTCGTGGAGTGGCACCATGTTCGAGTATCTCATGCCCGGGCTGTTGCTGCGCATGCCCGCACACACCCTGCTGACGGAAGCGTGCCGGGTCGCCGCCGCGGATCAGATTCGTTACGCCCGTCGCCAGGGCCTGCCGTGGGGCATTTCCGAGTCGGGCTACTATCGCTTCGACGCCAACCAGTACTACCAGTATCAGGCCTTCGGTGTGCCGGGGCTGGGTTAACGGCCTGGGCGACGACCACGTGGTCACGCCGTACGCGTCGCTGTTGGCCCTGAGCCTGGACCCCCACGCGGTCATGGAGAATCTGGACGACCTCAACGCGCGGGGGCTTCTGGGCGACTACGGCTACTACGAGGCGGTGGACTTCACCGAAGATCGGCTGCCGCCCGGGGCGAAACAGGCGATCGTGCGCTCGTTCATGGTGCACCATCAGGGCATGATTCTGCTGGCGCTGCTCAACTATCTCCACGGCGATATGTGCTGGTCAAGCGCTTTCACGCCGACCAGCGCGTGGAAAACGTGAAGATGCTGCTCCACGAGCGAGATCACGCCACGTCCCTCCGGAGGAACTGGGCGACGAAGTCGAGGCCGATGCAGTCGGTGGCCGAGCCGCGCATCCGCGCCGAGCCGTGGGAGGTGACCGCCGCCACGCTCCACGCCCCAGGTCCACTTTCTCTCCAACGGCCGCTACGGCGTGCTTGTGACCAACAGCGGCGGCGGCTTCAGCCGTTGGCAGGAGACCGACCTCACCCGCTGGCGCGCCGACACGACGCTGGACGATTGGGGCGTGGCTCTACGTGTACCGATGACGATGCGCAGGAACTGTGGTCGCCCACCAGTCAACCCGTGGCCAATCGCGATGAGACGCACACGGTCCACTTTGCGCCGGATTCCGTGGGCTTCATCAGCCGCCACGAGTCCATCGCCGCCCGGCTCGACATCTACGGCTCCGCGCCCGAACACGACGTGGAGATCCGCCGTGTGCGCCTGACCAATCAGGGAGACACGCCGCCCGACTCGCGGTGTGCAGCTACGCCGAAGTGGTGCTGGCCGACCAGCGCACTGACCGGCGCCATCCGGCGTTCAACAAGATGTTCATCGAAAGCGAGCATGTGGCCGATGCGGACGCGTTGGTCTTTCGGCGGCGCCCGCGCGCGGCCACCGAAACGCCGCCTTTCCTCGCGCACGGTCTGGTGCTGGCCCCGCCGCTCACCCGCGCCGGCACGTTCGAAACAGCGCGTCCGGCTTTCCTCGGGCGCGACGGGTCCATGCACGCGCCGGCCGCGCTCGTCGGCGAGGTGACAGATCTGCGCGCCACGACCGGCACCGATCCTCATCTGCGCGCCACGACGGGCAACGATCCTCATCTAGCGCCACGACAGGCGCGACGCTGGATCCGATCATGGCCATGAGCCAGGAGATCGAACTGGACGCCCACGATACGGTGGAGCTGGCCTTCATCACCACCGCGGGCACGTCGCGCCATGATGTGCTCTACCAGTTGCACCAATATCAGGATTGGCACGCGATCCGGCGCGTGGTGGCGCAGACGCACACGGCCGCGGAACTGGAGATGCGCCGGCTCAACATCACCTCGGACGGGCTGGCCACCATGCAGCAACTGCTCTCCGCACTGCTCTATCCCAGCGACCGGCTGCGCGCGCCCGCGGACGTCATCGCCGCCAACGAACTGGGCCAGCCCGCACTGTGGCCCTATGCCATCTCGGGCGACTATCCGATCCTGCTGGTGTGCGTGGAGGACGAAGACGGCCTCGCGCTGGTGCAGGAGGCGCTGCGCGCCCACCGCTACTGGCGCAACCGCAACATGCCCATCAGCCTGGTGATCCTCAACGAGAAGGCGTCCAGCTACGTGCAGGCGCTCCACGACCAGGTGGGCCAGTTGCTGCAACGCAACGACCATCGCAACTGGCTGAACCGGCGCGCCGGCATCTTCCTGTTGCGCAACGACCAACTCACCGGCGCGGCCAAGACCCTGTTGCAGACGGCCGCGCGCGTCGTCCTCGAACAAGAGGACGGCACCTTGGCCGCGCAAGTGCACGCGCTCCATCGCCAGCCGGCCGCGTTGCCTCTGTTCCAGCCCGGCGGCCGCGCCGAGGAACCGGCCCCGTTGGCACCGCTGCCCCGTCCCGCCGAGCTCCAGTTCGACAACGGGTTGGGCGGCTTTAGCGCCGACGGTCGCGAGTATCTCATCTACCTGGAGCCGGGGCAGACCACGCCCGCGCCGTGGAGCAACGTCATCGCCAACCCCACGTTCGGCTTTCTCATGACCGAACGGGGCAGCAGCTTTACGTGGGCCGTCAACAGCGGCGAAAACCGGCTGACGCCCTGGTCCAACGATCCGGTCGTCGACCCCACGGGCGAGGCGCTCTACCTGCGCGACGAGGAGACGGCACGATCTGGACGCCCACCCCCGCGCCGGCCGACGACGGCGCGCCCTACCTGGTACGCCACGGCGCCGGCTACTCCATCTTCACCCACCACAGCCAGGGCTTGAAGCAGGAAGTCGCGCCTTTGTGCCCAAGGACGGCGCGGTCAAGATCGTCACTCTGCGGCTGGAAAACGGGACCGGCAATGCGCGCTGCATTACCGGCCCGCGTACTATGCCGAGTGGGTGCTGGGCGTCAACCGGGACGAAATGCAGCAGTACGTCGTCCCCGGCTACGACGGCGACGGAAGGCTTGCTTCCTGGCGACCAATCCGTACAACACCGAGTTCGGCGCCCGGAGTCGCGTTCCTGAGCGGACCAGCCGCCCCATGGTGTCACCACCGACCGCACCGAATTTCTGGGACGGACCGGGCGACGGAAGCGGCCGGTCGGTCTTGTGCGCATCGGGTGAGCGGCGCGGTGCTCCGGCGTCGACCCGTGCGCCGCCTACCAGGTGCACATCGACCTGCCGGAAGCGTCCCATGAGGTGCATTTCCTCCTGGGCCAGGGTGCAAACCATGCCGAGGCCAGGAACTGTTGCAGCAGTATCGCGATCCCGCGCACGTGCGCCAGGCATGGGACGATTTGACCGCGTTCTGGGAAGAGACGCTGACGACGGTGCAGGTGGAACGCCGGACCCCGCCTTCGATCTGCTGATCAACCGCTGGCTGCTCTGCAGATCTCTCCTGCCGGGTCTGGGGACGGTCGGCCTTCTACCAATCCAGCGGCGCCTACGGCTTCCGCGATCGCTCAGGACGTCATGGCGCTGATCGGCCGCGCCGGAGTTGGCCCGTGCCCAGATTCTGCGTGCAGCGCCATCAATTCGAGGCGGAGCGATGTGCTGCGCCGTTGGCATCCGCCGTCGGGCCGGCGGCGCGCACCCCGCATCACCGACGATCTGCTCTGGCTGCCCTACGTGCCACACACTATGTGCAACGGACCGGCGATTTCGGTGTGTCGACGTGGAGGCGCCCTTTGTGGTGGGCGAGCCGCTCGGCTTCGACGAGGAAGAGCGCTACGACCACTGCGCGACCAGCGCGGTCACCGGCAGCCTCTACGACCATTGCCACCGCGCCATCGAACGGGGCACGACCACCCGGCGCCCACGGTCTCCCGCTCATCGGCACGGGCGACTGGAACGACGGCATGAACCGGGTCGGCGTGGAGGGCCACGGCGAAAGCGTCTGGCTGGCCTGGTTTCTGGCGCAGACGCTCGAGAACTTCGCGCCCCTCTGTGCACGCCGGGGCGACGACGACCACGCCGCGCGCTACCGGGCGCAAGCGGCCGCCCTGCGCGCCGCTGCGGATGACACCGCGTGGGACGGCGAGTGGTACTTGCGCGGCTTCTACGACGACGGCACGCCGCTGGGGTCGTCGTCCAGCGAGGAGTGTCGCATCGACGCCATCGCGCAGTCATGGGCCGTCTTCGCGAGCGACGCGGCGTCGGCCCGCGCCCGCACGGCCATGCACGCAGTGGCCGACCAACTCGTCGACCGCCGGCTGGCGTTGATTCGTCTCTTCAAGCCACCCTTCGACCGGACGCCCCACGATCCCGGCTACATCAAGGGCTACCCGCCGGGCGTGCGTGAGAACGGCGGCCAATACACCCACGCCGCGCTCTGGACGATCTGGGCCTTTGCCGAACTGGGCGACGGCGACCGCGCCGTGGATCTCTTCAGCCTGATCAACCCCATCCGCCATGCGGAGACCGCGGCCCAGGTCCAGCAGTACGCCATCGAACCGTACGTGGTCGCCGCCGACGTCTACACCGCCGCAGAGCATCCCGGCCAAGGCGGCTGGAGCTGGTATACCGGCTCGGCCGGCTGGATGTACCGGCTGGGCGTCGAAGGCATCCTCGGCGTGCAGCGCATTGACGATTGCCTGCGTTTGGACCCGTGCCTTGCGTCCGCCTGGCCCGAGGTCACCGTCACCCTGCGCTACGGGCAGACGCGCTACCGCATCCACATGGAGAACCCCGACGGCGTCTGTCGCGGCGTGGCATTCGTGGAGTTGGACGGCGTGCGCCTGCACGACGCCACCGTGCCGCTGGTGGACGACGGCGGCTCACACCAGGTGCGTGTGCGTCTGGGCCGCGTCGATGGTGCAGTGGAGGCCGCATAATTCATTGTTCGGCGCCGTTTCCTTCGCGCGACGGTTGCGGGTAAAATGTCCTCATGGTTTCCTTAAGAACGTTCGCTTAACGCGCTTTGCCAATCCCACCACACAAGTACCAGCGATTCCATGACAGCTGCGCATCACGCTTTCAAAACCATCGTCATCGGCGCGGGGCTGATGGGCTCCGCGGCCGCCCGCTATCTGAGCGCCTGGGGCGACGGCGTGGCCGTCATCGGCCCGGCCGAGCCCCAGGACGAAGCCGCCCACACCGGCGTCTTCGCCAGCCACTACGACGGCGCGCCTCACCGTGCGCTTGACCAAGGACGTGACCTGGTCGCGCATCGCCGCCGCCATGGAGAAATACCGTGAGCTTGAGGCCGCATCCGGCGTCGTTCTACCGCCCGGTGGGTCGCCTGCTGGTGGAAAGCCCCAGTCGCCGCGGGCAGGAGACGGCCCTGGACGTGGCCGCCGCGGAGGGCATCGACCGCAAGTCTACGCCGGGCGATGACGCCTGGCGCCCGCTTCCCGGACCTGGATTTCCCCGCCGGCTTCGACGTACTCTACGAGCCGGATCCGGCGTACGTCAACTGCGCGGCATGTTGCAGGCGCAACTGACGGTCATGACCCAGCAGGGCGCGACCGTCATCCGTGAGACGGTGGTCGACGTGCAGACCGACGGCGGGCGTCACCGTGATACCGACATGGGCGCAACGTACCGGGCCGACAAAGTGCTCGTGGCCGCGGCCGCGTTCACCAACTTCAACAACTTGCTGCCGCACCCCATCCCGCTCAAGCTCAAGACCGAGGACATCATCCTGGGCCAGGTGACGCCGGCGGACGCGGCCCGGCTGGCCGACATGCCCGTGGTCAATTACCAGATCGTCGACGCGGACATTGACGACATCTACATGACACCGCCGCTTCAGTTCCCCGACGGCAATTACTACGTCAAGCTGGGCTGCAACACGCGCACCGAACTTTGGCCCCGGACGCTGGCCGAGGTGCAGGATTGGTTCCGCCGGGGCATCGGTGATCCCTGTGAACAGGCCATGGCCGACGCGCTGCGCGCCATCCTGCCCGGGACCGAGTTTTTGCGCATGCTCAGCCGGCGCTGCATCGTCACCTACACGCCCAGCGGCCTGCCCACCATCGACGCGGTGAGCGACCGCATCTTCGTCATCACGGGCGGCAACGGCAGCGGCGCCAAAGGCTCGGACACGCTGGGTCACTTGGCGGCCGGGCTGCTCTACGACGGCCGTTGGCTCGACGACATTCCGCGCGCGCCGTTCCAACTGACCGCCACACCATTTCCATAACGCCGCCGGCTTCTGAAACAACTGAGACAGAGTCTCAATAGCTTTGGGTGGCTTTGTCCGTTGTGCTACAATCAGGCGTACGCACGCGCCTGTCGTGCCGCGCGCCGATTGGGGGCGCGCTGTCTGTTTTTGTGCAAAGGAGGCGCCCATGCCGGGTATGCCCAATGTCTATATCAAGCCCGCCCAACACGTGCAGACCGCACCGTCGCTGGAACTGACCGACGTCACCGTTTTCTACGGCGCCACACCTGCGCTGGACGGCATCACGGCACGGCTGCACACGGGCGATCAGGTCGCGGTGGTCGGTCCCAACGGCGCGGGCAAGAGCACGCTCTTCAACGTCATCGCCGGCATCACGCGGCCGCAGCGGGGGACGGTGCGCATCTACGGCAGCGGGCCGGCGGGTCACATCTGCGTGGGCTACGTGCCCCAGCGCAACCGCATGGACATGCGCTTTCCCGTCACCGTGCACGACGTGGTCATGATGGGGCGCGTGGGCAAGATGGGGCTCTTCCGCTGGCCCGGCCGCGACGATCGCAGGCAGGTCGATGCGGCGCTGGAGCAAGTCGGCATGACGTCCTTGGCCAAGCGGCAGATCGGCGAACTCTCCGGCGGCCAACAGCAGCGCGTCTTCCTGGCGCGCGCTCTGGCGCAGGAGGCGGAGTTGCTCCTGTTGGACGAGCCGCTCACCGGGCTGGACATGCCGAGCCAGCAGGCGATTCTGACGATCTTGGACGACCTGCGCGGCCAGGGGATCACCACGCTGGTGGCCACCCACGATCTCAACGAGGCGGCCGAGCAGTTCCCCCTCATGTGGCTGCTCAACCGGCGCATGATTGCCCAGGGCACGCCCGCCGAGGTGCTGACGCCGGAGCATCTGGCGCTGGCCTACGGCAGCCAGATCCATGTGGCCCACGGCGCGGACGGCGAACTCTACTTCACCGACACCTGCTGCGACGGCGGCCGCCCGCCCGTGGCCGATGTGTTGCGCGGCGAGCATGCCCCGGCCGTGCTCGCGCCCGAGGAGCTGCGCTGATGGAATGGCTCTCCTGGTTGACCGAACCGCTCAGCTACGGCTTCATGCTGCGCGGCATGTTGGCGGCGCTCATGGTCGGCGTCATCTGTCCCATCATCGGCTCGTACATCATTCTGCTGGGCATGTCCTTTTTCGGCGACGCCCTGGCCCACACGATTCTGCCGGGCGTGGTGCTGGCCTTCCTCTTCGACTGGCCGCTGGTCATCGGCGCGCTGATCTTCGGCATCCTCACGCCGGTGATCGTCGGGTTGTTGACCCAGGGCGGCGAGGTGCGCGAGGACACGGCCATCGGCATCGTCTTCGCGGGGAGCTTCGCCCTGGGCGTGGCCATGATCAGCACGCTGGACAGCTACGCGGTGGACCTCACCCACATCCTCTTCGGCGACGTGCTCGGCGTGGGGCGCACCGACCTCATCGCGACCTTCGCTCTGGGTGCGCTGGTGTTGTTGACCGTGGCCGCCTTCTACAAAGAATTCCTGGTGCTCTCCTTCGACCCGACGCTGGCGGTTGTGTTGCGCCTGCCCGCAGGGTTTCTGCGCTACCTGCTGCTGATCCTCATCGGCGTGACCGTGGTCGTCTCGTTGCAGACGGTGGGCGTGGCCCTGGTGCTGGCCATGCTCATCACACCGGCGGCCGCGGCGCAACTGCTCACCCGCCGGCTGCCGACGATGATGGCCGTGGCCGCGGCCATCGGCGTGCTCAGCAACGTGATCGGGCTTTACCTGAGCTTCTACCTCAACATCGCCTCCGGCCCGGCCATGGTCTTGACCGCGACGGGGATCTTCCTGCTGGTCTTCATCTTCGCGCCGGAACGGGGCGTTCTCTGGCGTCGCCTGGCGCGCCGGCAGACCGCGGCGACACCGGCCCCCGTGGGATCGTAGTCAGTGCCGTTCGCACGCCCGCGTGCGAACGGGCGAATCACTTCCGGGAAGAGGTCGGCGCGTGCTCAGTCACCCAAGATTTCATGACCTCTTCCCGGAAGTGATTCGCTGGTCTTGACCGGGCTTCCCTGTGCGTGCTACAGTCACAGTCCAGCAACCGGCTGACCGATCGCGCAGGATGCCACTCGCCCATGGTGCCTTCTGACCAACCACAAACCGCCGAGCCGGAGAAGACGCTGCGTGTCCAGACACTCGGCGGTTTCCGCGTCTGGCGTGACGGTGCAGAGGTGCCGGCCGGCGCGTGGAACCGGGAGAAGGCGCTGCATCTCTTCCAACTGCTGGTGACGCTGCGCCGCCAGTCGACCCGCTTCCACAAGGAGCAGATCATCGACCTGCTCTGGCCCGAGTTTGACGCCGCGCGCGGCGACCGTGACTTCAAGGTCGCGCTCAACGCGCTGCACAAGGCCATCGAACCCGAGCGCGCGCCCCGGGCCGATCCGTACTTCCTGCGCCGCCACGAATTGACCTATGGTCTCTACTTTGAGGCCATCCAAATCGACGCCGACGCGTTCGAACAGGCCGTCGCCGCGGGCAACCGTGCGCTGGAAACAGATGACGCGCGCGCCATCGACCACTTCCGCGCCGCGCTGGATCTCTATCACGGGGACTATCTGCCCGCACGGCGTTACGAAGACTGGAGCAGCGCCGAGCGCGAACGGCTGCAAGTGCTTGCGCTCAACGCCATGACCAGCCTGGCCCACCTGCTGCTCACCCGGGTGCCCCAGGAGAGCATCCGTCTGACCGAGCGCGTCCTGAGCGTCGACCCCATCTGGGAGGACGCCTATCGCATCCAGATGCGGGCGTATGCGGCCCAGGCAACCGGCCCATGGCGCTGCGGGTCTATCAGCGCTGCGTGGCGACCTTGGAGCGGGAGTTGGCCATTCCCCCGCTGCGGCAGACCACGGAGCTTACACGGCGATTCGCGAGGGAACCCCTGTAACTTGACCGTAACCCGACTTGTCTACACTACGACCGTGCCACGGCCCGGACGACTGCCGTGCGCCCAACGGGAGGTGCGTATTGAGTGACGTCAATCAGCGTGATATGCAGGCGAAACAACACAACGTGGCATCCTACTTGCTCCGCTTCACCCAGGACCTCTACGAAGACGAGGCGCATGACGCGCATGTGCGATGGCGCGGTCACATCCGTCACGTGCAGGGCGATCAGGAGAGCCGTTTCACCGATTTCGCCGAAGCGGTCGGCTTCATCCAACGGGGGCTGACCGAACTGACGGCGGACACACTCTCGGGAGCAGGAGATATGAGCCAGGAAAAAGTCTTTGCCGAGTCCTTCAAGCTGTGGGAGCAGTTTGCGTCGAGCTACACCGACATCATGCGCAACGCCATGGAGCAAACGCTCAAACAGTCGGAGCTGATCAGCAAACAGGTGGAAGCGGCCCGTACCCAGGCCATGAAGGCGTGGCAACTGCCCCAGACGGGCAGCGCCGACGCCGAATTGCTGGCCGCGGTCACGGCGCTGCAAGAGCAAGTCACTGCGCTGGCGGACAGGGTGGCAACCCTGGAGCAAGCGCTCAATGCAGAAAAGGAGTGACGGCGGTCATGCGGCTGCACGATAAAGTTGCCATCATCACCGGCGCAGGACGTGGCATCGGCCGCGCCACGGCGCTCCGCTTTGCCGAAGAGGGCGCCCGGGTCGTCTGTGCCGATCTGGATCTCGCGTTCGTCACCGAGGTGGCCGACGAGATCAACGCGTGCGCGTCCGGCGCCAATGGCCGGGCCCCATGCGGCCGAGGGCACGTCTGCCGAGGGCAACGGCGTCAAGCCCGTCCTCACGCCGACGGCCTACGCGCTGCCCGTCCGGGTCAACGTGGCGGACGCCGCTTCGTGCCGGGCCATGGTCGCGGCCGCGCTGGAACGCTACGGCCGCGTCGACATCATGGTCAACAGCACGGGCATCGTCCGTGACGCCCGCATCGTCAAGATGACCGAAGATGAGTTCGACTCGGTCATCGACGTCAACCTGAAGGGCGTCTACAACTGCACCGCGCCGTGGCGGAGCATATGAGCGAGCGCGGGACCGGCGTCATTTTGAGCACGGCGTCGATTGTGGCGACCTACGGCAACTTCGGCCAGACCAACTATGTGGCGGCCAAGGCGGGCGTGGTGGGCATGACCAAGGTGTGGGCGCGCGAGTTGGGGCGCAAGGGCATTCGCGTCAACGCGGTGGCGCCCGGCTTCATCCGCACCCGCATGACCGAAGGCATTCCCGACAAGGTGATGGACGCCATCGAACAGCGCATCCCCCTGGGCTACCGGGGCGAGCCGGAGGACATCGCCAACGCGTTCCTGTGGCTCGCGTCCGACGAGGCGCGCTACGTCAGCGGCCATGTGCTGGCGGTGGACGGCGGCGCCGTTATTTGACGCCGGCGCGAGAGTGAGATGATCCGGAAACGGTGCGTTTTCGGCGTGATTTGACATTGTTTCGTTGACAAAGGAGAGAGCACATGAACTGGGCAACCCAGTCCGAAGAGATGCTGAAGAGCTGGACCGAGAGCCAGCAGAAGATGTGGGACAGTTGGATGAAGATGATGACGCCGACCGGCGCGCAGTCGTCCATGTCCGACCTGTGGACGCAGAGCGTGGAGGCGTGGGAGGCGGCCATCAAGAACGCGGCCGGCACCCAGACCGAGTGGATGAAGATGTGGCTGGAAAGCCTGGAAGACATGCCCAACGTGCCGGACGAGGTGATCAAGATGGCCGAGCAGGCGGTGGAGATGAACCGCCAGTGGGTCGCCAACCAGGAGAAGCTGTGGGAAGGCTGGTTCGCCGCGGCCAAGAACATGAACCCCGGCGGCTTTGCCGGCTCCTGGGAAGAGGAGAGCGTCAAGGCCATGCGCGTGGCAGGATTCGGCCACCAAGATGATGGAAGCGAACCGGAAGCTGGCAGAGACGTGGTCGATCTTTGGGACCACCGCCAACGGCAAATAAGGCCCACTCCGAGAACCCATCGCAGATCGGTGACGGCACTGTCGTCCCCTGCACGGGAATTTCGGAGAGACACAACGCGGAAGGAGTGCCATGTACGGCAACGGAGATGCAGCCAAGATGGCGCAGGCCTGGACGGACGCGCAGCAACAGATGTGGCAGGGCTGGCTGGAGTTGATGCAGTCGACGCCGGCGGCGGTGTGGCCCAGTGGCAGAAGCTGGCCGAGCAGAACATGCAGGCGTGGCTGGACAACGCGGATCCGACCGCGCGGCGCGCCGCGGAACAACTCGTCAACAGTCAGCAGGCCGCGGTGAAGTTCCTGCAGATGGCGGCTTCGGCCTGGGAAGAGATCGCCAAGCAGATGGCCGACGGCAATGAATGGCGCGCCGCACTGGACGACTACAGCCGGCGCATGGCCGCGGAGATGAACGCGGGCGTGACCCAGTGGGCCAACATGATGCAGGCCGCGGCCCAGGCGCCCGATGCCTGGCACCCGCAGCCGTGGACCCACCTGTGGCAGCAGACCGCGGCCCAGTGGCAACAGCCCGGCTTTGGCCCCTCCTTCGGCGCGCTGGGCGACGTGGTCAGCCGCACGTTCGACGTCTATCAGCAGACCTTCGGACGTTTTCTGGACACGCCGCCCTTGGGCTATGCACGCGAGTACGAGGAAAAGGTGCGCCGGCTGACCAAGGTCATGCAGGAGTTTGCCGTGGCCAACGTGGAGTACCAGGCCGTCATGACCGACGCGTGGGTCAACGGGCTGACCAAGCTCATGGAAGCGCTGGTGGCTCGGGCGCAAGCCGGCAAGCCCATCCGCACATTCCAGGAACTGTCCGCCGAGTGGGCCGACATCGCCGACCCGGCGTTCTACGAAGTCTTCGTGGGCGAAAGTACGTGCGCGCCCAGGGCAAGCTGTTGACCGCCACCATGAACTACCGCATCGCCCAGCGCGAGTTTGTGGAGATCATGGCCAAGCAACTGGACATGCCCACGCGCACCGAAGTGGACGCGGCCCACAAGTCGATCTACACCCAGCGGCGTGAGTTGCGTGCCCTCAAGCACGCGCTGGCCGAGGCCAACGCCCGCATCGCAAAGCTGGAGACGGCCCTGGCAGAACAGCCCGTCGTCGCGCCGGCTCCGGCGGAGGCGGTCGCGCCCGTCGCGTCCGACAACGGCGCGGCCAAACAGGCAGCGTCAAAGAGGTCCTCGTCCAAGCCTGCGCCGAAGAAGCCGAGCACGCGCAAGTCCACCACCGGGCGTTCCACCAAGAGCCGGACATCCAAACAGGAGAGCGAGGATTAAATGATCCAGTTCCCCATTCAGATCGACCCGTTGCAGGCGGCCCAGGAGTTGGCCGAACTGAATCTCAAGATCGCCCAGGGCGTGCAGACCATGAGCACAATCCGGGACGAGGAGATTCAGTACGGCGTCAGCGAAAAGCACGCGGTCTATCGCGAGGACAAGATGGTGCTCTACCACTTCGAGCCGCTGGTGGAGCAGCCCTTCGAGGTTCCGGTGCTCATCTCGTACGCGCTGGTCAACCGGCCGTACATGACCGACTTGCAGGACAACCGCTCGCTGGTCAAGAACCTGCTCCAACTGGGCTTGGACATCTACCTGATCGACTGGGGCTACCCCGGCCGCGAGGATCGCTGGCTGACGCTGGATGACTACATCAACGGCTACATGGACGCGGCCGTGGATGTGGTGCGCGCCCGCCACGGCCTGGAACAGATCAACCTGCTGGGCATCTGCCAGGGCGGCTCGTTCGCCCTCTGCTACACGGCGCTGAACCCGGCCAAGGTCAAGAACCTGGTGGCCATGGTGACGCCGGTGGATTTCGGCGTGGAGGACGGGCTGCTGAACCTGTGGACCGGTTGTCAAATCGGCTCGGAAAGCGTGGACGCCGACCTCATGGTCGAGGCGTTGGGCAACATTCCGGGCGATTTCATGAACTTCGGCTATCTCATGCTCAAGCCCTATCAGCTCAATGTGCAAAAGTACATGGGGTTGGCCAACATCGCCACGGATCGCCGCCGCGTGCAGGATTTCCTGCGCATGGAGAAGTGGATCTTCGACAGCCCCGATCAGGCCGGTGAGGCGTGGCGCCAGTTCATCAAGGATTTCTACCAGGCCAACAAGCTCATTACCGGTGAAGTCGAGATCGGCGGCAAGCAAGTTGATTTGGCGGCGATTGACATGCCGGTGCTGAACATCTATGCTGATGACGATCATCTGGTGCCGCCGGCGTCGTCCCAGGCGCTCGCACAGTATGTGAGCACCGACGACTACACCGAGGCCAACTTCCCGGTGGGCCACATCGGCATGTATGTGAGCGGCAAGGTGCAGCGCGACCTGCCGCCGCTCATCACCGACTGGCTGAAAGCTCGTAAATAGGTCCATCTGCCCGACGCGCCGCCGGCTCCCCAACATTGACCGGCCGCGCGCGGCGTGAACCACGTTCTCCCTGAGAAGTCCGACTTCTGTCAG
Organism: Caldilineaceae bacterium; assembly: GCA_041391205.1. Lineage (GTDB taxonomy): Bacteria > Chloroflexota > Anaerolineae > Caldilineales > Caldilineaceae > JAWKOK01. Next base: position 74,739 of record JAWKOK010000007.1, read on the forward strand.
AAGTCGGACTTCTAGTCTAGGTGCGTACAAAGGAATCAGCTTACCATTCGTCTGCCAAAAGGAGGTCTGCATGTTTGGTCTGGAAGATCGCGTCATCCTGGTGACGGGGGGCAATCGTGGCATCGGTGCGGCCGTTGTGACCATGCTGGCCAATCACGGCGCCAAGGTTGCCTACACCTATCGCAGTCATCCCAACCCCGAATTGAATGCCCTGGCCCTCAAGGCCGACGTCACCGACCCGCAGAGCATGGAGGCGGTGGCCGAGGAAGTTGACGCCAACTTGGGCCCGGTCTACGGCGTGGTGGCCAATGCCGGCATCACCAACGGCGCGCGCTCTTCGCGCATGAGCTACGAGAAGTGGGCCACGGTGATCGACACCAACCTCAATGGGGTCTACAACACCCTGGCGCCCATTGTGCCCGGCATGTACGGCAGGGCGAGGGTGCGCTCGTCTTCATCAGCTCCGTGGTGGGCGAGCAGGGCAACATCGGCCAGACCAACTATGCCGCCACCAAGGCCGGTCTCATCGGCATGGCCAAGACGCTGGGCCTGGAAGGCGCACGCTACGGTGTGCGCGCCAACGTGGTCTGCCCCGGCTTCACCGAGACGGACATGGTCAAGGCCATCCCCGAAGACGTCAAGCAGAAGATCTACCGGACGATTCCCTGCGCCGCTTCGCCAGCGAAGAAGTCGCCTGGGGCGTCACCTTTCTCATGTCGCCCATCGCGGCCGGCTACATCACCGGCGCCACGTTGAGCATCAACGGCGGGCGGCACACATGACATCACCCTATCCCGGCTTCAACCCCAAGGCCATGGAGGCGTGGTTCACGTTGATGGCGGAGGCGATGCGGGGGGCACAGCAGGCGCAGCAGGCCTTTGACGCCTATGCGCGCATGACGGGCGCCGGAGGAGTGGCAGGCATGGATGGCCACCTACATGCCCGGCGTCACGCCGCCGTCGCGGCCATGGACGCATGGGTGGAAGAGTGGCAGAAGATGCTCGGGGTTGTCGCGGCAAGAGTACCTGGCGCTGCTGGAGAAGAACGCCGAGTTGCAGCGTCGCCTGGAGCAGGCCGAAGCCACCATCAACGTTGCAGGCGCTCGTGACCGGGGGCGAAGCCCAGGCAGAGGCGGCCCAGCAGGTGATGGACACGTGGAGCAAAATGCTCGACGAAACGCTGAAAACCCAGTCCGAGTGGATGAAGCGGTGGCATTCCCCGTCGACGATGAATAATGAATCTCGCGTGACAACGATCGTGCAAGGAGGCAAAGAATGAGTGAAGCATATATTGTTGCGGCCGCGCGCGCCCATCGGCAAATTCGGCGGCGCGTTGAAAGATCTCTCCCCGGCCGACCTGGGGGCCATCGCCATGCAAGGTGCGCTGGAAAAGGCCGGCATCCAGGGCGGCGACCTGGACCTGTACATCTTCGGCAACATCCTGCGCACGGGCCACGGCCAGTTGATCCCGCGCCAGGCCGCCGTCAAGGCGGGCATCCCCGCCACGGTGGACGGCTACACGGTGGACATGGTCTGCTCCTCCGGCATGATGACGGTGATGAACGCGGCCATGGCCATCAAGTCCGGTGAGGCCGACCTGGTCCTGACCGGCGGCACCGAGTCCATGTCCCAAGCCGCGTTTGCCCTGCCCCATCAGGCGCGTTGGGGCTACAAACTGGTCTTCGGCACCGCGCCCATGTACGACACGTTGACCCACGACGGCCTCACCGATCCGCTGGCCGAGCGGGGCATGGGTGACGAGACGGAGCAGCTTTCCGAAGAGTACGAACTCACCCGGGAGGAAATGGATTTCGTCGCCTACGAGTCACACAAGCGTGCTGCGGCTGCCACCGAGGCGGGCAAGTTCAAGGCCGAGATCGTGCCGGTGGAGATCAAGACGCGCAAGGGCGTCATCACCGTCGACGCCGACGAGGGCATCCGCAGCGACACCACGCCCGAGACGTTGGCCCGTCTCCGCCCCGCGTTCAAGCCGGACGGCATTCTCACCGCGGGCAACGCCAGCCAGATCAGCGACGGCGCCGCGGCCCTGGTCATCGCCAGCGAGAAGGCGGTGAAGGAACACGGTCTCACGCCCATCGGCCGCGTGGTGGGCGGGACGTGGGCCGCGGGCGAAAGCTGGCGCTTTGTGGAAGCGCCGGTGCCCGCCGTGCGCAAGTTGACCGAGAAGATCGGGGTGAGCGTGGATGATTTCGACGCGGTGGAGAACAACGAGGCTTTCGCCACCAACAGCGTGCTCTTCAACAAGAGCTTGGGGATTCCCTACGAGAAGCTCAACCAGTGGGGCGGGGCCATCGCCTTGGGCCATCCCATCGGCTGCAGCGGCGCCCGCATCATCGTCACCCTGCTGAGCGTGCTCGGTGACACGGGCGGCAAGCTGGGCCTGGCGTCGCTCTGTCACGGCACCGGCGGCGGCACCGCAGTCGCGATTGAGCGGCTGTAGGCACCGGCAAGTCGAGATGCAAGCGGCGTGAGATGCACACCTCACGCCGCTTGCACTGTCGTTCATTTGGTTGTTAACAGCTTCAGCGGAGCGGTAAATAGCGAATCTGCCCTCCCACTCACCGTCAAGGCTACACTCGATGATGAGCAGCAAGTCTTCAATCGCAGTGCCAATCGGAACAGTGCGGCTCCCTCGAAAACCCCAGACATCGATTTGCCGCTCCTTACACGTTCGTATGCGAAGTGCGTTATAGTCGCAACGTCGTGTAAGCAAAGATACGGCGCTCCGTGGCGGCCCATTCGAGCACAGTGGGGTCGTCGGCGCCGGACAAGCCTATACCTGAATACGCACAATATCAATATCGGGGTTGCGACGTCGCAAGCCGCCGGACAATGTTGTTATTGAAGTTTTCATCCGCCAGAACCCGCAGCATTGTGTCCGCTCGTCAAGATTCCTGAGTTTTGCGCCGCGCCAGAAGGCGGGCGAGTTCCTTCCGGCGAGAAGTGCGCTTCATTCTCGGCGCAATTTTCGCTGAATCCAGGCGCCGCTGGGCTAAATACCGTCGACGTCCGCTTGATGGTGCAGATAGTAGCCTACCACGGCATATATGTCGGCAAGATTCAGACTTGTATACTGGTAACTGATCTCTTCCGGCGTCGCTCCGCCCAAGAACGCTTCCACGACGGTGTCCAATGTGACCCGCGTGTTCCCCACGTAGATCCGCGATCCCCTGCGTTGTCAACGGAATCGTTGTCACTGGATTGTCCGCAAGCATGCGCTTCATCCTTTTATGCCGCCCGATGGGCTTCGACATACAATCGTAATGCAGCGTTCATGCGACGTCATAGTCCTCCCTGAGACTGAAACCACTGGAGGAGGTCTCTGTCAATATGAACGGTTACGCTCTGTTTGGGCATGCGCCGCGCCCGTCGGAAAAAGTTGTCGGACAGCGGCGGTATGTCTGACGTGTCAATATCTTCGTCCCGCAAGCTGACCACGCGCCCCACTCACTTTCCAAAAGAGCTCTTCTAGATTTTTCGTTCATGGCTCAAACCTTTCGTACCGAAATAATGCGAATCGTCTCGTCGGCGGGTTCAGTGTAGCACGATCACAACGATTCGTGAGGTCAGGCGGCCAATCCCGACCCAACGGTCCTCACCGTAATCAAATCGATCGTCGAGATCGACCCAACATTGGACCGTCGAACACGTGAACCGCATCGTGAAAACTCAGCCCATGCTTGCCAAGATTGGCGCATTCATTTCCTCATCCCAGACAAATCTCATATGCAGAGTATATCTGCTATGCGCGCCGGATACAAGTCATATCCAAAATCGTCTTCCGCCGGATTTCACCCATTTGACGTGCTCCGGCTGGCTGTCACAATGGTCACGATTGAGACACCTGACCGGACTGAGCACATGGACCCGACACATCTCACCGCCCGCATCAAAGAGAAGGCCCACGCACTCGGCTTCGACTGGGCGCGCGTCGTGCCCGTGGACGCGCCGGCGCATGTCGACTTCTACGATCGCTGGGCGACGCCGGCGTACACCGGCGACATGGGCTATCTCACCCGCAACCTGGGACCGGCGGCGATCCGCGCTTGCTGAGCGATGAGACCGAGCTGCGCTCCATCATCGTCCTCGGCGTCAACTACCACCAGTTCGCGCTGCCCGAGAACGTGCGCACCGACCCCAGCCGCGGCCTGATCGCGTCCTACGCCTGGGGCGACGACTACCACGACCTCATCAAGCCGCAACTCTTTGCGCTGGATGCCTTCATCGCCGGGCAGACCGGCCGGACCGCGCGCAAGTGCCTTGTCGACACGGGGCCGGTGCTGGAGCGGGACTGGGCCATGCAGGCCGGGATCGGCTTCACCGGCAAAAACTGCTGCACCATCCGCCCGGGCGCGGAGCTGGCTCTTCTTGGCCACGGTCATGGTGCCCGAGGTGCTGGCCTACGACCCGCCGCCGGAGTTTGCCGGACCGACCGTCAGCGCCGACGCGGTCTTCGCCGGGTTGCCTCCCGCTGTCGATGCCGGAACGTGGACGCCGGCAGACGACGGCGCATCACGTCCCGGCACCTGCGGCCGCTGACCCGCTGCCTGACCGCCTGCCCCACGGATGCGTTTGTCGGCCCGTTTCACCTCAACCCCCAGCGCTGCATTTCCTACTGGACCATCGAGTCCCAGCGCCCATCCCCGCGGCGCTGCGCCCGCACTTGGCAACCGTATCTTCGGCTGCGACATCTGCCAGGAAGTCTGCCCGTGGAACCAGCGCCTGCCGCGCACGCCCCGGCTGCCCGGCTTGACGGCGCAAAGCGGCCGCGTCGCGCCCCGCTGCTGGAGGGATTCGCGCCGGCCACGCCGTACTGGCTGGAGCAGGCGGCGTTCAATGCCCGCTTCCGTCGTTCGCCGGTGAAGCGGGCCAAACGCCACGGCATGTTGCGCAATGTGTGCGTCGCCCTGGGCAACTGGGCCGATCCCGCGGCCGTGCCTGCGCTGGTGACCGCGCTGCATGACGCCGACCCGCTGCCGCGCGGTCACGCGGCGTGGGCGCTGGGCCGGGTGTGGGCGCGCCATGCCGACGCCCGTGCCCGTGACGCGTTGGCCGCGGCCCAGGCTGCGGAAGCCGATGCGTGGGTGCGGAGCGAGATTGCGGATGCGCTGCACGCAGGCACGGCAGCATCCGCGCCCTGAAACTTTCGTCACACGCCTGCGTATTGGTCCACACAACCACGGCGCGCCTCTTGGTACAGAAATCGGCCTTGCACGGTTGAGGCTTTGCGCATACGATTGCATTGGGCGCAGCACCCGCAACGGCCTGCGTACCCATTCGGCAGCACAGACTTTGGAGGGGTTCATGGACATTCAAAAAGCGTTTACCTTCATCATGGATGATGAAGATTGGATCCAGAAACTGGCCATCGGCGTCGGCGTGATTCTGGCGAGTTTCATCCTGTCGGTCGTCCTCGTCGGCATCCTGGGCTTCTTGATTCTGGCCGGGTACACCATTCGCCTGCTGCAAAACGTGCGCGACGGCGTCCCCAAGCCCCTGCCCGAGTGGGACGACTGGGGCGGTGACCTGAGCCGCGGCTTCAAGTACGCGATCGTCGGCTTGATTTGGGCGCTGCCGCTGATCATCTTCAGCGTGCCGTCGAGCATCGGGAGCGCGCTGGCGCAGAACGGCAACGATGCCGGGCAATTCGTCGGCAGCATCGTCATGGTTTGCGCCGGCTGCCTGAGCTTCATCTACGGCGTCTTCATTGCGCTGGCCCAGCCGGGCTTCACCATCTCTTTTGCCCGCGATGAGAAGATCAGCAGCGGCCTGATGCTCACCGACATCTGGGAGTGGACGCGGGCGAACCTCGGCCCGGTCATCATCGTGAGCCTGGTCGTCATCGGCGCATCGCTGGTCATCTTCCTGGGCGCATCGCTCGTCGGTGCGCTGCTCTGCGGCATCGGCCTGATTGTGACGCTGCCGCTGGCCACCTTGGTGACGTCGCTGGTACAGCACCACCTCTACGGCCAACTGGCGCGTAGCAACCCCATGTATCCCGTGCGCTCCGTCCCTGCGCCGGCGCCGGCCCCGGTCGCGCCCATGGCGGATGAACCGGTCATGCCGACACCGGACGCGGAGACTGAAATGTGGGCCGATGAGATCACGCCTGTCGACGATGCCGCCGGCTCGACCGGAGATGTGACCGATGAAGACGTGGCGGTGGAGCAGATCGATGTGACGGCGGTCGACATCGACGCCCCGTCCGCTTACGCACCCGAGGCTGACGACGACATGCCACGCCCGGGTGCGTAAGCATCGTTCGGCTGCGCTAGCAAAAGGGGAGACGCGGTTCCGCGTCTCCCCTTTTTTGATTCAGCTGCGTGCGGTGTGCGCCGTTCAGTCCCCCTGAATCATGGGCAAGAACGTCTGCTCACCCTCGATCCGGACTCGTGCGACCGCCGCGCCGCGCGCATTGTGAACGCGCCCGGCGTCATCGGCCACCTGACCCGCAGTGATGCGCACCTCCGCCGCGCCCACTCGGATGCCCGCAAAGACCACGTCCGCCAATACATCGTCCGCCGCGCCCGTGTTGCTCGCGCCGCGGCGGATGGCTCCAGGTTGTAGCCGCCGAAGAGCAACCGGCCCTGTGCCGCATCGACCACCGGCCCCAGCGGGAGGATGCTCGTGCCGTCGGCCCACTGCACGCGCACCGGGCGCAGCAGCGTCGGGTCGTAGGCGAGCTGGAGCGCGACGCCGTCCACTGCGCCGGCCGCGGCCCGGCGGACGGTCACCACGAATTCGTCGCCGATCACCTGGGTGGCGTCAGGCCCCGCCAGCCCCAGCGTGACGGTGTCGCCCGCGGTTTCCGGCAGCGGCAGATCGGCGCTGCACGCCGCGCCCCGCCGGGCCGCGACCGCGGCCACATCGCGCAGATCGACCACGCCGTCGGCCACCACGTCCCGGCCGGGCACGGCATGGGGCCACGCCGCCGCCACCAACTGCACGTCGAAATTGCTGATGGTGCAACTGTGGTCGATGTCGCCCGCCAGCGCCGGACGGGGCGTCAACTGCTCGGGCGCGACCGTCACCTGCGCGCTGGCGCTGCGTCCCCAGAACTGGTCGGCGTACATGGGGAAGACCGACGTGGGCAGCACACTGAAGGTGCCGGGCAGGGTGGCGCGCATGGTGTATGTCAACGTGTGCTCGCCGGCCCAGCCCTGGGTGAGGAAGAAGTCGACCCGGTCATCGCGCACCTCCTTGCGATTGTAGCCCCAATCGCGCCAGAAGAAGGGCATGCCGAACTCGCTCCAGCCGGACAGATTCTCCCGTTCGCTAATCACGTCGAAGCCGGCGGGAATGGGATCCTGCACCATGACGTAATACATCTCCTCGGCCAGCTCGATGTCGAGGGTCACCTGCACCACGTCGCCCAGGTCGTAGGCGCCGTCGGGCCGGGGCGTGCCTTCGATCAGCTCGTAGCGCCGCGTCACGTTGATGCCGCCGCCCGCGGGCGCGACCGGCGCGAAGGCGTCGAAGTAGAGTTGCTGGTCCAATACTGCGCTGTAGTAGAGCGGCGCCGCGGCCTGGCGGAGCGCGGGCCGCGTGTCCGATGCCGCCGCGCCGACGGCGTCGTCCTCACGCACGATGGCCAACGTGTTGGCGCCGGGTGCAAGGTCGGCGCCGGGGATGACCAGCGGCGCAATCGGCGTGGTCACGTTTTCGGGCGTGACGCGGCCGGTCAACACAGGCGCGCCGTTCAATTCGACGCGATAGGCGTAGTCGGCCGCCAGTTCGCCGCGCGCCTTGATCGCGTCCAGCAGGCTCAACACGGCGAACGCTGTCGCTTGGGTGTTGCTCCATCCCGCGCCCCGGCGATGCTCCATGAGCCAACGCACGGCCTTGGGCAGCCGCGCGTCGTCCGGGCGCAGGCGCGCCAGCGCGGCCACGGCCAACGCCGTGTTCTTGTCGTCGCTGGTCATCATACGCCAGTGGAACTCGTCCCAGGTTTCCACCGCGGGCCAGTAGGCCGTCGTCGACGTGGTGCGCGCCAGCGTCAACAGCCGGTCCACCAGCGGCTGTGCTTCGTCGCCCGCGCCGACGAGGTCGAAGGTCAGCGCCAGCGTGGCCAGCCCGGCCGCGTCCAGTTCGCCGGCCCGGGCGAGAAGCGCGCGGGCGGCGGCGAGGTCGCCTTGTCCCGCGTAAGCCAAAACGTACTGCACGAAGGCCTGCATGCCCGCGTGGTTCATCTCGGGATAGCGCTGGGCCAGCGCCGCAAAGCCGCGCGCCAGCACGTCCGCGTCCACGTCGAAGCCGCTCTGCTGCACGGCGGTGAGGCCGAAGAGCACGTACGCGGTGGTGTAGATGCTGCCCTCGTCGTCAAAGAACCAGCCCCAGCCGCCGTCATCATGCTGGAAGCCGTAGAGCCGTTGCAGCCCCTCGTTGACGATCGCAGGCAGTTCGGCGGCCTTGGGGTTGTCCAAGCCCAGTTCCCGGTAGACCTGCGCGGCCGCCGCCGTGGGCAACACCCGGCTCATGGTCTGCTCCACGCAGCCGTACGGGTAGTCGATCAGCTCGTCCAGCCCGTCGAGCACGCCCAAGGCCAGCGACGGCGTCAGGCGCACCGTCAGCGCGGTGGCGTCGTTGACCGCGTTGAGCGGCAGGGTGAACGCCTCCTGGGCACGGGGGGTGGCTTGGCCGGCCATGACGTCGCGCGCGGGCACGGCGAAGGGCTTGACCGGCAGCGGCAGTTCGACCGCGTCGCCGCCCGCGGGCGTGGTGACGGTGGTCTGCACGGGCGCCGTGCCCACCTCCGCGGCGACGACGTTCCATGTGGCAATGGCACTGCCGCCGTCAGGAATGGTCAGGGCGCGCGCGTCGCCGTCCAACAGGTGCAGGCCGGCGCCCGCGAGGGTCGCCGCCCCGGACACGTCGGCGCCGGTGAAATTCTGGCCGATGACTCCGGCGCGGAACTGGTCACCCACCACGGCGAAGCGGGGCAGAATCGGCCGGGCCACGAGTGCTTGGGTGACCAGGAGTTGGCCTTGCGCCTCGCCGACTTGGGTCGCACCGGTCACGGCCTTGACGACCACACGCCACGTGGTCAGGTTGTCGGGCAAGGGCACGTCGACCGTGGCGCGTCCTGACGCGTCCACCGCCACGGTTGCGTTCCAGTATGCCGTGTCCAGGAAGAGCCGGCGCACGTCAGGGGCGGTTGCGTCCAGGCTCGCGTCCGGCTCAAGCGGCCCGGGCGTGGCCGTAGGCGAGGGCGCCGGCGTCTCCCCGTCCACCTCGGGATAGCCGTAGAAATAGTCGGGGTTGCGGATGAGGCTGTCGTAGAGCGACGTGCGATCCGGCCCCGGCGCATAGAACGCGTCGAGGATGGAGCCGGACCGGTCCGCGGCCAGCGCGAAGATCGCCTCGTCCACCACGGCCACGCTCACTTGCCCCGCCTGGGGCTGCCCGGCATAGTCGGTGAGGTTGATGGTCAGCCGGGCCACGTCGCGGGGGCGGTACTGGGCGTGGTCTGCGCTGACGTCCACCGTCAGGAAATTCTGGGTGGACGGCGCGCGCAACTCGGTGCGCCCCGTCACCAACTTGCCCTCGCGGCGGAAGACGGCGTCGTCTGCGGTGGGCTGGAACATGTGGAAGACCAGGTGGGCGTTGGGCGTCATGGCCGCGGTGACGGGCAGATCCACCGCGGTGACGGGGCCGGTGAGCGTGACCACCTGCTCGCTGATCACGGTGTCGCGCTGCACGGTCAACAGCCCGGTCCCGGCGACACGCGACTGGATCAGCACCGTGGCCGTCTCGCCGGGCGCGTATTCGTCCCGGTCCAAGGCCAGCGTGATGCTGTTGTCGGAACTCCACCACCAGTCCTCGCCCGCGCCGTAGATCCACAGATAGCTCTCCACCGTGCTGCTACGGCCGCGGGCGTCGGTGCTCGTGGCGATGACGCGGTACCAGCCCTGGGGCAGGTCCGTGAAGTCGTGGTCGCGGCCCCGTCGGCGCCGGTGGTGACGGGGCGCACGATGTCGGGCAGCGTCTCCTCCCAGCCGCGATTCAGCCGTAGAGTCACCTCCTGCGCGGCCAGGGGCGCGCCGGCCCGGTCCCGGGCGCGGATGGTCATGTCCACAGGCGTGCCCGCGGCGTAGCCGTAGCGCGGCGTGGTCAAATCGAGTTGCAGTTCGCTCCAGTAGACGGCGACGTTGACGCTTCCCTCGATGGGCGTGTTGCGCGCGTCGGTTACCGCGGCGACGAAGCGATAGCTCCAGTCTGCGCCCGCGTCGTCGGCGGGCAACGGGTAATCCAGAGACCAGGTCCCGTCGGCGTCGGTGATGCCGGTCTCTTCGTCCACCAACGTCTCCCAGCCGCCGGGACCGGGCCACCAGATGTCATCGCCGTAGTAACCGTAGCCGCCAAATATGGGTGTGCGATAGATCTGGAGCTTGACCGCGGCCGCGGCCACGGGCTGCCCGAAGAAGTAGTCGGCGCGCACGGCGACGGGGATCACGTCGCCGGCGATGGCGGTCGCATCCGGCGTCGTCACCTCCACGGCGTACTCCGGCTTGGTGTACGCGGCCACGTCCAGCGTCTGGACGACGCGCGTGCCGGCGATGTCCAGTTCCAGCCGGTAGGTGCCCAGGGGCGGCTCGTCGGCCAGGGCGAACGCGCCGTGGACCGCACCCAACTCGTCCAGTGTGGGCGATTGGACGGCCACCGTGTTGTTGCGCGCATCGTACAGCGTCACGGTGACGGCGGCGTCCGCTGCGGGCGGCGCGTACCCGTTCCCGGTGACGGCGCGGACGATGACAGTGTAGTGGACGGTCTGGCCCGGCCGATAGATGGGCCGGTCGGTGTAGAGATAGACCCGGTGCGCGTCCGGCGCCCAGGAGTCGGGTGTCCACCAGGTGTTGTCCAGGCTGAACCAGGCGGAGGTCAACCCGAGCACCGCGCTGTCCGTGGCGGTGTGGCCGATGGCCGTCGCGGGCGTGCCGGCAGCGGGTTGCAGACGTACGCGCCCGCTCGTGTCGGTGACGCCGCTGCTCAAGCTCGTCCCGGCCCCGTCGTAGAGCGTGATCTCCATGCCGGCCACGGGCGCGCCCGTCTGGAGTTGCGCCGCCCAGAGCAGATAGGTGCCGTCGACGCCCCGGCGCGCCAGCAGCGCGGTCGTGCCCACGCTCACCATGACGGTGGCGCGGTCGCCTGCGTGCGTGCCTTCCAGGATGTAGGCGCCGTGGGGCACGTCGTCGGGCAAGGTGACTGTGACGGGCGCATAGGGCTCGACTGCGTTGAGCGTGGCTTGCCACGCGTGCACGCGCGGCAAGCCCGCGACGTCGTAGAGCACCGGCTCGCCCCAAATCGGCGGTGCGTTGACCGATTGGACGCGCGCGAGCAGAGCGTCGTCGCTCAACGCATAGAGGGCAAAGTCGACGGTGGTCTCCCCGGGCGGCAGCCACAGCGGCACGCCGTTCTGCCCGGCGGGGTCCACCATCTGGATGCCTTGTCCCACGCCGAAGCTGAGCGCCGCCTCGCTTTGGGACCATGCCGTCACGCCCAGGATGCCGACGCCGAAAACGGTCGCGCTGAGAAGCGCGATGAGCGTCAGCAGGGCGATGCGGCGCGGGGCGCGTGGTTCATGCTGGAAGAGCAAACGCATAGATGACTCCTTGCCGGGCCAGACCGGCGTGCGCCTTGATGGCGCAAACATTTGCACAGAACTCAGTTGAAAATCCAAATGAACGGTAATTGTGCCCGTGTATGTGGGGAACGATGTGGCGCTGAAGTGCAGTCTGCACTGATTTTCGATCATACGTCGGACACGCGTCAAACGGTGTGCCGGCTTTGTTGCGCTGCTGTTTTGTGCCGGGTGCGCATCGCGCATCGGATACGCCTGATTTGTGACATATCGGGGATTTGCGCGGCCATTTGGGCATCAATGCGCAGAAATAGGCTTGACTTCGTGTGGAATGCGCATTATACTCGAGCGGATTCACGATCAGTTCAAGGCAAGGATGGCAACGCGTTGACCCAGACTCTCGACCAGATGGATCGCAATATTCTCCAGGCGCTGAAGGAAGACGGGCGCATGCCCTTCACCGAAATCGCCCGGCGGCTCAATGTCTCGGCGAGCATGGTGCGCCAACGAGTCCAGCGTCTGACCGATGCGGGGATCTTGCAGATTGTGGCCGTCACCAACCCGACGCGCATCGGCTATCACACCATGGCGCTCATCGGGGTGAAGGCGGACGGTAATCGCTTGCAGGAGATCGCGCACAAGATCGCCGCCTTCGAGGAGGTCATCTATCTGACCATCTCGTCGTCACAGTACAACCTGCTGGTCGAGGTCATCTGTGTGGACAACAGCGACCTGCTGCGCTTTCTGACGGAGAAGCTCTACGGCGTCGAGGGCGTGCGCGACACGGAGACATTCATCTACTTGGACATCGTGAAAGAAATCTATACGTGGGATAAGCCTGCAACAGAGACGCCGCGACCCGATCCGGCGACACAGGATCACGCGGCTGTGTGACGAACGTCACCGCACGCAGGACGTGGACGATCGTGTCCAATCCCGTCGCAGGGGTATTGCTTGGCCCGCGATACCGCAATCTGCCCGGGAAAGAGCATGACGCTGATCTGTCCGTGTCGGCGCCGGCAGGCAATCCAAAACCAGGGAGGATTTATGGATGAAGATGACCATACGGTGATCTTGTTGGGGGGTGAAACGGCCAGTGTTGAGTGACATGCAATGTCAGCAAATGACGCCGATTTCTCAGGCGCAACACGCAAACCGTTTGCCGCATCCGATGGTGCGGTTTTCCCACCAGAGGTCAATTATGACGCGTACATTACGCAAAACCCGCGCCCTGTTCCAACAGGCGAAGCAGTACATCCCCAACGGCGTGAACTCCAACTTCCGCTATTGGGGTGACGAAGATACCCTCATCATGACCCACGGCGAGGGTGCGCATATTTTCGACGCCGACGACAATCGTTACATCGACTATCGCCTGGCCTTCGGTCCCATTATTTTGGGCCATGCCGAGCCGCGCGTGACTGCCCGTGTCAGCGAGGCCATCCAGCAGGGGACGCTTTTTGCCGGCACGACCCCGCTGGAAATTGAACTGGCCGAGCGCTTCCGCGCATGACGGGCATGGACAAGGTGCGCCTGGCCAACACCGGCAGCGAGGCGACCATGCACGCGCTGCGCATCGCCCGCGCCACACCGGCCGCGAGTTGTTCATCAAGTTCGACGGCCAGTATCACGGCATGTACGACTACGTGCTCTACAACACGCCGTCCGTCACGTCGGCAACCATGGAGCCGCAAGGGCGAGACGCGCCCGATCCCCACCAGCCGGGGCATTCCCCGGGGTATCCAGGAATATTTGCTCACGCTGCCCTACAACGACATCGACGCGGTGGAGCGTGTTTTCAAACGCCGGGGCGAGCAGATCGCGGCGGTGATGGTGGAGCCGGTCATGGGCAACACGGCGGGCATTGTGCCGCGGCTGGAATGGTTGCAGGCCATCCGCCGCCTGTGCGATGCGTACGGGGTGGTGCTGATCTTCGACGAAGTGAAGACCGGTTTCCGCCTGGCCAATGGCGGCGCCCAGGAATATTTCGGCGTCAAGGCCGACCTGGCCGCGTATGCCAAGGCCATGGGCAACGGCTACCCGGTCGCGGCCATCGCCGGGCGCGAGGCGATCATGGCGCCCATCGACGACGGCGACGTGGCCCACGGCGGCACCTACGTGGGCAACGTGCCGGCCACTCGCGGCCAATGCCACGCTGGAGATGCGGAGACCGAGCCGATCATCGAGACGATTTTTGCCCGGGGCAAGATGCTCATGGACGGCATCGAGGTGCTGACGCGCCATGACGTTCCCCACGCGGTGACCGGCATCCCGTCCATGTTCAGCCTGGTGCTGGGTACCGACGAGCCGCCCTACGACTACCACAGCTACGATGCCACGGACCATGAACTCTACGAGGAACTGGTCGGCGCGCTCATCGAGCGGGGCGTCATGCCGGACGACGACTCGCGCAGCCGTGGTTCATGTGCTATGCGCACAGCCGCCAGGACATCGCCGAGACGTTGACCGCGCTGGATGAAGCGGTCGTCGAGGTGAAGCAGGGCCATCCAGCCGCCACTGTCTTCGCGGTGGCAAATTAGTAGGGCGAGCCACAGATGAACACAGATGGACACGGATAAAACAACGGCGAAAACACGGGGATAAGAAAGGCCGCTGCTCGTACTGAGCAGCGGCCTTTTTTTTTGACTATGCGGCGAACGGAGCTTGGCTTATTGGGACTTGATTTCTGTCCAGATGCGGTCCCAGAGCAGGGTGCCTTCGCCCAGGTCCGCCAGGAATTCAAGCTTGTTCAGCGTCTCTTCCGGCGGATAGATGCCGGGATCGTTCAAAACCTCTTCGTCGATGAAGGGTTCGGCGGCGGCATTGGGGCTGCCGTAGAAATTCCAGTTGGTCAACTGCGCGCCGATTTCCGGATCGAGGATGTAGTTGATGAAGACCTCGGCCGTGTAGGGATGGGGCGCCGTCTTGGGCACGGCCATGTTGTCGGTCCAGATGACGCCGCCTTCTTGGGGGATGACGTAGCCCAGGCTTTCGTCCTCGCTGGCGTAGATGTCCTGGTAGAAGCCGCCGCTCCAGCCGTGGCCGATCACGGTTTCCCCGGCCACCAGCAGTTCGCCGTACGAATCGCTGTCGAACGTGGCCAGATAGGGCTTGACGACCAGGATGACTTGCTTGGCTTCCTCCAACTCCGTCTCGTCAACGCTGTTCATGCTGTGGCCGAGATACTTGAGCGCGGCGCCGATGACTTCGCGCTGGTCGTTGAGCAGGGAGATCTTGCCGGCAAACTGTTCGGCCTTGGCCGGATCGAAGAGCCACGTCCAACTGTCCGGCACCTCGCCGGTGGCGTCGATGTCGTAGCCGATGCCGGTGGTGCCCCACTGGTACGGCACCGAGTATTGCAGGCCGGGATCGTAGGGCGGATCCTCGAAGAGGGGCAGCAGGTTGCTCAGATTGGGGATGTTGGCCTTGTCCAGCGGCTTGAGCATGTCCAACTGACGCATGATCGTCACCATGTAGTCGCTGGGCACGATCACGTCGTAGCCGGTGGCGCCGGCCTGCAACTTGGCCAAGAGATCCTCGTTGCTGGAGAAGGTGTCATAGACGACCTTGACGCCGCATTCGTCCTCGAATTGGGAGATGATTTCGGGATCGATGTAGTCGGTCCAGTTGTAGACGTTGAGTTCCTTGTCCAACTGACTGGGATCGCCACAGCGTTCGCTGGTCGTCGCCGCCGGGGCCTCGCCCGCGCTGTCGTCGGCAGGTGCTGAGGCAGGTGCGGCCGCACCGCCACACGCTGCCATCAACAGGGCCGTGATCAACAGCAAGGGAAGAAAAAGACGCTTCATTCCGATAAACTCCTTTTTGACTCGGATGTCCAACACATTTGGCAATTGGGATCGGCACAAAGATGCCGTCCCTCGGGTTAACAGCTTTGCGGTCTGCTCAGTCAGGGAACTTGTGACAGAACCACTCATCGTCGCTGGATCGCCAGCGACGTGAGGACGAGCACCATGGACGCGAGCAGCATCAGCGTGCTGAGCGCGTTGATTTCGGGCGTCACCCCGGTCTTCACCATGGAGTAGATGCGCAGCGGCAGCGTCGTGCTACCCGGCCCGCTGGTGAAGAAGGTGACCACGAAATCGTCCAGGCTGAGCGTAAAGGCCAGCAGCGCGCCGCCCACGATGCCGGGCATGATCAGCGGCAGCGTGACGAAGCGGAAGGTGTTCCACTCGTTGGCGTATAGATCGCCCGCCGCCTCTTCCAGCGACTTGTCGAAATCGGCCAGCCGGGCGCGCACCAGCACCGCCACGAAGCTCACGTTGAAGGCGATGTGCGCCAGGATGATGGTCGTCAGGCCCAGCGAGAAATGGATGCCCACGCGCGCCAGAATCTGCGACGACTGCACGAAGAAGAGCAGCAGCATCACGGCCATGGCGATGTCGGGGATGATGATGGGCAGGTAGAGCGTGCTGTCCAGCGCGCCCCGGCCGCGGAAGCGAAAGCGCTCCAGCCCCAGCGCCACCAGCGTGCCCAGCACCGTGCTGACGATGGTGCTGGCGGTGGCCACGATCAAACTGTTGCGCAGGGCCAGGCCGATCTCCTCGTTCTGAAAGAGCTTCACATACCAGCGCAGGCTGAAGCCGGTCCACTGGTTGACCAGACGGCTGTCGTTGAAGCTGAAGATGATCAGCACCACGATGGGCGCATAGAAGAAGAGGAAGACGACCCAAGTATGGGCGCCCAAAAGGCGTTCGACCCAACTCTTGCGCCGTTTGATTTCCGCATACCCGCCGGCTGCAGCCGCAGATGACGTAGTCACAGTGTGCGTCCCCCTTGCCGGAAGTAGATGAGGGTCGCGCCCAAGACTGCGACCATGAGCAACATGCTGATGGCCGAGCCGAAGGGCCAGTCCCGGGCGGTCAGGAATTGGCCCTGGATCAGGTTGCCGATCATCACGGTCTTGGCGCCGCCCAGCAGGTCGGGCGTCACGAAGGCGCCCAGGCTGGGGATGAAGACCAGGATGCAGCCTGCGATCACGCCGGGCATGCTTAAGGGCAGCAGCACTTTGCGGAAGGCCTGCCAGCCGTTGGCGTAGAGATCGGCCGCGGCTTCCATGAGGCTGAAGTCGATGCGTTCGATGGCGGCGTAGAGCGGCAGCACCATGAAGGGCAGGTAGCCGTAGATCAGGCCCACGAGCACGGCTCCTTCGGTGAAGAGCAAGGTCAGCGGTTCGTTCACCAGCCCGGTCCACATCAGGAAGGAGTTGATGGGGCCGTCGGTGCCTAGGATGACGCGCCAGGCGTAGGTGCGGATCAGGAAGTTGGTCCAGAAGGGGATCATGACCAGGACCAGCAACAGGTTGCGCGTGCGCGCCGACTCGCGCCGGGCGATGTAGTAGGCGAACGGGTAGGCCAGCAGCAGACAGCCGACCGTGCTCGCTGTCTCCAGCACCGCGCTGCGCCAGAAGATCTGCAAGTAGAGCGGGTCCACCACGCGCACGTAGTTTTGGAGGTTGAACTCCCAGACCAGTTGGCCGTAGACGCCGCGCTTCAAGAAGCTGTAGACGAAGATGATGCCCAGCGGAATGACGAAGAACAGCAGCAGATAGAGTGCCGTCGGTCCCACCAGGAAGCCGAGTTGCAGACGGTCACGCCGTCGCATGGAAGTGGAGTCGGTCGCCATGAGCGCGCAGTCCTTGTCCCGCTACTCTGTCAGAAGATTGGCGTTGTGCGCATGCCACGCCAGGTAGACTTCGTCGCCGACCGCGGCGGTGGCGGCGGTGCCGGTGTAGTCCTCGTTCTGCTGGCGCGCGGTCACCTCGACGTCATTGGGCAGCAGCACGTCGTAGTAGGTGTCCGTGCCCAGGTAGGTGACCGTGCCCACGCGGCCGTGGAAGACGTTGTACAGGTCGGGCGCCTGGCCCGCGCCGATGAAGATCTTCTCCGGGCGGATGGCCACCGTCACATCGGTGCCGGGCGCGAGAACCTGCTCCTCGTGGGGCACGTGGGCCAGTTGGCCGGTGGTCAGACGCACGTGGGTGAGCTGTTCGTCATTGGTCTCCACTTTGCCCACCAGGAAATTCGTCTCGCCGATGAAGTCCGCCACGAAGCGCGTCTTGGGGTCCTCGTAGAGTTCGTAGGGGCGGTCCACCTGGAGCACGTCGCCCTCGTTCATGACGGCGATGCGGTCGGACATGGAGAGCGCCTCTTCCTGGTCGTGGGTCACGTAGATGAAGGTGATGCCCACGCTCTTCTGGATGCGTTTCAGTTCGTCCTGCATGGCCTGGCGCAGCTTCAGGTCCAGCGCGCCCAACGGCTCATCGAGCAGCAGCACTTCCGGGTTGTTGACCAACGCGCGCGCCAACGCCACCCGCTGCTGCTGGCCGCCGGACAACTGCCCCGGCTTGCGCTTGCCCATGCGCTCCAGGCGCACCAGCGTGAGCGCTTCTTCCACGCGGTGGTCGATCTGGTCCTTGGGCTGCTTCTTCATGCGCAGGCCGAAGGCCACATTCTCCCAGATGGTCATGTGGGGAAAGAGGGCGTAGCGCTGGAAGACGGTGTTCACCGGGCGGCGAAACGGGGGCTGCTCGGCCATCTCCGCCCGTGGATGAGCACGCTGCCGCTGGTCGGCAATTCCAGCCCGGCGATCATGCGCAGCGTCGTCGTCTTGCCGCAGCCGCTGGGGCCCAGCAACGAGAAGAATTCACCGTCGTAGATGGTGAGGTCGACGCCGTTGACCGCCACGACCGGTTCCCCGCTGGGATCGTGAAACGTCTTGGTGAGTTTGCGCAGTTCGACTGCGACTTTGCCGCTTTTCTCGCTTGTTCCTTGGGTACTCATGCAAGATTCACTTCAGACTGGTTGATGAGAGAATGAAGGAGGTCACAGTGGTCGGTACATGGCAATGTGGTGGTCCGGCTGTCGCTTTGGCGCGGTGACCCAACATGCGACCGGCAGCGCTGGGCGTGAGCTGCCTGCCCCGGTAACTGGGGAAGTCACTGTGATGGACAGGCTGTCACTTGTACGAAACGAAAAATACCGGCCTGCGTGGTACGGTCGGGTTGGCGTACCGGCAAGATGCGATGAATCTTACGCACGATCTGGGGTAGTGTCAAATTGACCCGAAATTAAACGGGGCGTTGAGAGGACGTCGACGCCGGCTTGGACCATCTCCACAAACAGCGCGTTGCCAAGCGCGCAGATCGTCGGTCAACTCCGGGTGGAAGGCTGTGGCCAGAATCGGCCCCTGGCGCACGGCCACATGCAGCGTCTCGCCGTCGCGCCCGGCTACCGCGTGGCCAGCGATTCGACATCCCGAGCCGAAGCTCCGTAATGGCGGGCGCGGATAAAGACGGCCAGTCGGCGGCTCACCCAACGCGGGCGCTCAGCAGGGTCTCGAAGCTGTCGACCTGGCGTCCGAAATAGTTGCGGTTCACCGTGACGTCCAGCCCGCCGAGCAGCGGCTGCCCGCCCTGCTTCTGGCCGGTGTACGCCGCCAGCAGAATCATCCCCGCGCGTTCCCAAATCGGTCGCCCGGCCTGCACCCAAGCGCGCAGCGCTCCACCAGTCCCCAGCGCTCGGCGATCAAGCCCATGGTCGTGCTCTCGCCGCCGGGCAGGATCGACACCGTCCAGGTCCGCCTTGCCGGGCTTGCGCACCTCCCGCGCCGTGACGCCAGCGCCTGCAGCATCTTGACGTGTTCGGCAAAGGCCCCTGCAGGGCCAGCACGCCGATCGCACACGAATCAGTCATCGTCATCTTCCGTGAAAGCTCAGCCACAAAAAAACAAGCGCAGCCACAGATGGACACAGATAAACGCCGATTGAACGCGCTTAAGATCGGAGAGGTTTATCTGCAACAATCAGGATTTTCGGGCAAATCTAAATGATCTGTGTCCATCTGTGGCTGCGTGTTGTTCACCAGCGCGATGGGCCATGCGGTCCTGCTCGGACAGCGTGTCCAGGTTGATGCCCACCATTGGTTCACCGAGATTCATGCTCACCTCGGCCAGCACGTCCGGATCGTTGTAGTGGGTCACTGCTTGGACGATGGCCTTGGCAGCTTGGCCGGTCGCCGCTCTTGAAGATGCCCGAGCCGACGAAGACGCCGTCCACACCCAGTTGCATCATCAGCGCCGCGTCCGCGGGGGTGGCGACGCCGCCGGCCGCGAAGTTGACCACCGGCATGCGCCCCAATTTCGCCGTCTCGGCCACCAGCGCGTAGGGCGCGCGGATCTCCTTGGCGTAGGAGAAGAGCTCGTCCTCGTCCATGGTCTGCAGCCGGCGAATCTCGCCCATGACGGTGCGGGCGTGGCGCACGGCTTCCACCACGTTGCCGGTGCCCGCCTCGCCCTTGGTGCGGATCATGGCCGCGCCTTCGGCTATCCGGCGCAGCGCCTCGCCCAGGTTGCGGCAGCCGCAGACAAAGGGCACGGTGAACTTGTGCTTGTTGATGTGGTGCTCCTCGTCGGCCGGGGTGAGCACCTCGCTCTCGTCGACGTAGTCCACGCCGATCGCCTGCAAAATCTGCGCTTCCACAAAATGGCCGATGCGCGCCTTGGCCATGACCGGGATGGTCACCGCCTCGATGATCTCCTTGATCATGTCCGGGTCGCTCATGCGCGCGACGCCGCCGTCCTTGCGGATGTCGGCGGGCACCCGCTCCAGCGCCATGACCGCGCACGCGCCGGCTTCTTCGGCGATGCGCGCCTGCTCCGGCGTCACCACGTCCATGATCACGCCGCCCTTCAACATCTGGGCCAGCCCGACCTTCACGGCAAAGGTGCCGGTGATGGCGCCTGCCCCGTTGGTGCCGTTGGCATACTGCTGTTCGCTGCTCATCTGGTTCTCCTTGTGCAATCGTCAACCACCCATGCGGACGATCCCGTCTGCGCCGCAGGTCGCCCGCGCTGACCCTTGGTCCATCCCCAATTCCAGCGGCGGCAACGCCCGAATGTGGGACCGGACGACGCCGCGGGAACGTCGTCCGCGACATCTGCGCCTTAACTGCATAAGTCTACCGGATTGGCTGCATTCATCCAAAAGCGCGGATCCGGCTGGTGCATCTCAAATTTGGGGCAGACATCCGTCCAGTTCGCACTCCCTCGTGCGAACCGCTGTGCCAAGGTCGATGCCACCGTTCGCCTGCGAGGGCGTGCGAACTAAGCACGTCGTAGCCCCAGTGAGATGCACCCATCCCACGTGCGCACTCAACTTGCAGCGTGCTCCAAATAAAGAAGGGCGACCGTGCGGCCGCCCTTCTCCTCGCTTGCGTGTAGTGCGACTACTCGTCGCGGTTGGCGTACTTGTCGTTGTTGGCGTACTGCTCTTTCCACCACCAGACACGCACGAAGGCCGTCCCGCCCCGTTCGTAGTATTCGACCGTGATCGTGTGATCGCCGCCGCCGAGGCCGCGGAAGGTGTTCTGGAACTCCTTGAAACCGTCGCTCCAATTGTCCAGCACACGGATGTTGTCGATGTAGACGCGCACGCCGTCATCCACCCGCGCCCTGAACGTGTAGTCGCCCGCGTCGAAGGAGTAGGTGGCGGTGAAACGCGCCGAGAAGTTGTCGTTGCCGATGATGCCCGGCGCGGGAGAGCCGTTGCCCCAGTCCTGGTCCAGCGGGTAGCTGGAGCGCGGCGTGACCGCTTGCAGCGCAGGCGTGCCGGAGAGGTCGGTGTTGTTGTAGTACGAGGTGTTCCAGTCTTCCTTGCGCGCCGGCTGGCTGGGCGGCACCTGATTCTGGAAGATGGCCCAGGAGAACTGGAGCAGCGCAAACTGGGTCGCCTCGAAGTACTCGACGACGATGGCATGGTTGCCCGACAGCGTGCGGTCGGCCACCCGGGTGCGGTCCGAGCCCGCGTTCCAGTCATCGATGATCAACTGGCCGTCGATATAGACGCGCACGCCGTCATCGTAGCGCGCCGTGAAGCGGTAGTTGCCCGGCGCAAAGTTGACGGTCCGCTCGTAGCGCGCCGAGAAGTAGTCGCTGGGAATGGCCGGATTCGGGCTGCCCGTGCCCCAGTTGAAGTTGATGTCGGCGACGTCCTGGACCACGGCCGGCGTGCCGGTCAAGTTGGCATTGGTGAAGTAGGACGCCTTCCAGCCGGCAAAGGTCTGGGGCTGGCTCGGCGTGCTCGGCGGCTGGACGATGGTGGGCGGCGGCACGACCAACACGGGCAGCCGATTCGGGTCGGCCACCGTGCGCACCACCGTGTCCGAGATCCACCCGTCCAGGCTGGCGCACTCGATCATCCACCAAGAGTTATCGGCGTTGCGCCCGGCGATGGGGCAGACCTGGTTCAAGGAAAGCTGGCCCACCGTGGGGTAGACCGTGCCGGGGCCGGAGCGCACATTGGCCACATCCACACGCACGATGGCGACGGACGTGCCCGTCTCGGCGGCGGGGGCCTCGGGGCCTTGTTCGCCCACCTGCACGTCGGACTGGATGTCGGAGACGATGATTTCCGGTTCGTTGGAGAGACGGCCATTGGGGTAGAGCGTACCCCAGACCTTCACTTCCACGTCGCTGCCGGCGTCACGAAACGCGGTGATCTCGCGCTCGATGTCCGGTGTCTTGCCCACCAGGCCGTACTGCTGGTCGTCATTGGCCAGGAGGTAGGTGTCGAACGGCATGTCGCGCGCCCGTTGCAACACACCGGGCAGTGCGAAAACCGGCTCGGTCTCCTGCCGCGCGGGTGCGGGTTGGATCGACGCGGGTTGGGCCGGTGCAGCCGCCACCGGCATGGCCGGCATGATGAAGGCGACGATGAGCGCCAGGCTCAGCACCAGTTGCCTGGGACGGAAGGATGGGAATCGATTCATGGTAACTTGCCCTTTAGGTTTAACGATGGTCGCGCGGCGACCCCGTGGCGACTAGCGGCACTATAACGCACTCAAGCCGGATCGAATGATGCAAGATGAAACGGACGTTGCGGCAAATTGTACCCGACGTGTCACAACGTGACAATCCTTTTGGCCTGCAAGTTGTATGCGGGTGCTATGCAATGGGCACGCCACGCGTCGGAAACAGGTCCTTGCCCGTCTGTTTCCGGCGCGTGACGTGACACACGGTCCACTGCGTTGGTTACGGCAGCGACAGCGTCAGCGAATTCACCAACGCGTCCAGCGCGTCCAAGGACGGCGTCCACTCGTCCGCAGACAGGCCGTTCAACTGGTCGACGACCTGGGCGCGGTAGGCTTCGAACGCGTCCGCCGTGGCGTAGTCGTCGGTCGGCACGGTCGCAGGATCGTCGGTCAGACCGGCGGCGGTCACCGGCCACTGCATGGAGACGAGATAACGTCCGTCGTCGGTCAGCCCCTGGTAGATGTAGAGCAACTGCCCGTTGTAGACGGGATCGGCCGCCTGCACGAAGCGCCCGACAAAGCGGACACCGCTGCCGCTACCGAAGTCCACGTAGGCGGGCTGTACGGCGAGATCGTTGGTCGCAGGCACCGGCGGGAGCACGGGCATGGGCGCCTCCGGCGCGTCCGGCTGCTCTGCCAACAGGCTTTGCAGCGCGTCCAGCGTCGTGGCGACGGTGTCGTCGTCCTGGGCATCCCACTGGTCGCGGTAGGCCGCCACCGGGTAGATGGCGATCCAGCGGGCGTCGTTCCCCTGCATGACGTCGTCGGGGCCGGCGTAGTCGAAGGTGACGAGCACGTGCGCGGGCGCGCCCCACTGGCCGGGCCCCATGTCCGCGGCAAACGGCACGGTGGGCATGATGCGCCAGTGATACGAGCCGGCCAGCGTACCCGGATCCAGCGTCACGGCATCCGACGTGACCGTGGCCGGCGCCAGTTCGTCTGCGGCTACGGCTTCTTCCTCCGGAGCCGGTGTGGCTTCAGCCGCCGGTTCCTCGGTCGGGGTGGCCGTGGGCGTTGCCGTCGGCGCCGCCGCTGTCGTCGGCGCTTCTTCTGCGGGCGTGGGCGTCGGGGTCGCCGTGGCGTCACCCGTGGGGGCGGCGCTCGTCTCGTCCACGTAGCCGATGACGGCGTTGGTCGTCTGGGTCAGCGTGCCGTCTTCAAGCTGGTACGCATTGAGCACGCGCTGCGTCGGGCAGCAGGCCGCGTCGCCGGGGCCTTGTTCCACCATCTGGACGATGACCTGGTTCTCCTCGATGTCCAGCGCTTCGATGACCACGCGGTCGCCCAGCAGAGTGGTGGCCACGTTGGTCGGCTCGCCGTCCACTTCCTGGACGATGGCCAAGTCGTAGAAACTGCCGGACCCGCCGCCATTGGAGACGAGGATCGTGGCCGCACTGGGCGTGCCGTTGAGTTTGCCCACGGCCATCCAGTCGGTCAGCGTGACCACGGGACGGGTCGCCGCGCCTGCGACCGCGGGTTCGCCTTCGTACTCGCCGTCGCTCAACGTCACCGGCCCGTCGAAGACGGCGATGTCGTTATAGGTCATGTTGGCCAACGCTTGCTGGATCTGCTCGGTGCCGGCTTCCTCGTCCGCGTCGGGCGTGGTGCCCAGCGGCTTGAAGACCATGTTGCCGGCGTCCATCTTCAAGTTCAGATAGAGCACGTTGTCTTCGACCACGTACGTGACCACATCACCCAACATGCGCACATACCGGTCGCTCAGCGAGTCGGGCGGGCACATGGCCATGGTCATGGGTCCCAGCGCGATGGTCAAGCTGCTGCCGTTGAGATTGTAGGTGCCGGCCGCATAGTTGCAGTCGGCCTGAATGGCCACGGTGGCGTCGTCGTTGAGCAGCAGCGTGTAGACCGTCGGGTTGTCCACCGTGAGCGTGCTGCCGTCGCCGCTCTGGAACTCCACCCACTCCCACGTGCTGCCGATGATGTTGACCGTGCTCTCCGTGCCGTTGCCCGGGCTGACGAAGCCAAGAATCGTGCTCGACGTCTGGGCCAGCGCGCCGTCGACCATGGCGTAGGTGTTGAGCACTTGCTGGGTCGGGCAACACATGGGGTCGTTGGGGCCCTGAGTCACCATGTCGACCACGATCTGGTCTTCCTGGATGCTCAGCGCGTTGATGGCCACGCGGTCGCCCAGGAGCACCGTGCCGACGTTGGTGGGCGTGCCGTCCACATTCTGGACCAGGGCCAGGTTGTTGAAGCCGCCGCTGCCGCCGGTGCTGGAGTAGACGATCACGGCCACGCTGGGCACGCCGTCGATGCTGCCCGTGGCGCTGATGTTGGTCATTTCGGCCAGGGGCCGCGCCGCGCCGCCTTCCACGTAGGGTTCGCCTTCGTACATGCCGTCGGTCATCTGCACCGGCGCGTCTTCCATGCCCGCAATGTTCTGGTATGCCAGATTGGGCAACGCCGCCACCAGCGCGTCGATCTCAGGCGACTCTGCGCCCATGTCGGCGGCCTGCGCCCGGAAGTCGACCTGGAGTGCGCCGTCCGCGTCGCGCAGTTGCAGGCGGTCGCCGTCGATGGTGAAGACCGCGGCATTGGCCAGCGCCTGGAAGTACGCCTGCTCCTGCTCCATGACGCCGTCCGGTTCGGCGCACGCCATGAGGGTCGAGCGCGCCGGGCCGATGGTGATATTCTCGCCGTCCACTTCGTAGCCCGCGCCGTAGTTGTTGCAGCCGCCCGAGCCGCCCATGTTGCCCTCGTCGTCAAAGACGGCGGTGATCTCGCTGCCGATGATCAGCGACGCCACGCCGCCCCGGCCGTTGTTGACCCCGGTCGCTTCCCAGATCGTCCCGGTCAGCCCGGTGCTTTCGCGCACGACGTAGGTCAGCAGCGGCTGCGCGCCGCCGTCGAAGAGCCGCAACTCGTCACCCACGATGGCGTAGCGGGTCACTGCGGTGAGATTCGCCAGGTAGGTCTGCTCTTGGATCATGACGGGTTCGGGGCAGGCCATCATGGTGGCGCCGCCGCGGCCGGTGGTGAGCGCGTCACCGTCCACCGTGTAGGAGGTGAAGTAGTTGTTGCAGCCGGCGTTGCCGCTCAACGACCCGTCGGCGAACGTGGCAGTGATGGCGTCGGCGGCAAACTCGTTGATCATGGCGCCGTCGGCATCGACCATGCCGGTGAGCAGCCAGTCCGTGTTCTCCAGCGTCGGCCCCACTTCCGTCTGGTCAACCACCTCGACCAGCGTGTACCGGAGCGATGACGCGTCGGCCGGCGCGTTCTCCACCGGCGTCACCTGGACGCGCAGCTCGTATTCGTAGCCGGGCACGAAGGTGAAGCCGTCGATGTTGCTGTAGAAATAAGTGTAGTCGGCGTCGGGGTCTTCCTTGACCAGCAGGCAGAGTTGCGGAGCCACGCCCACGCAGTCCGCCTGGGTTGGGCCCACGTAGAGCGTCTTTTCTTCGCCGTCCGCCGCCGTCGTATCGCTCTGGCCGGATGCGCTCGCGGCGACCACCGGGCGCGGGTGCACGCCGGCGGTCAACACCAGCGCAATCACACCAACCAGCGCCAGCATGATGCCATGTTGTCTCATGGATTGTCTCCTCGTATGCGAGATTCGTGTTTGACCATCCGCCAAAAGATCGCGGGTGGGACGTAATTTCTACCGTAATGTGGACGCCTGGAAGATGAAAAAGGTTTCAGTCCGCATGCAGGCTGTCCCACAGTCGGTTATCCCAGGTTGGCCAAACCTGATTGTACCTGAACGCCATCCAAAGCCCAAGATTCTTACGCAAGTCTGCACCGTCGACTTTCTGTTTGCAACATCCACACGGCGCGCACGCACGCTGCTCCGGTTGACGCTCACGGGGATTCGTGTACCATGTGTCCACAAATGATCGCATGAGAACGCAAGATGGAGGCAAGCATGAGTGTCCCCACACTGGACACGATCCGCTCCACCCGGGAGCGCATCGCGCCCTACATCGTGGAAACGCCGGTCTGGCACTGGCGCAACCGGGACATCGTCCAGGCCATGGACGCGGAGACAGAGATCTTCCTCAAGCTGGAACTCTTCCAGCACACGGGCAGCTTCAAGCCGCGCGGCGCCCTGAACAACATCATGGCGCTGGATGCCGATGCCCGCGCCCGCGGCGTGACGGCCATCAGCGCGGGCAACCACGCCATTGCCGTGGCCTACGCCGCGTCGATTTTGGGGACCACGGCCAAGGTGGTCATGCCCCAGTCGGCCAACCCGGCGCGCGTCCAGATCTGCCGTGACTACGGCGCCGAGTCGAGCTGCTGGAGACGGTCCACGCCGCGTTTGAGCGGGTGCGGGCCATCGAAGAGAGCGAAGGCCGTTATTTCGTGCACACCCGTTCGAAAGGGCCGCTGACCGTGACCGGAACCGCCACCGTGGGCCTGGAATGGGCGCAGCAGGTGCCGGAGATGGACGCGGTGATCAGTCGTTGCCCATCAGCCGGCGGCGGTTGATTGCGGCATCGCTGCCGCGATCAAGCAGCTCCAGCCCCGCTGCGGTCTACGGCGTGGGCCATAACGGACACCATGTTTCGCAGCTTCAAGAGCGGCCAGGTCGAGTCCATCGACAAAGTGCGCACCATCGCCGACAACCGCAAACGCGCTACACTGCGCCGTACACGGTCAGGTCGTGCGGAAACGGTGGACGAGATCGTGCTCATCGAAGACGACGCCATGCGCAGCCCATGGCCCTGCTCTTCCGCGGCGAAGCTGGCCGTAGAACCACGGCGGCGCGGCCGCCTGCGCTGCTCGGCCCCCTGCGCGACCGGCTGCACGGCAAGCGTGTCGGCGTCATCGTCTGCGGCACGAACATTGATTTAGCGACGTTTGCGGCGTATTAAGGGCGATGAAGACGTGAAAACGTGATGAAGTGAAACGTGAAGACGTGGTCAGGGAGATAAGTAGAGATTGGGGAGATCAGGAGATTGGCGCATTGGCAAGATCAATCTCTCAATCACCAATCTTAATCTGCTATCATCACGCCTCATGCCTCGTTTCACGCATCCACGCATCACGTTTCACGCCAATACCCGATCCTTCCAGCCCAAGGAGCATCTCACATGCTAACCCAAGCCATGGCGCTCAAGGATGAGATCATCCGTCTGCGCCGCGATATTCACCAGCACCCCGAGTTGAGTTTTTCAGGAGGTGCGCACGGCCAGAATTGGTGGCCGATACCGCTGGCGAGATCGGCTACGCCATTTCATCCGCACCCAGGTGGGACGGACGGGCGTGGTGCTTGGATCGGCACCGGCGACGGGCCGACCATCCCAGCATCCGCGCCGACATGGGCCGCGCTGCCCATCATTGAAGCAGTGGATGTGCCCTTCAAGTCGATCAACGACGGCGTCGATGCACCTGCGGCGATGCGCACACGGCCATGTTGCTGAAGCGGCCCATCTGCTGCACCAGGCTTCGTCACCGAAGGCAGGCGCTGGCACGGCACCAGCCGCCTGTCTTCCAGCCGTCGGAGGAAGCCTTCGACGCACAGGGCATCAGCGGCGCCACTGCCATGATCAACGACGGCGCCGCTGGAGGGTGTGGACAAGGTCATCGCGCTGCACGTGAAGCGGACATGGAGGCAGGCAAGCTCTTCTTCAACGACGGCTACAGCCTGTGCGGTGGACAGCTTCAGGGCGTGGGTGCGCCTGGCGACGGCGGCCACGGCGCCACCTTACCCGAACAAGGGCAACGATCCGCTCTTCATGCTCAGCACGATTCTGCCCCACATCTACGGCATCCTCCACCTCGACCCCGCGGATCCCTGCGTCATCAGCCTGGGCCAGATCAGCGGCGGCGCTGCGCCCAGCGTCATCCCGCGAGGTCTTCATCCAGAACACCATCCGCAGCTTCAAGGACGGGCCGCGTGCACAACTGTGGGCCGGTTGGAGCAGGCCTTCAAACACGTAGAGGTCATGGGCGGCAGCTACTTCGCTGGAATCATCCAAGGCTATGTCGCTCTGCAACGACGCCAAAGTCAACGACTGGATGTGTGGCCCGGGAGATGGGCGGCGACGACGTCATCGTCAACAGGCGCTTCGGCATGGGTGCGGAGGACTTTGCCTACATGGCTCAAGCCTGCGCCGGAAACGCGATGTTCAACCTGGGCGCCAAATTCCCCACGGCGGCGGCAACCATCACCGACTATTTCGACATTGACGAGGACGTCTTCCCCATGGAAACGGCCGTGTTGGCCGAAGCGGCGCGCCGCTTTGTGACGGGCGAATTGGCGTGACATGATGCCGGCGGCGCAGGGCCTTCTGCGAAGGCGCCTGTGCCGCCGCCCGACTAAACTCCAGACACTCTGCAAGCAAACGGGAGCGAACCATGACGTGGCTGCAAGACCTCTGCGGCGTCGCCAAACCCATCATCGCCATGTGCCATCTCCGCGCTGCCAGGCGACCCGGTTTACGACCCGGAAAAGGGATGGCCTGGGTGTTGGTGGAGCAGGCGCGCGCCGATCTCCACGCTCAGGACGGCGGCGTGGACGCGGTGATGTTCTCCAACGAGTACAGCCTGCCCTATCTGACCCAAGTGGAGCCCATCACCACGGTGAGCATGGCCCGGGTCATCGCCGAGTTGTTCGCCGACATCCGGGTTCCCTTCGGCGTCAACGTGCTCTGGGACCCGGCCGCGTCCATCGATTTGGCGGTGGCCACGGGCGCGGCCTTCGTGCGCGAGATTTTCACCGGCGTTTACGCCAGCGACTTCGGCCTGTGGAACACGAACCACGGCGCGGTGGCCCGGCATCAACAGCGCGTCCACGGGCGGCACGTGCGGCTGCTCTTCAACATCGTGCCCGAGGCGGCCCAATACCTGGGCGACCGGGACGTGGCCGACATCGCCCGCTCCACCGTCTTCAACGCCAAGCCGGACGCGCTCTGCGTCTCCGGCCTGACCGCGGGTGCGGCCACCTCCGCGTCCACGCTGGCGCGCGTCAAGGAGGCCGTGCCCGACACGGTGCTCCTGGCCAACACCGGCGTAAACCCGGCCAACGTGGCCGAGCAACTGGCCGTGGCCGACGGCGCGGTGGTGGGCACTACGTTCAAGCGGGACGGGTACATTTGGAATGAGGTGGATGAGGCGCGGGTGCGGACGTTTATGGAGGCGGTGCGGGGGGCGAGGGGCGGGGGGCGAGGTTAGAGTGGACCCACGTTGGCACCAACTCGCGGACATACTGGTCAACTACTCGACCGCCGTGCAGCCCGGCGAACGCGTGATGATCGCCATGGGCGAGGTGGAGACGTGGCCGCTGGTGCAGGCGGTCTACGCCGCGGCGGTGAAGGCGGGCGGGCTGCCGCAGGTGCAGTTCCTGTCGGAGACGCTGCGCCGCGCACTGTTGACCCACGGCACGCCGGACCAATGGGCGTGGACGCCGGAGATCGAAGCGCACGGCATGGCATGGGCCGACGTCTACTTGGGGCTGCGCGGCGGCCATAACCTCCACGAACTGGCGGACGTGCCCGCGCCGGCGCTGGCCGCGAACCAGGCGGCCATGGGCAAGATCTCGACCATGCGCTGGCAGCAGACGCGCTGGTGCCTGGTGCGCGTGCCCAACGCCGCCTTTGCCCAGCAAGCCGAGACTGACCTGGACACCGTCACCGAGATGTTTTTCGCCGCCGCGCTCCTGGACTGGGAAGTCGCGTCTCGGGAGTGGCAGCGCATGGCCGCCGCGCTGGCGGGCAGCCGTCACGTCCACATCGTCGCGCCGGAGACCGATCTGCGCTTCTCGGTGGCGGGGCGCCGGTGGCTGGTCTTCGACGGCAAGATCAACATGCCCGATGGCGAAATCCTGCGCCGGTCAGCTTGAAACGCTCAACGGCCACATCACCTTCGACTTCCCCGGCGTGCTCTCGGGCCGGGTGATGGAAGAGGAATTATCCGTCTGGCGTGGGAGGACGGCGTGCTGGTCCACGCGTCGGCCGCCACCAACGACGACTACCTGCAACAGATCGTGCGCACCGATCCCGGCGCGAGCCTGCTGGGCGAGTTCGCCTTCGGCCTCAATCCCCACATCGACCGCTTCTGCAAGGACATCCTCCTGGACGAGGAAGATGGGCGGCACCATCCCCACGTGGCCCTGGGCCGCGCCTACACGAGTGTGGCGGCGTGAACCGGTCGGCCATTCACTGGGACATCGTCAAGGACATGCGCCATGCCGGCGTGGTCTATGTGGACGATGCGCCGGTGTTGCAGGACGGCAAGCTGCTGCTTTTTATGCGCAAAAATTCACCTTGACAACCTCGAAATCACCCTCTATACTTTGGTGGAACGTTCCGCAAAAGCGTCAATGTGTCTTGGCTTTGCTCCCTGTCGACTCCCCCTGATCGGTGGACTGTTCGCTCGTTGCCGACTGAATCCTGCTGAACCTTGTACCGCTAGATCGCTGCTTTTGGGGTGGACACACCATGTCCAGACCGACGTTGCTTGACGTCGCAAAGCGCCAACGTGTCCAAGTCCTGCCGTCTCGCTTGTGCTCAACGACGAGAGCGCATCCCCGCCGACGGCGGCGCGGAGTGTGGCAAGCCGTGCCGAACTCAACTATGTGCCCAGCCGGACGGCGCCGCGCTCAAGTCCGGGCGCAGTTGCTCGGCTGATCGTGTCGGACATCACGAATCCCTACTTCGCCGAGTTGACGCGCACGGTCGCCGCGGCTGCGGCCACGGCCGGCTACGACCTGGTCACGCTGGACACGAACTACGATCCCGCCATGTTGGCGGTGCATCTGGACCACTTGCACACCCACCGCATCGACGGCCTGTTCATGTTTTACCACCGAACGTGACCTAGGCCTGCTGCCCAAGCTGGCCCAGGCACGACCCGCCACGGTGTTGCTCAACTGGGGCGTGACCGCGGCCGTTGGCACAGCGGATGCGGACGCGCCATGGACGTAAGGCGAAATTGCGGTCCACTACGATTCAGGAATCCGCAGCGCTGCTGGACCACCTGCTGGCAGCAGGGCATCGGCGGCTGGCGTTCGTGGCCCGGCCCGACTGCGTACTTCTCCGCCGAGGGCGCGGGCGCGTTCCGCCGTGAGTGGCAACATTGGGAGTGAACTGGCGGAGCCGTGTTACTTGCAGAGCGACTTTCGTCTGGAAGCGCGGATGTGGATACCGCCGTGGTCGACGAACTCTGTAGCCATGGATGCGGCCGTGCGCCCCACCGCGATCGTGGCCTCCAATGACTTGATGGCCATCAGCTTGCTGCGGGCGCTTTACAGCCGGGGTATTCCCGTGCCCACAGCAGGTGTCGGTCACCGGCATGGACGACATTGCGTTCGCCGGCTACACCACACCGGCGTTGACGACCTTGCGCCTGCCGCAGCGCCAGATGGCGCGCTCCACGTTCGAGATGCTGCGCGCCGCGCCATCGAAAAGAGCCGTTGCCCGACGGCAAGCAGGTGACAGTCGACATGCGTCTCATGGTGCGCGAGTCAACCGGGCGCGGCATGAGTCAATGACTACGTTGTGTTGACACTTGCCGATTTCACGGTTGGAAACCGATGCTGACACCGAAAAGTCGCCTCAGCGACTACAGACTGAGTGCCTGAGGAGCACTTCTCGCTGTCAGTACCGGGTTTCCAACCCGTGCAGCACGTAACGTCACCGGACCGTAGTAAATCCCGGCAGGAATTGCCGGCAGTTCCTAGCAGACCGACACTCGCCAAAAGTCCGCCGTGGTATTTACGCCGCGATGAACGAATCTTGTGATTTCCGTGGTTGACGTGCCTGCCTGATAAACCCGCAGAAGACCGACCCGCACACAATCACGGTTACGCAGTTCATTTCAATGAGGAGAGGAGCCTTATGAAACGGTACCATCTGTTGTTTGCATTGACTGCGATTTTTGCCCTGTTGCTTGGTGCGTGCGGTGCGCCGCCCACCTTGCCCGCCGAGGAAGCGCCCGCCGAGGCGCCTGCAGAAGCGGCGGCGCCGGCCGCGGACGCCACGCCCACGCCCGCCGTCTCCGAGCTCGGCCAGGGCGATGTGCAGCTCATCTTCTGGCACGGCTTGACGGGCCCGGACGGCGTCACCCTCCAGGCCATGGTCGAGCAGTTCGTGGCCGACAATCCCGATATCTCGGTGCGCATCGAGTCCATGCCGTGGGGCATCTACTATGACAAGCTGCTGGCCGCCATGGTCTCCGGTGACCCGCCGGATGTCTTCGTGATCCACGAGTTCAACACGGCCGGCTACGTGCGTCAGGGCGTGCTGCGTCCCTCCACCGATCTCTTTGAAGGCGACGGCGGCACGCTGCCCGTGGACGACTTCAAGCCCGAACTGCTGGAACGCCTGGAGTTTGACGGCGTGCGTTACGGCGTGCCGCTGGACAACTTGGGCTGGGGCGTCTGGATCAACCGCGATCTCTTCACGGCCGCCGGTCTCGACCCCGATGTGCCGCCGACCAACGGCCAGGAACTGATCGAGATGGCCCAGGAACTGACGCTGGACGCCAACGGCAACCACCCGTACGATCCCGACTTCGACGCGTCCAACGTGGCGCAGTGGGGCATCACCGTCTCCAACCCGAAGAACCTCTACCAGAGCGTGCTCTGGCAGTACGGCGGCGACATCTTCAGTGGTGACCAGGCCCTGTTGGACGAGGCGCCCGCCAAGGACGCCGCCCAGTATCTGTATGACCTGATCTACGACTATCAAGTTTCGCCGCCGCCCGCGGGCTTCAACGTGTTGCAGGCCTTCGGCGCCGGCCAACTGGCGATCCTGCCCTACGGCACGTGGGGCCTCAACTTCATGAAGGAGAGCGGCCTCAACTGGGACGTCTGGCCCATGATCCAGATCGGCCCGGAAAAGGCGACGCGCATGAGCAGCCACGTGTTGCACATGCCCGAGGGGCTGGACGGCGAGCAGTTGGACGCAGCCAAGCGGCTCATCACCTACCTCTCCGACAACGGCCTGACCTGGGCCAGTTCGGGCCAGGTGCCGGCGCGTTTCTCGGTGCAGGAGCAACTTGATCCCGAGGCCGACCGGGCCGTGATCGTGTTCGCCGATGCGTTCAAGGAACAAGGCCGTTTGGAGACGCCGCATCCCGGCAAGGATGAGATTGCGGCGTCGTGGGAGCCGGAGATCGGCGGCACGTGGGACAACGTGACCACCGTGGATGAAGCGTTGCAGACGGCCAACCAGCGCGTGCAAGACGTGCTCGACCGTTTCGCCGAATAGCGACACCGACGGTACCGTCGTTCGATCATCGGCCGGGAAGCCGTCGCCACGTGCGACCACGGTGACGGCTTCCCGGCTTGGAGCAAGGGTCCATTCATGCAGACGCCAATGCCCGTCAACCGCAGCAAGCAGCGCGCCCCGTCCAAGTCGCCCGGCACGTGGAAGGACTGGCGCTGGTCGTTGGGCAATGTCCTCTTTGTGGCCCCCTTCATGCTGCTCTTCAGCGTCTTCACCCTGGGGCCGATCTTCTACAGCATCTACATGAGCTTCTTCGACTGGGAGATCTTGGCCACGGTGCACCCGTTCGTGGGGCTGGGGAACTACCGGGATCTCATGACCGACGATCTCTGGTGGCTGAGCCTGCGCAACACGCTCTACTTCGCCTTCCTCACCGCGGCGGGCAACACCGTCTTCTCGCTGGCCGTGGCCCTGGGCGTGGACCAGCCGCTGATCGGGCGCGATATCTTCCGCACGGTCTTCTACTCGCCGGTGGTCATGTCCGTGGCCGTGATGGCCATCATCCTCGGCTGGATGATGAACACCCAGTTCGGCGTCGTCAACTACCTGTTGGCGTGGTTCGGGCTGCCGACCGTCCCCTGGCTCTCCAGCAGTCGAATGGTCATCCCATCGCTGAGCATCGCCACCATCTGGTGGACCTTCCTCGGCTTCCCCATGCTCATCTACATTGCCGGCCTGCAGAACATCCCCTGACACGCCTACGAAGCCGCGCATCGACGGAGCCGGCACGTGAAGCGATCCGCCACATCACGTTGCCCTTGCTGCGGTCGGTCATCATGTTCGTGGCTGCACCCAGTCTCATCTCCCCACTTCAAGATCTTCGGCCAGCCCTACATCAGCGACCGAAGGCGGGCCGGGCGGGTGTCCTACGTCGTGCTGATCTACTCCGTGCCCAAACGGCGTGGCGCTTCTATCGCATGGGCTACGGTTCGACCATCGCCATCGGCCTGGCCATGGTGATTCTCTTTACCCTGGTGCAGTTGCAAGGTCTTCGGCACAAGCGGCGCCGATTTGATTGTTTCGTTGCGCCGTCACGCGCGGTCCGGCGCACACACCGGGGCCTGCTGCGGTCAGGCACATGGACATTAGTATGATGAGCCGCCTATGGCGACGACAATACCCAATGCCGATATCACTACCACGGAACGGCGTCCGCAGGCCAAGACGTCCGGCGGTCGGGTGCTCACCTACGTCATTTCTGACTGGTGCTGGCTGTCCTGGTCGGCTTTCCGTTCTACCGGGATGATGGTGCCTGTTCACGCCGGAATCCCAGATTTACACCTGGCCCATTGAGTTCATCCCCAGCACGGTGACGCTGGACAACTATCGGTGCCATCTTCACCGCGGCCGGACGGTAGACCTGCTGGTTTCCCAACAGCGCCGTCATCGCCGGCAGTGGAGACGCTGTTGTCGCTGCTCGTTTGTAGCATGGCCGCCTACGGCTTTGCCCGGCTGACTTTCCGGCGCGACGCTCTTCTTTTCGCTGCTCTTTGCGCTCATGATTCCCGCCCAGGTGACGCTCATTCCCACCTTCACTCTGGTGCGCAATCTGGGGCTGGCTGACACCTATCAAGGCGTGATCCTTGCCCGGCGTGGCCGCGTTTTCGCCGTCTTCTCCTGATGCGCCAATTCTTTTCAGCGTACCCATCGAACTGGAGGAAGCCGCTTCATCGACGGCGCGGGCCGCTTCCGCACTGCTGGCAGATCGTGCAAGCGTCGCTGACAAAGCGCCGGGCTGGTGGTCGCACCATCTTCATCTTTCTCGGCTCGTGGAACAACCTCTTCTGGCCGCTCATCGTGCTCAACCGGCTGGAGATGCGCACCCTCACCGTGGGGCTGACCGTGCTGCGCGGCACCTACGGCACCGACCAGATGGGCCTGGTCATGGCGGGCGCGGCCGTGGCCAGCATCCCCATTCTGCTCTTCTACTCGGTCTTCCAGCGCCAGATCCTGAAGAGCGTCATGATGACAGGCCTTAAGGGATGACGATCTGTTTGGAAAGCAATAGCCACCGATGAACACGGATAGGAAAAACACATGAGTATCGAGATTCCCGGACGGGCGGAGCGCTTCCGCTTTGTGCGTAGCGACGACGGCGTAGAGCGGCTGACGGTCCATGCCGACCAGGCCGACACTACGCCCATCAACCCGCGCATTTTCGGCAACTTTTTCGAGCACCTGGGCTTTTCGGCCCAAGGCGGCGTGCTGGCCCAGTTGCTCATGAACCCGTCGCTCTTCGCCGAGCACAACCTGCCGCCTGCGGACCTGGCCGGCCTGCTGGAGAACGGGCGCATCGCCGAGAAGCTGCACCGCCTCAGCCCGGAGGAGCGGGACGCCTATGCCGACTGGCGGCCCCACCTGCGCGTGACCGGCTTCGGGCTGCTCATCCTGGACGACGAGACCGAGCACGGCATGCCGCTCCCCTGGACCGCCACGCCCCATGACGCTGTGCGCGGCGGCCAGCCGGGTCGACTTGGCCATTCCATCCGGGTCGATTTGACCGGCGACCCTGTGAGCATCCGCCAGGGGATCTTTGCGCCACATCAACGCTGTCGCACCTATACAGGCTATATCTGGGCGCGGGCGCTAGGGCACGGTACGCTCATGGCCACATTGCGGCAACGTCCCCGCACTCTAGGTGCAGCGACTCTTGCCATCACGTTGATTAGTTGGACCAGAGATCGCTGGACCAAGCTCCCGTTTATGCTGGAGCTACCGGAGGAAACGCTACAGCCGCTGGAGCCGGTGGACTTCAGCATCGAGGTGGAAGGCGCCGGCACGGTCTGGATCGACCAGGTCGTGCTGCTGCCGGCCGACCACGTGGGCGGGCTCGACCCGGACATGCTGGAGCTGTGCCGCCGGCTGGCGCCGCCGACGCTGCGCGGCCCGGGCGGCAACTTCGTCAGCGGCTATCACTTCTGGCACGGCATCGGCCCGTGGGACCGGCGGCAGACCTTCGCCAACCCGGCGTGGAACGGCATCGACGACAACTTCTTCGGCGTGGACGAGTTCCTGCGCCTCTGCGCCGAGATCGACAGCGAGCCCCACATCTGCGTCAACATGGGCGACGGCAACGCGTACGAAGCCGCGGATTGGGTGGAGTACGTCAACGGGGACGCATCGAGTCGGTGGGGCGCGCAGCGCGCCGAAAACGGCCACGCCGAACCCTACGCCGTCTCCCTGTGGGAAGTGGGCAACGAGATCTACGGCGCGTGGCAGATCGGCCACTGCGGCGCGGAGGAGAACGCGCGGCGCTACCGGGAATGGGCCGCGGCCATGCGCGCCGTGGACCCGTCCATCGAGCTACTGGCCACGGGCAGTTGCTTCGACTTCGTGGAGCCGGAGCACAACTGGCACCGCATCCTGTTGGAAGACGGCGGCGACACGCTGGAGTCCATCGCGCTGCACGCGCTGCCCAGCAACATGCACGGTTTTAGCGACCGCACGCCTGGAGACCAGATGTGGCGCGCGCTCATGGCCCACACCGTGCGCTGGGAGCAGGTGGACCTGCCCGATCTCATGGCGCTGGCGGAGGAGGTGCGCCCGGGCAACCAGATCGACGTGGGCATCACCGAGTGGGGCATCCTGGGGCGCACGGATCGTCCGCAGGTGGGCAACCTGGGCGGGGCCATCTACGCCGGTCTCTTTCTGAACATGTCCATCCGGCTCAAAGAGTGGATCCGGGTGAACAATGCGACCGCGCTCTTCCACGGCGGCTGCTTGCGCAAGGCCGGCCCCTTCCTCTACTTTGACCCGCAGGTGGAAGTCATCCAACGGTACACCAAGCTGGCCAACGGGCAACTGCTGCCCCTCACCCTCCACGGCGCCGGCTATGACGTGGGCCACGGCGCGCGTACCGCCCCCAGCGTCACCGACGTGCCCTTTGTGGACGCCGTGGCCGTGCGCACCCGGGACGGCGCGGTGGAGATGCCCATCGTCAGCCGCCACCTGACCAAGGCCGTGACCCTGACCGTGGAGACCGGCGGCGCGCTGGGTACCCTGGCAAGCTGCGAGGTGATGACGGCCGACGGTCCGACCCGCACCAACACCCCCTTGGCTCAGCAACAGGTGACCTTCGTGGCGCAACCGCTGCCGCGTCAGGATGGCGACCAACTGCGTGTGGAGATCCCGCCGCGCGCCATTACCTGGCTGCGCTGGCAACCATAAAAGCGAGAGCCTCATGGCGACGCAACCGAATATCCTCTTTCTCATCACCGACCAACAGCGGGTGGACACGCTGGGCTGCTACGGCAATCCCATCTGCCGCACGCCCAACGTGGACGGCCTGGCCGCGCGCGGCGTGCGCTTCGACCAGGCGTACACGCCCACGGCCATCTGCACGCCGGCGCGCGCCTCGCTCATCACCGGCGTGCTGCCCTTCGAGCACAAGCTGCTGGCCAACTTCGAGCGCAACGTGGGCTACATCACCGAGCTGCCGGCCGACACGGACAGCTTCGCCTACCACCTGCGCGACGCCGGCTACAATGTGGGCACGGTGGGCAAGTGGCATATCGGCGCGGCGCGAGGGCCGGACGCGTTCGGCTTCGACGGTCTCCACTATCCGGGTTGGGGCCAGCCGGTGCAGCACCCCGACTACCTGCGCTACCTGGACGAGCACGGCTATCCCCACTTTGCGGTGCGGGACGAGATCCGCGGCGTCTTCCCCAACGGCCAGCCGGGCAACGTCATTGCCGGCATCTACACCGGCCCGGTGGAGGCAAGCTTTCCCTACTTCCTGGCCGAGCGCTACCATCCAGGCGCTGAACGCTACGCGGCGCAAGACGCGCCTCTTTCCTGGCGTGCCAGTGGTTCAGCCTGGCATCTGCCCTATTACATCCCGTCAGTATGCGGACATGTACGACCCGGACACCATCCCACTGCCGCCGCCATGGCCGAGACCTTTGCCGGCAAGCCCACGGTGCAGCGTCAATACGCCGCGCACTGGACCTTCGACAGCTTCACGCCCGACCAGTGGCGCAAATTGATTGCGATGTACTGTGGCTTCCTGTCACGCTCATCGACGACAGGTGGGGCGCATCTTGACGCAGACGCTCGGGCTGGCCGACGCGACCAAATTCTTTCACCGGCCAGCGACCACGGCGCGTTCGTGGGCAGCCACAAGATGCAGGACAAGGGGCCGCCATGTACGACGACATCTACCGGGTGCCGCTGGTGGCGCATCTGCCCGGCGGTCGTCGCCACGCGCGGCGCGGTGGAGGAGCGCTTCGTCTCGCTCATGGACCTGCCCGCCACCTTCCTGGACCTGGTCGGCGGTCGCCCGACGCGTACGCGGGCCGCAGCCTGGCTCCGCTCCTGCGTTGGCGACGCGGCGGACGATCGGCGCAACCACATCCTGGCCGAGTTCCACGGCCACCACTTCCCTCTATCCCCAGCGCATGATCCGCACCCGCAGCCACAAGCTGGTCATCAACCCGCCGGACGGCACCAACTTCTACGATCTGGTCAACGATCCGCACGAGTTGACCAACCAGATTGACAACCGGCCTACGCCGACGTCAAGCAGGAGCCATGCGGTACCCTCTACGCCGATCTCAAGGCGGCGACAACTTCTACCACTGGATGACGTCCATGTTCGACGCTGGGCGAAGAGGTGGTGGACGCGCCGCTGAGCGAGTATGGGCGGCCACCCGTGGCACGGTCGACGCAGCGCCAAATTCGGCGTAAGTGGAAGAACCCCTTCGTCCCTACGCACCATGGCACGACATGATTACATGCACGGGCCTCAACAGAATGGGAGCCGGTATGGACATTCGTTTTGGGGTGATCACACCCCAGGAGGTTTTGTGGGAGGAACTGGTCGAGCGCTGGCAGACTGCGGAACTTCTGGGCTTCGACCACGTTTGGGTGGCTGACCACTGGGTCAATTTCATGCAGCCCGACTTGCCCTGGTTCGACGGGTGGACGCTGTTGGCCGCGCTGGCAACTCAGACCACGACAATCCGTCTGGGTCCGCTCATTTCGCCCATTTCCTTCCACAACCCCGCGTTTCTGGCCCGACGCGCCATGACCGTGGACCACATCTCGGGCGGACGTCTGGAGTTGGGGCTGGGCGCAGGCATTCCGGGTGCGCGCGATCCCAGCTATGCCATGGCCGGCGTGGACGACGAGCCCGGGAGCAAGCGGGTGGCGCGTCTGGCGGAAGGTGTGACCATCATCGACCAACTGTTGCGGGAAGGACGCGCCACGTTTGCGGGCCGCTACTACACAGTGCACGAGGCGGTAATGCAGCCGCGCCCCGTACAGCAGCCGCGCCCGCCCATCACTATCGGCGCCAGTCGACCGGCCATGCGCAAGCTGGCTGCGCGTCACGCTGACACGTGGAACGTGACCAGGCGCCTCTACCCGTTTTCCGATGCAGTATTGACGGCGCTGCGAGAACTGAACCAGGCCATGGACGCAACCTGCGTAGAGATCGGGCGCGATCCCGCCTCGCTGCGTCGGTCTGTGCTCCACTTCCACCCGGACCCGGGGATGGAGTTTCCCTTCGAGTCGGCCGCATCCTTTGAAGAAATCCTGGCAAGCGTGTTGGACGCAGGCTACGACGAGATCATCCTCCAATATCCGACGCGCCCGGCGGAATTGCCCCTCTTTGAACGTGTCGCTACCGAAGTGCTGCCCAAGCTCCGCTTGCGCTTTGGTGCTCCGGTTACACACGATTGAGATTCCCACAATTCGGGGAGCTGGACCTGCGGGAGTCCACTCCGTTGCCGGCCGCTATGTGCGCTCGCGATAGAGCACATACAGCCCGCTGGCCAGCGTCAACCCCGCGCCCGCCAGCGTCAACGCCGTGGGGATCTCGTGCCAGATGAGAAAGCCCCACAGGATGTTGATGGGCAGGGCCACATACTCGAATGGGGCCGCGACCGAGGCCTGGGCCAGGCTGTAGGCGCGCGCCATGAGGTACGTCCACGTGGCCCAGATGATGCCCAATCCGCCCATGATCGCCAGGTCCACGGCGGTCGGCATGGTCCAGGCGTTGAAGAGAAACGCGATGCTGGGATGGGCGTCGGCGGCGCGCCGACGAGGCTGGCCAGCGGTGTCAGCAGCACGCCAGGTAGACCAGCGAACTGTAGTAGCCATGGTGGCGCTGCCGTCCGTGGTCTGCAAGCGCCGCGCCGCCATGCACCACCGCGTAGAAGAAGACCGAAATCAGGACGAAGACCGAGCCCAGGTTGAAGGTGGTCGCGCCGGGCCGGATGATGAGCAGCACGCCGCCGAAGGACCAGCAGCCGACCACCGCCGCGGGCCACCCTGTTTTGCCCAAGCATCACCACCGAGAGAAGGTGATCATGAGCGGGCCGGAGAAGCGGATCGCTTCCACGTCGGCCAGGGCAGTGCCGCCAGCCCCATCATGAAGGTGGTGTAGGAGAGGAAGAGCAAGGCGCCGCGCAGACAGGTTGAGCCGGTGGCGGCTCCGCGGTCGAGGAAGCTCGCGGCCTGGTTTTCCAGCCGGAAGAAGAGCAGGGTGAAGGGCATGGCGACCACGCTGCGCAGCGTCACGATCTTTGAACACTGAATAGTCGCCGTCGATCCACTTGATGGCTACGTTCTGGAGAGATGGTCAGAATGGCCAGCAATTCGAAGCCGATGCCGCGGACGTTGTCGCTGAGATTGAGTCGGTTTTCTACGGTCACGTTGGAAGTCTTCTTGCTAGGATCGTAGCAAGTCAACTTTCCGGCACGGATCAAACGGTTGCATCCAGAATGAACCGTCCTGTCCTCGGCCGGGAAGTTCAGAGAAGTGGCGAGAGGCCTTAGTACCGGTCGCCGACGACCGTGATCCGCCATGGCCGCGAATGTCAGCTAAATCATCGTTCGACCATCTCCTGGTGTGTGCCGGGATGGGGGGCGTCGCCGAAGGTCATGCGCATGCAGCCTCAGGCCCAAGGCCGAGACTTCCAGGCCGCTGTGGCCCAGTGTTCGTTTTTGCATTGTTTCATCTCCAGATTGTGATACCGCTATCATTGCGGCGTACATACCACGACGGGAAACGGCCTGGCCGGCGTCCACTACGCGCTCAGCTGTCAACAAACACGATCTTATGACATCCGTGCGGTGAGTGGTATAACAATTCTTGGAGATTCTTGCACAATCCTGCAAAGGTTCACCAGGGAGGCCGCCATGGGACGGCGCAAGCGCGCAGCAGACATCAACCGACCGCCACCACGCAAACGGAAACCATCATGATGTTTCCGCAGAAGAACGGCGCCACGGCCGCGTTATCGCGAACTGCGCGCGGTTGGCCGCATTCTTCCGGGAAGACGGCACGCTCGAACCTTTGCCGGGGCGTGCTGCTGCATCGTCTGGGTTCAGACCCCGCGAGCCGCTGCTGACCGTCTACGATCCCGCAGTTCTGCGTCATTGCCCAGGGCAGCAAGGAGGTCTCTTCTTGGGGAAACGGGTTACCGAGAGGACCTGGCCCACATCAATGGCGCCACGCCGAGTTGCCGCTGGTCGGGTACGTGTTGGAGGCCTCCGCGGCGCAGCCCCATCGCTTCGCAGTCGAACCCGGCGCCCGTCGGCGCCGTGTTGATAGCGCGGCGCCCGCACCGCCGGAGCGGCGTGAACGATGAGCCAGCACCGTGGGCGCTGGACGCTGATCGCCGACGCTGCAGTATGCTGGCGCTCTGTTTGACCGCAGAGTCGTTTTCTTGGCGCCGCTGACCGGCGCGAACTGTTCACGCACTGGGCGTCAAGGGCAGAGGTGTCGGCCGCAACGCAGCAGCCACGCAACACCCCACCGCATCGTCAACGCCATCGGCCGCTTTCGCCGCGAGTACGACCGCAACCTGCGCATGGAGCATCGTGGCCGGCGATCTGGGGATGAGCGTCTCCAGCTTTCACCACCACTTCAAGGCCGTCACCGGATTGAGTCCGCTCCAATTTCAGAAGCGCGCATGCTCCAGGAAGCGTTGGCTCCTGCTCAACGAGCAACTGGACGCCGCCAGCACCGCCTTCCGGTGGGCTACGACGACGCCTCCCACTTCAGCCGGGAGTACAAACGGCTCTTCGGCCTGCCGCCCATGCAGGATGTGGCGCGGCTGCGGACGGCCGGCCCGGACACCGGCGGCGCCCACGGAATCTCGCTGTAGATCTCGGCGGATGTGACCCGCCGGCTCTGGAGGCGTCCAATCGCCGCCATGGCCTACGCCACGCGGGATGACCAAGTCGCTGAGGCGACTTTTCGCTGTTCGCAGCGGTTTCAACCGTGGGCATCTCCGCGACGTTCCCGCGACGCCGCTCGCGTACTCTGTCAACTATCAACAGACAGCAGTCACGAGCCAAGCCGGGCCGCACAACACGGCCGGCGTCATCCAAAAGGGAATGCCACCATGACGACCTCCACCACGTTCATCGAGACGATTGCCCGCTTCTTCGGCACAAACGTCGACCCCGAAACCAGCCTGGAAAAGGCCGTCAGCACGGCGCACCGGCGCACGGCCCAGCGTTATGCGACTGACGAGTCGGCCCTCTTCGATCAGGATTTCCTGCGCACAAAAGGCGCCCCCATCCTCGTCGCGTTCCTGGACGGCAAGCTCGCCCGCCATGACGCGGCCGTGGCCCTCTCCCGTGCCTGGAACGTGGACCTGGGTCCCATCTCCGCCCGCGACCGCAAATGGCGCGTGGCCGACACGGCCATGATCGCCGACACGTTCCTCACCGAGTTGACCCTGATTCTGGATGCGTGAGCAAGGTCTGCTTTGAAACAAGTCCGACTTCTCGCAGAAGTCGGACTTGTCGCGTAGAATGCGACAGTTTCGCCGGCCCGGCAACTTACCGAACGATCTTGGCCTGTTTTCGTGCTATAATTCGGACAAGAGTCTGGACCAACGCGTGGGACCACGAGGAGCTTGTCAATGACGGAGACGATGATCTACCTGGAAAAACTTGTCAAAGAAACCAACAAATCAGAAGCTGACGTGATGGCTGAAGCAATGCGCACAGGGCTGCGTCAGATGTGGCAAAATTGGATTCTCGGTCGTTACCTACGCGATGAGATCGCGCGCGAGGAAGCCGTCGATGTCGTGGGCATTGACCTCGTTGAATTGGCAGAGCGTCAGCGTGCCGCCATGCTGGAGGATGTAGCTTGGGGACAACAAGCGTAATCCCAGTTGTTGCCGATGCCGGCCCGTTGATCCACCTGCAAGAGATCGATGCGCTGAAATTTCTCGCATCGTTTGACCCTCTCTACGTGCCCGAACAAGTCTGGGAGGAAACGGTTGGACATGGCCGCGTCCACACAGACAACCTGCGTGTCTTGTCAAGCCTTCGCCGCGTGACCGTATCCCACGATGAATGCGACCATTTTGTTGCAACGAATGCGTTGCATCATCTCCATCTCGGTGAACGGGCCTGTCTCGCGCTGTGCGCCCGTGACGGGATCAATACACTCTTGACTGACGATCTTGCGGTACGTGATGCGGCTAAGCAGCTTGGTGTGCAGCCCGTTGGTTCCCTCGGCGTCATCATCCGCGCCTTTCACATGCACAACATCGAGCATGGTGAGGCAGAGACGCTGTTGCGACGTCTGCAGATGACCAGTTCGCTGTTTGTCACTGACACGATCGTCGAAATGGCCATCGAAAGACTGCGTTCGGATGACAGTCGCGACTACGATTCGACGTGACCAAGACGATTCGGGCACATGCGCAAGGGCGCAATCACCTTGTTATCTTCACGTACCCGCTACTTTTTCACTTCTACACCAACATCCGCGCCGGCTCTTCCAGCAGCCGCTTGATCTCGCCGAGGAACGCGGCTGCGACAGCGCCGTCCACCGCGCGGTGATCGGCGGCCAGCGTCACCTGCATGACGGGCGTGGGCTGGAAGGCCGCGCCGTCCCACACCGGCTGCACCTGCGTGCGCCCTACGGCCAGGATGGCTACCTGGGGCGGGTTGATGATGGCCGTGAAGTGGTCGATGGGATACATGCCCAGATTCGAAATCGTA
Source organism: Caldilineaceae bacterium (assembly GCA_041391205.1). Taxonomy (GTDB): domain Bacteria; phylum Chloroflexota; class Anaerolineae; order Caldilineales; family Caldilineaceae; genus JAWKOK01. Next base: position 119,328 of record JAWKOK010000007.1, read on the forward strand.
AAGGTGCCGTCCATGACGTCGGCCGGGGCCAACTCACCCGCCCGCGCCCGTTGGGACAGCGCAGCCACGGCCTGGGCCAGCCCGGCCAGTCCCAGCGTCTGCGTCCTTGACCGCGGGCACGATGAGGCCGTCCTCCAGCGCCACGGCCATGCCCAGGTTGACGTGCCGTGCTCGGTCAGCACAAGATCGCCCGTCCTCGTGCAGCCAGGCATTGAGAAGCGCGGATGCCGCATCGGCACGACCTAACGACGGCCTTGGCGATGAGGATCGTGGGCGTGACGTCGCCGCTTGTCTCCACCTCGTCGCGCAGGCGCAGCGCAGAGCCTCGGCCCGGGTCATGTCGATGCTGCTGGTGAAGGTGACGTGGGAACCGCTCTGCCAACTCTGCGTCAGGCGTGGCGATGGTCTTGCGCATGCCCCGCAGCAGCGCACCGCGCCGTCGTCGCGTCCGTAGTGACGTCTTCAGACGTTCCCGTGTGCGCCGAAGCGACCGCAGCCGCAAACGTCCGCACATCGTCCGCCTGCACCGCGCTTTGGGACCAGTGCCCGCCGGCCGCCAAATCCACGCCTTCCTCGCGCAGCGGCGCGCGCGGCGTCGCCCGCACCGTCCGCGGCGTGACCGTCTCCGCCTGGGAAACGGCCCGCCAACACGGCCTCCACATCGGCACGCGCTGGATACGCGGCCGCCCGGCCCGCTGCCCTGGACCGTGCGCAGGTCCACGCCGCGTCGGCCGCCACCGTTGCGCCACGGGCTGGCTTTGATCCCTTGGCCCGCAGGTGACGCGGCGGTCTCCAGCCGCCGGCGGCGCGGTGTCTGCGGCCGGCGTGTCCGCGTCCGCAGGCAGCGCCTCGCCCGGCTCCAGCAGGTAGGCAAAGCACCGTGGTCACGGGCAGGGTGGTGTCAGGCCCGTAGCGCACACCGGCGAGAATGCCGTCGCGCAGCGCCTCCGCCTCCATGTCGACCTTGTCGGTCATCACTTCGAGAATGACATCGCCCTTGTGTACGTGGTCGCCCTCGGCCTTGTGCCAGCGCAGAATGGTGCCCTCCTCCTGCGCCATGCCGAACTTGGGCATGATCACCGGTGTGGCCATCAGCGTCCCTCCCGGACCAACTTGCGCGCAGTGGTAACAATATTGTCCACCTGCGGCACCATCTGCCGCTCCAGATCCCGGTTGTAGGGCACGGGGATGTCCAGCCCGGCCAGCCGCTTGATGGGCGCGTCCAGGTAGTCGAACGCCTCCGATTCGGCGATGACCGCGGCCAGTTCGCCGCCGTAGCCGCCGGTGCGCACCGCCTCGTGGACGATGAGCACGCGCCCGGTCTTGACCACCGACTGCACGATGGGACCCTCGTCCAGGGGCTTGAGCGTGCGCGGGTCCACCACCTCCACGCTGATGCCCTCCTCGGCCAGAATCTCGGCGGCTTCCAGCGCACGCATCACCATGAGCGACGTGGCCACAATGGTCAGGTCCGTGCCCTCGCGCTTGACTTCGCTCTTGCTCAGGGGCAGGGGCGTGTAGCCCTCGGGCACCGGGCCTTTGGTGCGGTAGAGCAGCTTGTGCTCCACAAAGATGACCGGGTTGGGGTCTTCGATCGCGCCCAGGAGCAGGCCCTTGGCGTCGGCCGGCGACGAGGGCATGACGACTTTGATGCCGGGCACGTGGACGAACCAGTTTTCCAGGCTCTCCGAGTGTTGCGCGGCCGCGCCGGTGCCCGCGCCCGCGGGCGTGCGCAGGACGAAGGGCACCTCCACCTTGCCGCCCAGCATGAAGCGCAGCTTGGCCGCCTGGAGCACCAACTGTTCCATGGAGAGGGTGATGAAGTCCATGAACTGGATTTCGGCGATGGGGCGCATGCCGGTCATGGCCGCGCCGGTGGCCACGCCCGCGATGACGGCCTCGGAGATGGGCGTGTCGCGCACCCGTTCAGGCCCGTACTTCTGGAAGAGGCCGTCGCTCACGCCGAAGGCGCCGCCGTAGACGCCCACGTCTTCGCCGAAGAGGAAGACGCGCGGGTCGCGTTCCATGGCGATGTCCATGGCCTCGCGCACGGCTTCGGCATAGGTCAATTCACGGCTCATGCGTAGACTCCTTCCATGATGCTGGCCGGGTCCGGGTCGGGGCTGGCCTGGGCATAGGCGATGGCTTCCTGGATCTCGTCGGCCACGCGCTGCTCCAGCGCGGTGAGGTCGGCGTCGGTCAGCAGGCCGGCGTCGATCATCTGCCGGCTCAGGCGGCCGATGGGGTCCTTCTCCTGCCACTCCTGCACCTCTTCCTTGGTGCGGTAGCGCTGCTTGTCGCTCTTGCTGTGGCCCTTGTAGCGGTAGGTCTTGGCCTCGATGAGGGTGGGACCGCCGCCGCTGCGCGCCCGTTCCGCGGCTGCAAGCGTGGCCGCGTACACGGCGATGGTGTCGTTGCCGTCCACCGTCACGCCGGGGATGTTGTAGGACGCGGCCCGGGCGCTCACGTCGTCCACGTTCATGGAGCGGGCCACGGACATGGACATGGCGTACTGGTTGTTTTCGCAGAGGTAGATGACGGGCAGGTTCCAGATGGAGGCCAGGTTGAGGCTCTCGTGGAAGGCGCCTTCGTTGGCCGCGCCGTCGCCGAAAAAGACGAGGATGACCTTCTCCTGCCGCTGCATCTGGATGCTCAGGCCCACGCCCGCGGCCATGGGCACGCCGCCGGCGACGATGCCGTTGGCCCCCAGGTTGCCGGTGGCCACGTCGGCCATGTGCATGGAGCCGCCGCGGCCGCGGCAGTAGCCGGTCTCCTTGCCCATGAACTCGGCCATCATGCCGCCCACCTGCGCGCCCTTGGCGATGCAGTGGCCGTGGCCGCGGTGGGTGCTGAGGATGTAGTCGTCGCGACGCAGCGCGGCGATGGACCCCACGGCCGAGCCTTCCTGGCCGATGGAGAGGTGCATGGTGCCGTGGATCATGCCCTGGAAGTAGAGTTCTTCGGCGGTCTCCTCAAAGGCGCGGATGAGCAGCATCTGGTGCAACATCGCCTCGAGTTGCGCCGGGTCAAGGCCCGCGAAGGGGCCGGAAGGGTGGCTGGTCATGGTCGATTCCTGTCGGTTAGCGGGGTGCGTTGTGCACATATGCGCGAAACGGGCACAGATGTGCGGGTATTGTACGGGGAATTGGGGGCGCGCGTCAATGTTTGGGGTGGAGACCAGCAAAAACGGACGGTTTGAAAAATGCGGACCAGGTTGTATAGTTTTGATTAGTGATACATCAAGACTGTGTTGCTTTCTTTGCATACTTCGCCGTAGACGGCGACCAGGTGTTAATAGAAGAGGAAATAGGTTGTGGCAAAACGCACCGGAAGTGGACCACAATTCACGAAGTACTTCGGATCCGTGATCGACGCGTTGAAGGAACTTGGCGGTTCCGGTCGTCCCACTGAAGTCAAGGATATCATTGCAGAAAGACTGAATGTCTCGGAAACTGAGCAGGAAGTGGTAACCGAAGGCGGTGTCCCAAGATTCAGCAATCAGATTGACTGGGCTAGATTCTATTTGGTGCGCGCGGGGTATATCGATTCTTCAGTTCGTGGAGTCTGAGTCTTACCGAAAGCGCCGTCAAGCTGAGCCGATTGATCGAAAAAAGGCACTGGCATCTTCAAACAAGTAATGCGAGGAAATGTCCTCAGAACAATCAACAAACGAATTCAGCGAAAACTGTAGTGGATACGGAAAAACCAGATCCGGAAAGCGGCGATTATCAGACAGAATCCTATGACCGTCTTGCAGTCATTGTCAGCCACTGGTTTTGAACGCCTCTTGCCAGCGATTGCTGCGTGAGTCTGGGTTCGAGCGGGTCACAGTCACTGGGCGTACAGGTGATGGCGGCATCGATGGCATTGGAGTGTTGCAGATGACGCCATTTGTGAGCTTCAAGGTACTTTTTCAGTGCAAGAGATATGTTGGTACGGTGTCGGCGTCACAGGTCCGCGATTTGTGGCGCGATGATGGGCCGTGCCGATAAAGGCATCATCATGACGACAGGTTCATTCTCACGCGAGCGCGAAGCGAGGCTGTCCGCGTACGGTGTAGTCCCTATCGAACTTGTAGATGGAGAGAAACTTGTCGATTTGTTTGAGTCGTTGGAGTTGGGACTGAAGCCAAAGAAAGCACGGATGTGGATTACGATTTCTTCGAGGAATTCCGGTAGGACGAATCGACAAGTCGTACTATTGAAAAGGGCGGACCTCAAGTGAAATGGATGAAGCAAATCGATGCCGAAAGAGGAACGGTAACGTTTTCTGTGATCCAAGGCTATCGGATGCGCAATCGGCTGAAGCAGTACGGTTTCAGGGTGCCGGCAGGGAAGAAGTGTCTGCACGGTTCCAGTGAAAAAATGAGGCGTGCGGATCAAGCAGATTGCGGAAGATCTCCGAGGATCGGAGTCCAAGGATTTTGGACCGATTGGTCCGCAGGTCTTTCGAGGGTAAAATTCCAGGCAACGTCTCAACCACAAGTGCAACGGGATACGGAGAGATGGCTCATTCATTCAAACTTGCACCATTATCGAAACCGCGAAGGTGAATATCAGGTTATCGACATTCATGGCGATGAGATGACGATTCGGTACACCTCAGGAAAGACCATCCGTACGGATATCTCAACACAGCAAAGAATCCTCGACAACTTGGAAATTGAAGACGATATTGCAGAAGATGAGCGACTACGCAGTCAACATGACAAACATGTACTGCGTGATGGCGGGAGAACAGGTGGACACAACCCGAAATTTGATGGATTCAGCGCCGCCGATTTTGGCTCGCTCGAAGGATCCTCATGGCGAGGTCGTGATGCATTGGGCGGTGTCTTGAGGGACCATCTACGAACTCAAACCGGCGTATCGTTTCAATCTTGGGCTGTACGGCGGCGTTTGGAACTACATCTCGCTCGCCCCGACAAATATGACTTTGACGCGCCACTGCCCTGCGCGAAGCTTTTTGTGTACACGCATGATGACCTTGCCTTTGGCTACTACATTGAGACGCCTTCGCGACAAGGCGGCGGACAGGATTCAATGGATAGATATCGACACTGGGAGAACTGCAACAGACTGACGAACCAGAGTACCATGCAGAGTGCTGCTTGAGCTGATGCTCAATCACGGACTGCGGATGACCGATCTATACAAGAGCGATCATATCGCAAGCACGGCGGAGCACTGCAATGCGAATTTACCAGACGGTTTCCAGTGGTACCGTTTGCCGTGACATGCCACGCTGGGAGGCGATTGCCCTAAGCTCAATGTTTGAACGGCTGTCAAGACTACCGGAAGATGAATGGGTTGACCTTCACATATTCAAAACGATATCTCAGGAGCAAGCGATCGCTCGGCAGCAAGCGTCTTGAACTCACCCCGATACTTTCGTGCGCTCGTGCCGTACCAAATGACCGTTGACAATCACCCTGGGTAACTGCCCGTCTTGAAATTGCTTCAAAGCTGCGCACGATAGCGTGCGTACCTGCAATCAGCGGTCACCCTGCGCCCATCACCGCCAACCGCAAGCCCATGCTGTGCAACAGCGTGTTGAGGCTGGCGAGTTGAGGATTGCCACGTGGGAGAGCATGCGGTAGAGGTTTTCCCGGTTGAGTTGACTCTCTCGGCCAGGGTGGGTCGGGCCGCGGGCCGTGGCGATGTCGCGGGGCCAGCAGAAAGATCTCTTGGTCGTCCTCCGCCAGCGCAGGTTGAGATAGGCGGCCGCCTCTGCTGGGTCCGTCAACGCCGTAATCCTTCTTCGTAGTTGGCCGTGAGTTGGCTCATGGCTTCCTCCGCCGATAGTCGTCCCAGAGTGTCTGGGCCAATGCGATGTCACGTGCCGTCTACGCTTGTCACCGCCGGTCAAGAGAATCACGACTTTGTCGCCGTCGCGCCCGAAGTAGATACGGTAGCCCGCCCGTATGGGATGCGTAGTTCAAAGACGCCACCGCCGACACCTTGCTGTCACCAAAGTTGCCGAGGCGCACACGGTTGAGTCGAGCACGAATGTGGGCGTGCGTTTGGTATCAAAGTAGCCCTTCCAGCCACTCACGGAAGGGATTGCGCCCTTGCTCATCGAGATATTCCAGCAATTTGACGGGGGATCTTTCCATGTCGCTAGTGTAGCACAAAAAAGGACAAATGTGGGAATGGCGTTGAATTCGCTATCTTTGGTATGTACTCTGGTTAGAGCGTTGCCAAGCGCAAGTAGTGAGCCACGCTCGGCGGCGCACGTGGGCGTGCACACTCCCCGGACATCGCCCCTCACATCACCTCCGGCGGCGAGCAGCACGATGTTGCCTGCGACCGCGCCGCTTTCCAGCAGCCGGTATGCTTGGACGGCGTCAAGCAGCGGGAAGGTCTGGCGATGGTGGGGGTGGGATGCCCGTCGGCGGCCAGCAGGTTGAAGAGGGCGGTCCAGTCTTCTTGCATCATGTCACGTCGCCCTGATGTGGTGCCGTAGCCTTTGATGCGCTTGCCGTTGGGCAGCACGTTGTAGAGCAGCAGCTTGCCCGCCAGCAGAAAACGCGAAACTCTGCGGCCCGCCAGTGGACCAGCACGCCGCCTCGCCGCAGCACTGCCAGCCCCCGCTCAAAGTACCTCGCCCATGCCGTTGAAGACATAGTCGATCCCTGCGCTTCCGCCTGCCGCAGCACCTGCACCACATCCTGCGTCCGGTAGTCGATGGGCGTGGTTACACTTCTAGAATCGGATGCTTGGGGGCCGACGCCAATCCGTACATGGTCAAACCGGCCAGTCGCCCCAGATCCAGGAACGTATGCCTGTCGCCGCCGCTGGCGCCGATGATGAGCGCCTTTGTCGCCTGGCTGCGCCTGCACCACCCGATGCAATACCTGGTAGGCCACGAGATAGTTGAGGATGAGCACCACAGCCCGGGCCGGGTCAAGCGCAGGCGGCACGGACGAGGTCATCCGCCGGCCACTCGATCATCTGCGCATGGCCGCCGAATTGGGTGAGCGCGGCCACCCGGTCGCCGGGCCGCACGTCGGTGACGCCTTCGCCCACCGCGTCCACGTCGCCCAGCACGGCGTAGCCCGGCACGAGCGGCGGCTTGGCCAGGAGCGGCCGGTTGCCCACGCGGCTGGCCACGCCGTCTTCGCACCACGGGCGTGGCCATCACCTTGATGCGCGCCTGGCCGGCCGCGGGCGAACGCACCGGCCTCTCCTCGATCTGCACTGCGTCCAGTCCGCCGCGCCGGGTGACGACCATGCTCTTGTAGGTCATGTCGCGCCTCATTTCGCTGCTTTACCGACGGTTCACTTTCCATTACACTAGCAGACCGTGTCAACCGTGTGCTCACCAAGTTGGAGACTCGTTCATGCACCTCTATCTCATCGGCGACAGCATCTCCTCCACTACGGCCCGTACTTGCAGGCCTACTCTGGACGGTGTCATGACCTACGCGCGCAAGGCGAGGACGAGGCGTTGCTCAACCTGACAATCCCGCAAGGGGCGAACGGCGGCGACTCGGGGATGGTGCGCGCTAGGCGGCCAAGGTCGCGGCCGGCGACCTGGACGCGGACCTGCTGCTGGTCAATGCGGGCTGCATGACATCAAGACTGATCCCGCGACCGGCGCGGCAGGCTGCTGACCAGTACGCGGCCAACCTGCGCGCGATCGTCGGCCTACCGAGACGCTGCCCGCGTCTGTCTGGGATCCGCACCACGCCGTGCGATGAACGGTGCACAATCGCCCGGACATGGCCTTTCATCGCTTCGCCGCCGACTGTGATGCGCAATAATGCCGCGGCCGACGCCGTCATGGCTGCGGCGGGTGTGCTGATCATCGATCTGTATACGTTCACGCAACTCCGGGGCTGGACCTCTACTGCGACCATGTCCACTTTCACGAACACGTGCGGGAGAAGCAGGCTGCGTTTATTGCAGGGTGGGTGCTGGATTTGTGGGGCGTGAAACGTGATGCGAAACGTGGATGTCTCGTCCTGCGTGTTGCAGGTTACAAAACTCTGGCGGAAATGGTCCAATGGTTTCCTCCTGCGGTAGAGAAACCGAATTTCCGCCGTGGCATTTCCGCCGCAATGAACTATGTGTCTTCGGCGGGATTCTCGGCGAAGTAGGTGTCCAGTTTCTCCAGGATCGCCAGGCCCCGCTCGGGGCTGCCCGACGGGCACAGCGCGGAAGCGAACTTCGCTGTCGAACTCGGCCAGCGCTTGGGTGGACAGCTCTTCGAAGAGTTTGTTCATGCTGATGTTGCGACGCTCGGCCAATGCCTTCAAGCGGCTGTGCTTGTCGTCCGGGGAGTCAGAATCTGTAAGCGTTGCCATTCTATGTGCTCGGTAGGAGTATCTCTGCGGGCGAGGCCGATGTTCCAAGGCGCTGTTTCCACATGCCTAGTCATCGGCGACAGCCAGATGATAGCATGCATGTGAACATGAACCAATCCATCGCCAAAGCCATCGCCGCCGCAACCAGATTTCATCCGCGCCCAACCCGGGCAACTTGAACTCTATCTCGACTTCCTTCGAAGAGATCGCTGTGTGGTTGCATGCGCACGGCATCGCACAGTGGCGACCGGGCGACTTCCGGCGCGCGACTGATTACTACAGGCAGGCAGTCGCGGGCGGTGAAGTCTGGCTGGCCTATGCGGAGACCGAACTGGTGGGCACACTCCGCATCCTTCCGGCAGACCCCATCGTGTGGCCCGAGGTGAAAGTGGACGACGCGGTCTACGTGAACACGCTGGCCGTGCGGCGTGACTGGGCGCATGCGGGCGTCGGCACGGCCTTGCTCGCGTGGGCGAACACGGTTGCGCACCGCATGGGTCGGACGTACGTGCGCTTGGACTGCATGGCCGATAACGCGTTTCTGCGCTGCTATTATGCCCAGGCGGGTTTTGCCGCCCGGGGCGAAATCGATGCCGACTATTCAGCGCCGGTCGGTACACTGCGCCTGTTGCGCTTCGAACGCCCCGCCATACGAAATTTGTAGGACGGCTTCCCCGTCGCCTGCCGGAGCCGGTTGGTCGCCATGTTGGGCGCGAGTATAATGTTCTCACCAGCGCGCATGTGACATGGACGCGCCCGACGACACCAAAACGACGCACCGCCGGCGAGCGGCTGCGCCATTGCAGAGGATAGAGACCCATGAGCCAACCCGTTACCCGCGAGGAAATCCTTCAACGTGCCGAGGCGGTCCAGGAGCAGATCCGCTCCTGGCGGCGCACCATCCACCGCTACCCCGAGTTGACCTTCGACGAGCACCGCACCGCCGCGCTGGTCAACGCCACGCTCATCGACCTGGGCGTGCCCACCGAGACTGAGGTGGCCAAGACCGGCGTGGTCGGCCACATCAAAGGGAATGCCGGGCCGGTGGTCGGCTTGCGCGCCGACATGGACGCGCTGCCCATCCAGGAGATCAACGGCACCGAGTTCGACAGCACGCGCCCGGGCATCATGCACGCCTGCGGCCACGACGCGCACACGGCCATCCTGCTGGGCGCGGCCACCATTCTCAAGGAACTGGCCGATCAGGGACGCCTGCCCGGCAGCGTGCGTCTGCTCTTCCAGCCCAGCGAAGAAGCCCAGGACGCCGAGAACAAGTCGGGCGGCATGCGCATGGTGGAGGAGGGGGCGCTGAACGGCCTGGACGCGGTCTTCGGCCTGCACGTGAACCCCACGCTGGACGTGGGCCACGTGGCCACCCGCCCCGGTCCCATGATGGCTGCGGCCGACATGTTCCGCCTGGAGATCATCGGCTCGGGCGGCCACGCGGCGCGGCCCCAGTCGACCATCGATCCCATCGCGCTGGCCGGGCTGGTCATCAACGCGGTGCAGCAGGTGGTGAGCCGCCGGCTGGACCCGCTGGAGTCGGGCGTGGTCACCATCGGCACCATCCACGGCGGCACCGCCGACAACATCATCCCCGACA
>JAWKOK010000008.1:0-123709 GCA_041391205.1 Caldilineaceae bacterium
GGTGACGCTGATGAAGTTGGAGAGGCGCAGGACGACGCGCGTGTTGCCCAGCGCCTTGTTGTCGCCGAAGGTCTCCAGCGCAAAGCTCTGCTCGCTCGGCCCATCCTTGACGAAGGTCAGCGTGCCCGAGGTCGGGGTGTAGTCGCGGCCGGGGATGGCCGTGCCCGGTTCGGTGCTGTAGTCCACCGCAACCTGCGCGGGATCGCCGTCGGTCATGGGGCGGTTGAGGCGCACCACCACGTCGCCGGTCGTGCCTTCGGTGATGTTGAAGTTGCCCGCCGCGAAGCTGACGGCCAGCTCCGGCGGTTTGGCGATGCCGTAGAGCGTCACGTTGTCCAGGTAAAAGCTGCGCGGGCCGCCGGTGTTGAGCGCGCCGAAGGCCCAGCCGTGCATCTCGGTCAAGGTCAGGCCGTCGTTGGGCGCGCCGTTGCCGATCTCCTTGCGGGTGAAATCGGCAAAGGGCAGTTCGACCACCTGCCAGCCGCTGAAGTCGTCCTTGAAGGCGACGGTCCAGCGTTCGGCGTCGTCGCTGGTCGACCCGGGGCTGCGGTTGTCCAGGATGTCCACGAAGAGATCTGTGCCGCTGTTTTCGCCATAGAACCAGAAGCGCATGCCGGCGTAGGTGCTCCAATCCTGGGTCACCCACGTGTCGGCCGTGTCGTTGGTGAAGCCGTGGATGAAACCGGCGTAGGCCACGATGTCCGCGTCCATGCGCAGGACCGCGTTGGGATCGCCGATGCCGGGGACGGGCGCGGGCAGCGTGGTCGTGGTGGTGATGGCCACGGGGCTGCCGTCGCTGAAGGTGTAGAAGCCCACGGCGATGCCGTCGCCGTCCACGCCGCTGGGCAGGCCGGACTCGAAGTCGTCCACCACGTGCTCGCCCAGGGCGAAGTTGTCGAAGTAAACCGTGTCATTGCCCACGGGCAACACGATGGCCCAGGCCCAGATTTCGGTCAAGGTGAAGCCGTCGTCCGGCGCGCCGGCGGGCTGGAAGTCGGTGGCCCGGGTGAAGTCGGCGAAGGGAATGCTGATGAACTGCCAGCCGGCCGTGGTGTCGGTGAACTCGTAGTCGAACCGTTCGGACGTGTCCGTGTTGGGGTCCGAGCGGTTGTCCGAGATCTCGGCCTGGTAGGTGAGGCCGCTGCCGGTGCCGTAGAACCAGAAGTCGAAGGAGGGGAAGTTGCTCCAGTCCTGGGGGCCGCCGGCGCTGACGGCGATGTCCTGGCCGAAGCCGCCGAAGTCGACGATGTTGTACGTGGCGGCCAGGATTTCGTTGTCGCCGGCCTGATCGGGCAGGGCCAGCGCGTCGCCCGCGCCCACCACCTGGGTGACGGTGTCCACGGTGCTGCCGCCTGCGTACGTGAACCAACCGGCGGGCGCGCCGCCCTCAAAGTCGGCGAGCACGACGCCGGACGCGGCAAATGCGCGGGCGGTGAAGAGGGCCGCAACGGCCAGGACGCCGGCCAACACGAGCGTGCCGAGCGCCCATCCGGGCATACGTCTGTTGAAGTTCATGTGCATGACTCCTTGGGTTGTTGGGTAGTGCGGTTATCTGCGTCGAATTTGTTCTGACAGACGGTATGGATCACGCGTCGTGCGCCTGCGAGGGCGGGACGTGTGGGAAACAGAGATGCTGCCGGTCCAATCGGTTTGCTCATTTGTTTGAAAGCGGTTTCATACAGGGTAACACGCCTGCCTGGAGATTGTCAATCCTGGTGGATATTTGAATGTTTGATGAAAACGGTTTCGTGATATATCCTTAATGTCAAGGAGCGAGCATGGAACAGAACAAAAAGGTCACCATTGAGGACATCGCGGCCCGGGCCAATGTCTCCAAGAGCACGGTTTCCCGGGTGCTGACGAGCACGGCGCGCGTTGCCGACGACAAGCGCGCGGCGGTGCTCCAAGCCATGTCCGATCTGGACTATCAACCGAACATCTTTGCGCGCGGCCTGGCCGGCGGTCAGTCCATGACCATTGGGGTGCTGACCCAAAACTTCGGCAGCCCGTTTTACGATGCCATCCTGCGCGGTATTCTCCAGGGGCTGGACGGCAGCGGTTACAGCGCCATCTTCACCGACGGGCGCTGGGCGCGCGCCAGCGAGGAAGAGGCGCTGCGCACCATGTTGGGCCGCCAGGTGGACGGCATCATCGTGGTGGGCGGCTACAGCGACGGCGCGACGCTGGCCAAGGTGGCCGCGCAGGCGCCGCTCATCGTGGTCGGGCGCAAGGTGGCGGAACTGGCCGACCGCTGTCTTTGGGTGGACAATTTCCAGGCCGCCTACGATGCCACGCGCTATCTGCTGGACAACGGCCACCGGCGCATCGCCCACATCGCCGGCGCCCTCGCCCATGACGATGCCGCCGCGCGCCGGGACGGGTACGTGCATGCGCTGGAGGATGCGGGCATTGCGGTGAACGGCGACTGGATTATCGAAGGCGACTTTCTCAGCCAGTCGGGCCTGCTGGCCGTGGAGATGCTCTTCACCCGGGGCGCACTGTTCAGCGCCATCTTTGCGGCCAACGATCAGATGGCGGCCGGCGCACGTCTGGCGCTGCACCGGCGCGGCATCCGTGTGCCCCAGGACGTGACGCTGATCGGCTTCGATAACGTGGCCGACGCCGCCTACATGATCCCGCCGCTGACCACGGTGAACCAGCCGGCCGCGGAGATGGGCGAGACCGCGGCCAATGCCATGCTCCAGTTGCTCAAGGGCAAAGCCATCGAACTCCCCGTCTTCACCACCGAACTGGTCCTGCGCGAATCTGTGGCGCGGCTGCCGTGACCCCTGCACTCGCTGCAGGAACGCATCTATCCCAATCTGGAGGACAACAACATCGTTCTGCCTGTTCCAGTTCGCACGTCCTCGTGCGAGCCGCTTTGCCTAGGCTGGGGCCATTGCGGCGTTCGCACGAGGCGTGCGAATTGAACGGACGTCTACCCATAAATTGAGATGCATCCGCTGCGAAAATTGGCTATTGACGTGAGCGAACGAATGTTCAAATGGTGCAGCCGCAAGGCCTTTGGCGTGCGGCTTCCGCGTTTGCTCACACAAGGAGAGAGATCATGTCACAAGTTCCGAGTGCTGGTAGGAACGCGCAAAGGCGCTTTATATTGACGGCGGACGGTGCACGCAAGCAATGGGACGTGACCGGTCCGCTCTTCGGCGGCTGGGAGATCTACCACATGAAGGGATCGCCGGTCGATCCCAACCGCATTTTCGCGGCCCCAATCCAGCGGCTGGTTCGGCCAGGTGATTCACCGGACCGACGACGGCGGCAAAAACTGGGAGACGGTCGGCAACGAGTTCGTCTACGACGGCGTGCCCGGCACCCACCAGTGGTACGACGGCACCGCCCATCCGTGGGAGTTCACCCGGGTGTGGCATCTGGAACCGTCGCTCACCGACCCGGACACGGTCTACGCCGGGGTGGAAGACGCCGCGCTTTTCCGCACCACCGACGGCGGACAAAGCTGGCATGAGTTGTCCGGCTTGCGCCAGCACGGCACCGCCCCTGTGGCAGCCGGGCGCGGGCGGGATGTGCCTCCACAGTATCGTGCTGGATCCGGAGCAACGACCAGCGCATGTACATTGCCATTTCGGCCGCGGGCAGCTTCCGCACCGACGACGGCGGCGCGACGTGGCTGCCCATCAACCAGGGCTTGATCTCCGACTACATCCCCGACCCCAACGCAGAGGTGGGCCACTGTGTGCACCACATCGCCATGCATCCGGCCCGCCCCGACGTGCTCTTCATGCAGAAACATTGGGACGTCATGCGCACGGACAACGCGGGCGAGCGCTGGTACGAGGTGAGCGGCAACCTGCCCAGCGATTTCGGCTTCGTGGTCGACATCCACGCGCACGAGCCGGACACGATCTACGTGGTGCCCATCAAGAGCGACTCGGAGCACTATCCGCCCGAGGGCAAGCTGCGGGTCTATCGCAGCCGCACCGGCGGCAACGAGTGGGAGGCGCTCACCAACGGGCTGCCCCAGCAGGACTGCTACGTCAACGTGCTGCGCGACGCCATGGCCGTGGACCAGATGGACCCGTGCGGCGTCTACTTCGGCACCACGGGCGGGCAGGTCTACGCCTCGGCCGACGGCGGCGACAACTGGATGCCCATCGTGCGCGATTTGCCCGCGGTCCTGTCGGTGGAAGTGCAGACCCTGCCATGATCCGGGTCAAACTTCCCGCCCACCTGCGCAACATGGCCGGCGTCGACGGTGAGGTGACGCTGAATGTAGAGGGGCCGGTCACCCACGCCGCCGTGCTCGACGCGCTGGAGCAGGCGTATCCCATGCTGCGGGGCACCATCCGCGATCACGTGACCCACAAGCGGCGGCCGTTTGTGCGCTTCTTTGCGTGTCAAGAAGATCTGTCCCATGAAGCGCCTGAGACGCTCCTGCCGGATGCGGTGGCGCGTGGCCGGGAACCGTACCTGATCGTGGGGGCGATTGCCGGCGGGTAGGGATCGGGGCGGATGTGAAATACGGCTGTAATCTTGACAAGCGGTCAGAGCGAACTGTTCTGGCCGCTTGTCTTGCGTGGCGACAGTCAGGCCGTGTCTGCCTTGGCCGCAAGGGCGCGTCGACCGGGGACTCTGCCCCGGATCGGCGGCGGACGCCGGTTCTGCCACGTATTATGGATCTCCTGCCGATTCGTGGTATAAAAGCACTACAATTGCGTGCAATTTGTTGTTGTGTTTCCGTATCTACTTACAGTATCCTTGTCATAGAAATCCGTTTGCGCGCTCGACCTTGACCCACCGGCTCAACTGGCTGCGTCACTTCAGGGTTGCAGCAGTCCCGTTCACGCGTTGTTAACATGCCGCTGCTAAGACAGGGTGGCGCACAGCCTGCGGTGGTCGGTAGCGCCGGCGGGGCATATGGCTGACGTGCGCCGGGACCACTCGATCACGTTTACCCACGCGGTCACGAACTGTGTGACCGGATTCACGCACTGTCGACCACTTCATTGCGCAAGGGAGGACGCTAACCGTGGCTAATCTCACTGAACAAACGTTGACCAAAGCCCGTGGGTGGGCGCCCTGGCGACCGGGCCTGCCCTGGTGGATCGTGCTCCTCGAAGGGATTGCGCTGGCGATCATGGGGCTTCTGATCGTCATCAACCCGGCCACGTCGTCGGTTAATGTTGCCATCGGGCTGGTGATCCTGCTGGTGGTGATCGGCGTCATCGAGCTATGGGCGGTGTTTCGGAATCGTCTGTCGCCGGGGGTCAATAGCGTCATTGCCGCACGCGGCGCCATCGTTGTCTACGCCGGGGTTGCCATTTTGCTGATGCTGGTGTTGGACATCGGCCTCTCGTTGGAAGCGGGCCGCGTGCTCTTTGGCCTGGCGGCGACGGTCTTCGGCATGCTCGGGCTCCTTGCCTACTTCGGCGGCGCGCGCAAACACCTGCGCGGCATTCTCATCGACAGCACTTTCTTTCTGCTCGCCGGCCTGCTGGTGCTCTACGCCCAGTGGCAAGGCGGCGAATTGGTCAGACGGGGCACGCTGTGGCTTGGGTGGATCTCCCTGCTCATCGGCCTGGGACTGATCGGGTTTGCGGTATGGCGCTATCGACAGGACCAGACGCCGCGTGATGACACCGCAGCGGCGCCGGTGGCGATGGCGCCGGTTGCGGCCGCACCGATTGCGGCGGATGACGTGGCAACACGTGCGCCCGAACCTGCTCCGGAACCGGACGCCGCGCCTGAGCCTCAGACGCCGCCGCCTGCGATCGACACGCCATCGGACACGCCACCGGACACGGAACCTCCTCAAGCTCAGTAGCGCACGAGTTTCAATGGAGTGGTGACTTCAGTCGCTCGGCCGCGCCGGCAAGACCCACGTCATCACTACGATCGTGCAGAACTGAACCTGAGTCTTTTACACATCGACGCCATATTTTCACTACAAGGAGAACAAGGAACCATGACTGCAACTGACATGCAAACGATGGGCAGCGCTGTGCGCAAAGAGATCAGCAAAAACTGGTGGATCCTGTTGGTGCAGGGCATTGCCGCCATCATCCTGGGCATCATGCTGTTCACAAGCCCGGCGCGGACGCTGGTGGCATTGGCCTGGGTACTGGGTATCTTCTGGATTGTCGGCGGCATCTCCGACATCATCGGCGCGTTCACCGGACGCGGCGGCAACCGGCACTGGTTCTGGCAACTGTTGTCGGGCATTCTGGGTGTGGTCGTCGGCTTCCTCTTCGTGAGCCAGCCCATTGCCGGCGCCGTGGCGTTGCCCTTCGTCATGACGTTGCTGTTGGGCGCCGGCGCGATCGTCAGCGGCATCTTCAACATCATCGGCGCGATCATGATGCGCAAGGAGATCAGCGGCGAGATCTGGATGATCATCTGGGGCGTCATCTCGATCCTGCTGGGCTTCTGGATTTTGTCGAACCTGGGCGCGGCGGCGCTGGCCTATGTCTTTGTGGCGGCCATTTTCGCCATCATCGGCGGGATCATCAGCATCTTCGGCGCGTTCCGTCTGCGCAGCCTGGGCCGCAGCTAACCGTTGCGCCGCATAGGGGCGCGGGACGTGCGGAGATCGCGGTGAGCGCACCATGACCATCGCCGCCTGCGCAACCTTGTCCCGGATGAAGCAGAGAGCCGGCAGCAGATCCCGGCGGAAATGAACCAATAGATTGCACCCGCGGTAGCGACGTCGGATTTCCGTCGCGGCATTGCCGCTGCATTGTACAAGGTACATGTTCACAAAGCGGACGCACCGCGCTGCCGGTCCTCCTGGTGCGCAGGCGTCCGCTTTGTGAATCCGTCGCGTTGCCATGGGGAGGGGGCAGTAGCATGCCGGAATTCGTGACGCTTCTCATCAATCTGTTCGTGCTGACCTTCGTGCTGACCAGCATGTTCGGCACCGGTTTGAGTCTGACCGTGCCCCAGATTTTGGAGCCGCTCAAGGATTGGACGCTCGTCCTGCTGGCCTTGCTCGGCAATTTCATCATTGTGCCGGCGCTCGCCTACGGCATCGCCCTCGTCCTCGGGTTGAGCGACGGGCTGCGTGCCGGCCTGATCATCCTGGCCGCGTGTGCCGGCGCGCCGTTTCTGCCCAAACTGGCCGGGGTGGCCAAGGGCAATCTGGCCTTCTCGGTGGGGTTGATGGTGCTGCTCATGGTGGTGACGGTTGTCTTCGCACCCGTGGTGCTGCCCCTGTTGATCCCCGGTGTGGCGGTCAACCCGTGGGACATCGCCCGCCCGCTGATCACGTTGATGCTCATTCCGCTGGGAATCGGTCTCGGCGTGAAGGCGTGGACGCCGTCCCTGGCTGACTCGCTGGCGCCCATGATGAACCAGGCCTCCAGCCTCAGCCTGATGTTGGCGGGCGTGCTGGCATTGCTCATTGGCTACCGCGAGTTGTTGGGCGTGGTGGGCACCGGCGCATTTCTGGCCACGACGCTGCTCATTGCCGGCGCGTTGGCGACCGGCTTCCTTCTCAGCCGCGGCGGCCCGGCCAATCGTTCGGTCATGGCGCTGGGCACGGGACAGCGGAACATTTCCGCGGCGTTGCTCATCGCCACCACCAATTTCACCGATCCTGAGGTAATTCTCATCGTGATGGTGGGCAGCGTAGTCGGTCTCGTGCTGCTCTTCCTGGCCGCGGGCTTCTTGGGAAAGCGCGCCGCGGCTCCCGCCTGAGTTTGAGTGATTGGACGCGTCCGGGGGCACTCCGCCAAATCGACCGTATCGCATCGAAGAAAGGGAACGACCATGTGGAAAGAGTTTCGCGCGTTCATCAGCCGTGGCAACGTCATGGATCTGGCCGTTGCCGTGGTCATCGGTACGGCGTTCACTGCCATTGTGACCAGCCTGGTTGATGACATCATCATGCCGCTGATCGGCGTCGTGCTCGGGGGCATCGACTTCACAACGCTCTCCGTCACTGTGGGCGATGCGGTCATCGCCTACGGAAATTTCATTCAGGCGATCATCAACTTCCTGCTGATTGCCCTGGTCATCTTCTTCATGGTCAAGGGCATCAACCGGGCGCAGACCATGGCCTTTGGTGAAAAGGAAGCGGACCCTGCGGCGCCGGAACCGACGACCGAAGAGAAACTGCTGGCGGAAATCCGCGATCTACTCAAAGCGCAGAATCAGAAAGCCTAGCCACAATGAAGAAGCTGCGTTTGCTGCTGATCTTCTTTCCCGTCGCGCTGGCGGCCGACTTTTTGCACTGGGGCGATCTGATCGTCTTCGCCACCGCGGCGCTGGCCATCATCCCCTTTGCCGGCATTCTGTCGGAGGCCACCGAGGTGCTGGCAGCCAAGACCGGTCCACGGGTGGGCGGCTTGCTCAACGCCAGCTTGGGCAACCTGGCCGAGTTGATCATCACGCTGGTGGCCATCAACGCGGGCGCGATCGCCCTGGTCAAAGCGTCGATCATCGGCTCCATCCTGGGCAACTTGCTCTTCGTCATGGGCCTGAGCATCTTTGTGGGCGGGATAAAACATGGTGTGCAGCGCTTCGATCGGGACCGTATCAGCATTGACGCCACCATGGTCATCCTGGCCGCCATCGTCATCAGCGTGCCGTCCCTCTTCAGCGAACTCATCGAGCCCAACAAAATCCGGGTCGAACACCTGAGTTTGGCCACCGCGGTGGTTGTGCTGGTGATCTACGTGCTGTCCATCATCTACACCCTGCGCCAATCCGAGGACAACGGCCACGGGGCCGCCATCGCGCCTAGCCACGCCGGCCCCCAGTGGAGTACGGCGGTCGCGCTGGGGATCATGGCCGTGGCCGTGGTCGGGCTGGCCTTTATGAGCGAGTCCCTGGTGGGGTCGCTGGAATCGGTGACCGCAACCTTCGGCCTGAGCGAGTTTTTCGTCGGCATCATCCTCGTGCCGATCATCGGCAATGTGGCCGAGCACTTGGTGGCGGTGCAGGTGGCCATGAAAAATCAGATGGATCTGAGCCTGTCGATCGCGCTGGGGTCCAGCCTGCAGATCGCGCTGTTGGTGGCGCC
This sequence comes from Caldilineaceae bacterium, assembly GCA_041391205.1. Classification (GTDB taxonomy): domain Bacteria; phylum Chloroflexota; class Anaerolineae; order Caldilineales; family Caldilineaceae; genus JAWKOK01. Next base: position 8,999 of record JAWKOK010000008.1, read on the forward strand.
GCTGCTGGTCTTCCTGTCGCTGCTGCTGGGCAATCCGGTCACCTTGGAGTTCAATCATCCCGAACTCATTGCCATGGTGGCGTCGTCGATCATCGCCGCGCTGGTGGCCATCGACGGGCGTTCCAACTGGCTGGAGGGCGCGATGTTGATGGCGGTCTATCTCGTGTTGGCGATCGGCTTCTTCTTCCTGCCGGCCGCGATCTAGCCCATGATGACCAACGACGAGCGCAGCTTGCTGGACCTGCACGGCATCGGCGGCATCTACGCCGAACTGCTCGAGGCGGCCGGCGTAACCACCGTGCCGCAACTGGCCGCGGATCCGGTCGCCCTGCACGCGCCTGTATGCCGTCGCGCGCGATCACGAGCCGCCGGTCTTTCGGCGGCCGAGCTTGGCGGCGGTCACGTCGTGGGTGGCGCAGGCGGCGGACGTGGGCTCCGCCGACGCCGGCAGCCGGACGCGTCGCAACAGATCAACATAGGTCGTATGTGGAGAATTTGTGGTATCGCAATGTTGGCGTGGTGGATCGTACTGGGTGCGTTTGCGCAACCGGTGGCGGCCGAGACGCATCCCAACGAGGAATCCATGCAGGACGCGCCGTTGCGCGTCGTGACCAAGGAGATCGAACCCTTTGTCTTTGCGGGCGATGAACTGAGCGGGTTCAGCATCGACCTCTGGGACGCGGTGGCCCATTCAATCGAGCGTGACTATGAGTTCGTCATCGTGGACGCGGTGACTGAACAGTTGGACGCAGTCGCCCAGGAGAGGGCCGACGCGGCCATTGCGGCCATCAGCATCACTCAGGCGCGTGAAGAGACGGTTGACTTCTCGTTCTCGTATTTTGATGCCGGTCTGGGCATCCTAGCGCGCACGTCCAGCGGTGCCCCCCTCATGGCCGCGTTGCGCAGCGGCGAGTTCGTCCTGCCGCTGCTGCGTCTGTTCGGCGTGCTCGTCTTCGTGATTGTGGTGGCCGGCCACGTGGTTTGGCTGCTGGAGCGCCATCGCAACGACCAGTTCCCCCGCGGCTACCTGGCCGGCGTCTGGGAAGGCATTTGGTGGGCGGCCGTCACCGTGACCACGGTCGGGTACGGCGACAAGACGCCGCGGGGCCGGCTCGGGCGCGCATTCGCGCTCTTCTGGATGTTTGCCGGGCTCTTTATCATCGCCAATTTCACCGCCAGCGTGACGACGCGCCTGACGGTGCAGCAGATCCAGGGCGCAATCAACGGCCCCCAGGATCTGCCGGGCAAGGTCATCGTCACCGTGGAGGGCAGCACGGCCGCGACATGGTTGACGGAGCAAGGCATTCCCCATCGCACGGTCGCCACGGTCAATGCGGCCTATCCACTGCTCGACGCGGGGCAGGTGCAAGCCGTTGTCTACGACTACCCGGTGCTGCGTTACCACGCGCTCAATTTCGGCGAAGGCCGGATCGAAGTGGTTGGCGCGCCCTTCAACCGGGAAGATTACGGGATTGCGTTCCCCACAGGCAGCCCGCTGCGCGAAGAAGTCAACCGCGCGCTCCTGCATCTGCGTGAAGACGGCACCTACGATCAGATCTACGCCAAATGGTTCGGCCGCGAGTAAGCGCGCCGGGCGGTGTTCCCCTCTGCGTACGTTCATCCCTCCATCCGCATGCATCTCAACTTCGGCGCAGACGACGCGCGTCACCAGTTCAGTGCGCACGCCCTCGCGCACGCAGACCCGGCCGCGCTTGGGCACTCGCTTGCGCAAAGCGGCGCGCACGAGGGCGTGCGCACTGAACGGCTGTCTGTCGATGAAAGCGGACCTCTTGTCGGGGGATTGTTGCCCCATCTCCAGGCGACGGGTAGAATTGGCGCTGACGAAACCGATCGTATTCCTTTGAGGATCACGCGATGACGCACCCAATGTCCGACCAGATGCTTGCCCGTTACGCCGACCTGCTTCTCGCCGGCGGCGTCAATCTACAGCCTGGGCAGTCCCTCATCATTTCCGCCGAGTTGGGGCATGCGCGCCCTGGTGCGCCGCGGTCGCGGCCGCCTATCGCATGGGCGCCCTACGTGCACGTGCAATGGCTGGACACGCTCACCACGCGCCCAGGCACAAAACGTCCACGACGACTATCTCGACAGCTATCCCGCCTTTGAGATCGCAGCCCGCCGCCAGATGGTCGACGAGACCTGGGCGCGCCTGGCCATCGTCGGCCCGGACGACCCGGACGTGCGCTCAGCGATGTGGACCCGGCCCGGCTGCGGCGCATCATGCAGGCCCGGCGGCGCCACCCGCTTCTACGGCGACGCGCAGATGGCCAATCGCTTCCAGTGGTGTGTGGCGGCCGCGCCCACGCCGGCCTGGGCGGCCAAGGTCTTTCCCGACCTGGCGCCGGCCGCGGCTGAGGCCGCACTCTGGGAGCTGATTCTCCAGACCTGTCGTCGACCAGGACGATCCCGTGGCCGCGTGGCAGGCCCATGACGCTGCGCTTAACCGTGGCCGCCGCGCTCATGGCGCAGCAGGTGCGTGCCCTCCACTTTGTGGACGGCGCGCCCGCGGCCGACGGCTTGCCCGCCACCGATCTCACCGTCGGCCTGACCGCGCAGCCCAACTGGGTCGCCGCGCCCAGCGCGCGGCCGGACGGCGTGCGCTTCCTGGCCAACATGCCCACCGAGGAAGTCTTCACCACGCCCCACGCCGCGCACCCACGGCTATGTGCGCACCTCCAAACCCTGCTTCCCCTTTGAGCAGCGCGGACGACGCCTACTTCCGCTTCGCAGAGGGCGAAGTCGTCGAATTCCGCGCCGGGACCGGGCAGGAAATTTTGGAGCAGTTCTTCGCCATTGACGGCGCGCCGCCTGGGCGAGGTGGCGCTGGTGGACGTGCGCTCGCCCATCAACCAGGCCGGCGTTATCTTCTACGAGACTCTCTTCGACGAGAACGCGGTCTGCCACATCGCCTTTGGCGAGGCGTACCCGGAAGGCGTGGTCGACGGCGCGGCCATGAGCGACGAGGAGCAGCGCGCCATCGGCATCAACAAGGCCGACACCCATGTCGACTTCATGATCGGCACGCCCACCATGGACGTCGACGGCGTCACCGCCGACGACCGCACGATTCCCATCATGCGTGCCGGCCGGTTCGTGGCCGACGTGGCCTGATCGTTGCCGCCGGAGATAACCCAGGTTTCTCGCAGGAACCTGGGTTGTGAGTCGCTCCGACATTCCGCGATCTCACCCAAGCTGAGAACCATGGTGCCGTATCCTGAACGCATTGATCCGCGGGTCACGTACGAAGACCAGTACTTCCACATGGCCCGCCCCAATCTGGCCGATATTCCCCAATTCCCGTTCCCGCCCGTTACACGTTGCGCGCCTACCGGCCGGGTGACGAGGATGTGTGGACTGCGTTGCACCGCGCCGCCGAACCCTTCTTCACCGTTGATGACGACCTGTTCGAGCAGCAGTACGGGCAGCAGCGTGACGTGCTGCCCGCTATCTGGTTTGTGGACGACGACCAAGGCCAGACCGTCGCCAGCATCAGCGCATGGTGGGAAAGGGATCCCAGCGATCCGGCCGACCGGGCGCGGTGCACTGGGTGGTTGTCCACCCGGACCACCAGGGCCGCGGCCTGACCAAGCCCATGATGACCGTGGCGCTCAACTACATGGCCTGCCACCACCACGCGGTAATGCTCGGCAGTTCCTCAGGCCGCCCGTGGGCCGTCAAAGTCTATCTGGACTTCGGCTTTCTCCCCGAAGTTCACGAACTGGACAACCCCGCGATCGTCCAAGGCTGGCGCGACGTCCAATCCGTCATCCAGCACCCCGCCCTGGCCACCTTCCTCGCCATTCATGTTCCCCAGCCGCCAAGCCCCGAGTCTCCAATCTCTTAATCTCCAATCTCCCAATCTCCCTGCCTTCACCCCGTCAGCCAACCGTCAGAAAATTCTCTCTGTTCGGTCTTGACTGAACAAAGAGAACGATGTACGCTGGAACAGTTGATTTGACTGATCGGCACCGTGAAGAAGGAACGTGGCCATGGAACAGAAACGGCAATTTCTGGAAGACTTCGCCCTGCACATGGAGCACCAGGGCCTACCGCGCATGGCCGGGCGCATCCTGGCGTGGCTGCTCATCTGCGACCCGCCGGAACAGAGCATGCCCGACCTGGTCGAGGTTTTGCAGGCCAGCAAGAGCTCCGTCAGCACCATGACGCGTCACTTGATCCAGTTCGGCATGATCGAACGGGTGAGCCTGCCGGGCGAGCGGCGCGATTTCTACCGCGCCATGCCCGATTACTGGTTTCGGCAGCTCGAAGGCGCCACGCGCGAGTTCGCCGGCTACCGTCGTCTGGCCGACCAGGGGCTAGCCTTGCTGGACGGAGCCGCACCGGATCGCCGGCGCAATCTCACCGAGATGCGCGATGTCTCCGAATTTTTGGAACGGGAGTTTCCTGCCCTGATCGAACGGTGGCAGGAAGAAAGACGCAAACAAGCATGATCCACGTGCACAATCTGGTCTTTGCCTATCCGGGCGCGGCCGAACCCGCCGTGCGCGGCATCGATTTTGAGGTGGCGGAAGGCGAAGTCTTCGGCTTTTTGGGACCCAGCGGCGCAGGCAAGAGCACCACACAGAAGGTGCTCACCGGCCTGCTCAAGGGCTACCAGGGCGAGGTGACAGTCTTGGACCGGGCCATCTCCGCCTGGGGCAGCGCGCTCTACGAACGCATCGGCGTGACGTTCGAGCTGCCCAATCACTATCAGAAGCTGACGGCGTTGGAGAACTTACGCCTCTTCGCCGCGCTCTACGCCGGGCCGACCCAAGACCCGCGGGCGTTGCTGGAGCTGGTGGGCCTGGCGGAGGATGCCGATACCCGCGTCGGCGCCTTTTCCAAGGGCATGCAGATGCGGCTCAACTTTGTGCGTGCGCTGTTGCACAACCCGACGCTGCTCTTCATGGACGAACCCACCTCGGGGCTGGACCCGGTCAACGCGCGCAAGATCAAGGACATCGTGCGCAAGCTGCAAGCGGACGGGCGCACCATCTTCCTGACCACCCACGACATGAACGTGGCGGACGAACTGTGCGATCGCGTGGCCTTCATCGTCGACGGGGAGATCGCGCTCATCGACTCGCCGCGGACGTTGAAGCTGCAACACGGCCGGCACCTCGTGCGCGTCGAGTACCATCGCAACGGCGCGACGGCCCAGGTCGACTATCCGCTGGCCGGCTTGGGCGCCAACGACGCCTTCCTGACGCTCATTCGCGACCATCCGGTGGAGACCATCCACACCCAGGAGGCGACGCTGGAGGACATCTTCATCGCCACCACGGGAAGGAGCCTGCAATGAACCGGCTTGTTGCCACCCTGCGTTGGGATCTGGTCAACCAATATCGGCAAGGCTTCTACATCGCCGGGAGCTTCGTCATCGTCGTCTGGGCCATCGTGCTTTGGAATCTGCCGGCGCCGGTCGTGGAGCTGCTGCTGCCGTTCCTGATCTTCTTCGACCTGTCGATCTTCGGCTTCTACTTCATGGCCGGCATGCTCTTTCTGGAAAAGGGCGACGGTGTGCTCCAGGCGCTGGTGGTGACGCCCATGCGCAGTTGGGAGTATCTCGTCTCCAAGTCGGCGACGTTGGCATTGCTGGCCGTCATCGTGAGTGTGGCCGTGGTGCTGCTGGCTCACGGTTTCGCCGTCAACTGGTGGCTCTTTGTGCCCGCGGTGGCGCTCAACTCGTGGCTGCTGGTGCTGATCGGCTTCATGCTCGCCGCCCGCTTCGACGCCATCAACGAGTTCCTGATCCCGTCGATCTTCTACATGGTGCCGTCCCAGTTGCCGGCGCTCCAATACTTCGGCATCTGGGAGAGTCCGCTGCTCTATCTCGTGCCGACCATGCCCAGCATGCTGCTGTTGGAGGGCGCGTTCGGCGCCATCGCGGGCTGGCAGATCGTCTACGCCTTTGTCTACCTGCTCGCGGCCTGCGTGCTGGTGACGTGGTGGGCGCAGCGGACGTTCGTGCGCTTTGTCGTGCGCGCAGGAGGTGAGTGAGATGGGTGCATTCCGTGCGTTGACCGTGGCCGATGTGCGCAACGTGCAGCGTGATTCGCTGCTCAAGTTTCTGATCTTCTACCCGTGGCTGCTCGGCCTGGCCATGCGCTTCCTGATCCCGTGGATCGCCACGAGCCTGGCCGGGACGTTCGACCTGACGCCCTACTACCCGCTGCTCACGGGCTTCTTCGGCATCCTGATCACGCCGCTGCTGGCCGGCTTCGTGACCGGCTTCCTGCTGCTGGACGAGCGCGACGACCACACGCTCACCGCGCTCCAGGTGACGCCGCTGAGCATGAATCGCTACTTGACCTACCGGGCCGCCGGTGGTCATTGCGGTTGCGTCCACGTTCATCGTCATTCCGCTGATGAACTTGATCGACGTGCCCGTGCTTGAGCTGCTGCCCATTTCACTGGTCGCGGCGCTGGGCGTTCCCATCTTCACCCTGATCCTGGCCACGGTGGCCGGCAACAAAGTCCAGGGCTTCGCCGTGATGAAGGCTGGGCGTCTTCTTTCTGGCGCCCTTCGCGGCCTGGTTTATCTCGAGCCGTGGCAAGGGCTCATCGGCGTCTTCCCCACCTACTGGCCCGTCAAGGCCTTCTGGGTCATGTTGGACGGCGGCAACTGGTGGGCGTACGTGGGGCTGGGGCTGCTGGTGAATCTGGTGTGGCTGGGCGTGCTGCTCCGCCGTTTCAACAAGGTGGTCTATCGATGACGCACAACCCGTTCACGCTCTTCATCCAGGCCCATGGCGTCGTCATTCTCGACGGCGCCATGGCCACCGAACTGGAGCGGCGCGGCGCCGACATCGCCGACCCGCTCTGGTCGGCCAAGGTGCTGCTGGAAGCGCCGGAGCTGATCCGGCAGGTCCACTACGACTACTTTGGTGGCCGGCGCGATGTGGCCATCACGGCGAGCTATCAGGCCAGCTTCGCCGGGTTTGCCGCACGGGCCTCACGCGTGACGAGGCGGCCGCGCTTCATGCGTCTGCAGTGTGACGCTGGCGTGACGCGCGATGCGTTCTGGGCTGACCTCGGCCAATCGCCGGGCGCACCCGTCCGCTGGTGGCTGCGTCGGTGGGGCCGTACGGCGCGTTCCTGGCCGACGGCTCCGAATACCGGGGCGACTACGGGCTGAGCCACGCCGAGCTGATCGCGTTCCATCGCCCGCGGCTGGAGGTGCTGTTGGACGCCGGGCCCGATCTGCTGGCGTGCGAGACCATCCTGTGCCTGGCCGAAGCCGAGGCGTTGTGCCGGCTCCTGTCCGGAGCATCCTGCCGTGCCTGCGCGGCTGAGCTTCGCCTGCCGCGACGACGCCCACGTCTGCCACGGCGAGACGCTGGCCGCCTGCGTGGCCGCCGCGGCGGATGCGGCCAACGTGGTCGCCGTGGGCGTCAACTGCACGCCGCCGCGCTACGTGGAGCCGCTCCTGCGCAGCGTGGCCGGGACCACGGACAAGGTGCTCGACCTATCCCAACAGCGGCGAGCAAGCGGGATGCCGTGGCCAAGTGCTGGCTGCCCGGCACCGGCGTGACCGCTCGCTCGCCCGGCGCGCCTGTGGTACGCCGCGGGTGCGCGGCTCATCGGCGGCTGTTGTCGCACCACGCCCGCCGACGTAGCCGACATGGCCCGTGTGTTGCGGGCCGGACACGACGTGCGCTGACGCCAGTCATCCACGATTCGCCGTAGTGACGACTTCAGTCGTTCGGTCGTACTGGAATGACTAAAGTCATCACTACGGATCGTGAAAAGCTGAGCCTTGTTTACTCCTTAACGACCAGCGGCAGGTAGACCCGCTGTTGCTGCCGGACGGTTCCCGGCCAGGGCGTGTTCGCGGCAAACGGTCCGTACAGCACACTTCTCCCGGTGCTCTCCACTTCCTCAAGCCAGTAGAAACTCTCCGCCGCCGTCACCCCGGTGTCGACAAACGCATAGCTGCTGCCGCTGCCGGTGGCGAAGATCGTCGCAGGCGTGATGCGGGCCGCCTCGGCGTAGACCGGCGCGGCCGCGCGCCACAGATGGAAGCCGAACGTGTTGAGTTCCACGCCCGTGCGCCAACGGACGGTGTTGTCCTGGCCGTCACGCATGACGTTGAACCCGACCAGGTCGACCGCGGTCGGCTCGGTGAGCGGGTGCTGAATCTGGTTGCTCTCGGTGCGCGGGAGTTCGGTGGTGCTCACCGTGGCCATGTTGATGATCGCGCTGAGCGAGGCGTCGGCGCGCACGCGCACCCGGAAGCTCAACTGCACCGAGCGCCCACCCGCCAGCGTGCCGATCTGCCAGACGAGCACGTTGTCCTCAAGCGTGGGCGCGGGCACACTATCGCTGCCTTCATACACGGTGTCATCCGGCACGGGATCACGCACGACGAGGTTGTTCAGGGTCGTCTGACCCTGGTTGGTGACGCGCAGACGATACTCGATCACGTCGCCGGGGTGCACGTTGGCGCCCGGCGTCGGCGTCGCATCCTTGGCAATGATGACCAGCGGCGGACTGACGGGCGTGATGGTCGGATCGCCCACCAGCGGCGTGTCGGGGTCGTCGGTGAGGACGGTGCTGCCGCCGGCGGGCTGCGTGATCCCCTGGTTGGCCACCTGGGTGACACCGGCCGGCAGCGGATTTATCACGCGGACTTGGAAGGCGATGATGATCGATGTGCCCGCGGGCAGTTCGCTGATGCGCAGGTCCACGCTGCCGTCGCCGGTGCCGTTGCCCTTGAAAATCTCGCCGCCGGTCGCCTGCACGGTGCCCGCAACCAGCGGGGCATTGGCATCCGGCGTGTCGCTGAACAGTACATTTTGGGCGGCTGCGTTGCCGCTGTTGAGGAGGATGACCTGATACAACAGCGTGTCGCCCGGCGACACGACGCTGTCGCCGCCGCTGTCGATCAGCAGCAGGTCGCGCTTGGTCACGATGAGATTCGGCTCGGCCACCAGTTGCGTCACGGTGGGGTCGTCCACGGTACTCGTGTCCGGGTCGTCGGTGACGATGTCGCCGTGGTTGGCGGCGGCCACTGTCCCCTGATTGGCGACCTGTTTGACGCCCGCGGGCAGGGTCGCGGCGATGCGTACATGAAACGAGATCGTCGCCGTCACCCCCGGCTGGAGGTTGCCCACCACCACGTGAACGCGCGTGTCGGCCGGGTTGTTGCCGCTCTCGATCACACCGAAGTTTGTCTGGACCGTGCCTGCAATCAAGGTGGTGTATGCGCCGGGCGTGTCGTCAAACACGACGTCGACCGCCTCCTGATTGCCGATGTTGGTGATGCTGACCTGATACAACAGCGTGTCGCCCGGGCTGGGGACGCCGTTTTGGTCCGCATCCGTCAGCAGCAGATCGGCCTTGAACGCATCGAGCACGGGGCCGCGACCACCGGCGTGGTGGTCGGGTCGTTGAGTTGAGGCGTGTCCGGGTCATCGGACGGCGTGGTGGTGAGGCCGGTCGCCTGCGCGTAGCCTTGGTTGTCCACGCGTGTCACGCCCAGAGGCAACGGGTTGACCACCTGCACGTGGAAGCTGATGTCCACCGTGCCCACCAGGCCGGGAATTTCGCCGATCTCCACGCGGACATCCCGGTCACCGGCGCCGTTGCCGGACGTGATCGCCTTGACTCGTGCGCACGCTGCCGGGAACCAGCGGCGCGTTGGCGTCGGGCGTGTCGGTGAAGATGACGCCGGCCGCGTTCTGGTTGCCCCGGTTCACCACGGAGATCTGGTACAGGATCGTGTCGCCCGGGCTGGGGACACCGTCTTGGTCCGCGTCGATCAGGAGGCTGTCACGTTTCAGCACTTCCAGCCGCGGCGCCGCGTTGACCGGCGTTTCGGTCGGGTCATCGTTCAACGGCGTGTCCGGGTCATCGGTCGGCTCGCCGGGAATATTCTCCCCGGTGGTGATGCCCTGATTAGCGACGCGGGAGACGCCGGCCGGCAGGGGATCGTTGATGCGTACCCGGAAGCGCACGGTGGCGGATGCGTTGCCGCCGGGCAGATCTCCCAGTGCGACGCGCACGCTGGTATCGCCGGCGCTGTTGCCTTGCGCAACCGTCCCCTGCGTGGTCACGACCGAACCGACGGTCAGACGCGTGTTCACGTCGGGCGTGTCGTCGAACACCAGGGCCTGGGCGGCAATGTTCCCCAGGTTCACGAAGGTGATGACGTACTCAAGCTCGTCGCCGGGGCTGGGCACACCGTCACCGTTGGCGTCAATCGCGAGTTGGTCGTGTTTGTAGACCTCCACCAGCGGGACGGCGGTGACCGGCGTGACGGTCGGGTCGTCGTCGGCGGGGGTGTCGGGGTCGTCGGTCGGCTCGGTCGGCGTGTTGCCCGCGCTGACGAAGCCCTGGTTGGCGACCTGGCTCACGCCCGCGGGCAGCGGCGTTGTGATGCGCACCCGGAAGGTGATGGTCACGGGCGCGGTCTTCTCCAGCATGCCCAGGTCGACTTGGACGCTGGTGTCGCCCACGCCGTTGCCCGCCGTGACCGTGCCCAGCGTCGTCGCCACGGTGCCCGTCACGAGTGTGGTGTAGGCGCCGGGAATATCGCTGAAGACCGTGCCCACGGCATCCGTCTGGCCGGCGTTCTCGATGGCGATGGTGTATTCCAGTTCGTCACCCGGACTGGGCAGTCCATCGGTCGTTGTCGGCGAAGACGGTCAGACTTCAGCTTCGATCTGGGTGACCGCACGGCGCGACGAACGCGGCTCACCGACGGCATAGCCCACGTGTCGATGCCGCGCTGGTTGCCGAAGCCGTCGGGGTCGCCGCCGGGCACCACCGACCAGGTGTGGCCGCCGCTGCTGCTGATCTCGCCGTTGATGGCCTGCCCGCCGCCGATGGGCACGTCGTTGTAGTAGATGCGATAGTCGGGCACGTCGGGGCTGAAGTTCACGCTCGATGATGAAGCCGTTGGGATTTTCTTCCGCGTCATAGAGCGGAATGTGTGTTTCGCCGGCAATGCCCTGGGCAAGAGTCTGGTAACAGATTTCCGGATCGGCCGGCTGCCCCTGGGGATCCAGCCCGTCCCAGGCAACGCTCGTTTGCGCCGGCCACGGTGTCGCCGCTCAGCACCACATCGCTGTCGAACGCAAAGACGCCGCTCACGGCTTGTGTCGATGATGATCTGATAGCGGCCGTCCTGGCTGCTGGCAAAGGTGAAGGTGCCGCCGATGCCGTTGGCGCCGGGGGTGAAGTCCAGCCCGTCAATCGCAATCGGCGGCGTGACCGGGCGCAGCATCCAAATGGTGAGACCATCCGGGCGCATGGCATCCAGCGGCAGGTCCGCTGCCGGCGGATGCAGGAAAAGCTTGTGGGTCACGTCTGTGCCGGCATCCGGATCGTCCGGCCCGTTGAGCGAGAACTCGGGGGCAGCGAGTTGTTCTGCTCACCGCCGATGAGCGGCACCGATTGATAGCTGGGTTCGCCCGTGGCCGCCAGTTTGAAGCCCTTGTTGTTGGAGAAAATGATGAACGTGGTCGGCTCCAGCCCGTCCAGGTTGACCCGATACTGGAAGCCGTCTTCGGTGAGGATGTAGAAATCCGTGTTGAACGTGCTGCCGAGCCGTCCCAGCGTCAAGGGAAATAGCTGACATAGGCGCGGCCTTGCTTCTCCGGAACTTCGCGCGCCGATGCAACAGTCACGTCTCACGCTGCCACGGCGCTGACTGCGGCGGACTGATCCAGTTGGCGTCGGCGGCGATGGTCAGGTGCCGCCGCCGGGCGTCGGGCTGAGAGTTGACGAAGAACCAGACCGGTCTGGCCGCTGCCCGCGGTCAGTGTGCACGGCGTGTAGCCGCCGGAATAGAGCGGGGCGGGACCAAGTACCTCCTGTGCGCGGCCTGTGATCAGCCCGATACCCGCGCCTTGCGCGCTGCACTGGCCCGTCGCACCGTCCGGCGCCCACCAGAGGATATCACCTGCGCCGATCCCCATGGCGCTGCTGCCCAGGTAGAGCGTCTCCTTCGTTGACATACGCCTTGATCTGGTTGTCGCGCTTGATGCCGGCCGTGGTTGTCCCATTGCCGTAATATTGGAGCCACGCGCGGTTGCCGCCGTTGTCGGTCCACTCACGACTGCCTTCGGCGTGCACAGCGTGTGGGTTGGCCATGCACAGCCCGATCCAGACCACGGCAAATCCAATCACACGCAAAAATCGACCTACCATGTTGATCTCTCAACGAGCGGCCGGCGTCCGCGTGCTGCCAAAGATGTGTTCTGCGCCGACGATACAGCAGTGCAGAACGAGATGCAGGAAAAGCGTCTGGTGCATTGCGACGTAAATACCACGGCGGAAATGCGGCATCTCGACCTCTGCTAGGGAATCGTCGGTCCATTTCCGCCGGGATTTACTGGTCATAGACCCTGAAATGTGTAGATCAGATACGGTGTGACTCCCCATAACAGTAGATTGAGGGGCGCACCGACCCGGAAGAAATCCAGGAAACGGTAGCCGCCCGGGCCATAGATCATCGCGTTGGTTTGATACCCGACGGGTGTCATGAAGCTTGTGGAGGCGGCAAACATGACACAGAGGACCAGCGGATAGGGCGAGATGCCGACCGACTGCGCCGTGGCCAGGGCGATGGGCAGCAGCACCACTACGGTGGCGTTGTTGGAGATGATCTCGGTCAGGAGCATGGCGACGCCGTAGAAGAGGTAGAGCAGCAGCAGTGGTGCCGCGCCGGCGGTGAGGCGCACGGCCCAATCTGCCAGGAGCTGTGCGCCGCCCGTGGTTTCCATGGCCAGGCCGAGGGGCAGCACGCCGGCGAGCAGAAAGATGACGTCCCAGCGAATCGATTCGTGCAGCTCGTGCATGCGCAGACAGCCCGTCAGGACCATGAGCACGCTGCCCGCAATGGCCGTCACGATGATGGGTACGCCGTAGACGGCCAGCCCCAGCACGCCGATGACAATGGCCAAGGCGACCGGCATCTTCTCGGTGCGAAAGCTGCTCAGTGGCGCCTGCTCCGTCACCACCAGATCCGGCTCGTGCCGAATGCGATTGAGCGCCACCGTCGTCCCGTGCAGCAGAGGACGTCGCCGATCTCCAGGCGGATGTCGCCCAGGCGCTGGCCACCAGTTCGCCGTGCTTGCGCATGGCGACCACCGAGCAGTTGTAGCGCTGACGAAACTGGGTCTCCCGCAGCGTGCTGCCGATATCAAACTGTTCGGCCCGATCACCACCATAGCCCCAGATCGGGCGACACGCCCGTTTCGTTCCGCCTGAACGGGTCGATGGACAGGCTGCGCACGGTGCTCATCTGGGCCAGTTGCGCCGTTGTCGTCTTGACGAGCAACACGTCGCCGCTCTGGACGGCGAGATTCGGCGCCGCATCGAGCCGCGGTTGCTCGCGACGATGCCGACGACGGCCATGTTCAACCGCGGCGTCGGAGTTTGGCGCTCCTGGATTCGATGCCCGATGAAGTGACTCCCCGGGCTGATCGCACTTCTGCCAGGAACTCTTGAGCGCAAACCGCTCGGCCACACTGTCAGAGCTTTCCCTGTTGGGCAAGAGACGGATGCCCACGATCAGAAAGTAGACGCCGGTCATGAAGACGAGGAGGCTGATCCGGCTGAAGGAGAACAAGGGAAACTCTCCATGCCGCGCTCGGTCAGCATCCCGCCGCCAGGACGTTGGTCGACGTGCCGATCAGGGTCATGACGCCGCCCAACTGCGCCGTACGACAGCGGAATCAGCAATGGGACGGGCGCGCGGGTTTTTCGCGCGCCAGCGAGATGACCACGGGCATGAGGATCGCCACGGTGGCCGTGTTGTTCAAGAAGGCCGACACCGGACCGACCACGCCGAAGACGCTGAGCAGTTGGCGGCGCTCCGTACGCCCGGCCATGCGCAGCAACTGGACGGCGAGCCAGTTGATCATGCCGGTCTTGGTGATGGCGCCGCTGAGGATGAACATGGCCATCACCGTGATCGTCGCCGTGTTGCTGAACCCGGAGATCACGGCCGCGTAGGTCATGCCGAGCCAGGGCGCGAGGATCAGCATCACCGACAAAATGGCCAGCGCAACGAAGTCGACCGGGTAGCGGTCCAGCGCAAGAGGCGAGCGCACCGCCGAGAATCAGAAAAACCACGGCAATTTGGACGGTCATGCAGACTCCATCTCAATGAACAGGCAGAATTCCGTCGGCTCACGCAACCCGGTTGCCGGCACGGAAACGCGGCAACAGCAGCTAGACGGTGCAGGCGTCTGCAACGAAACGTAGGCGATGTCTGTGCGCTGGGTGAGAAGATGCGGCGTGGGGCAATGAGGGGTCAGCGTGGCGTGTCAGGCGTGTGGAGATGATGGAGCGACAGCATAGTTGTTCTTCACCGCGTGCGGGGAACGCTCCCTGCGGGCCGCCGGAGCCGGTCCAGTTCCGGCGCGTGCCATCCGCAGGCCAGATTTCCGCAGGCCATATTGGTCTAGCGTAAATCCGCTCTGTGCGGCAACGGTCCAAGATCCCGTGTAAGGAGCGTCTCAAGTTGGAGCGGAAATCTGACGTTTGCGATGAATGGGTGCGTGGCAGGCCAAGTTGTGCTGGGAGTCCGACTTTCCGCGGTCAGACTTCCAGCGCATCGCAGCTGACGTTCAGCATCGCTGCGATTCACATTGTACGATGAACAATTTAACATGCCTGAGCGGGTGCGCGCATGGCCAATGATGGTGAAATTTACCTATGAAACGACATCACATAGTCCGAATTTGGGTTGAGACGCGTCGGTTGCTGCTGTTGACATTGGGCGCACTCGTGGCCGCCCTGGGCTTCAGCCTCTTCCAGGTGCCCTATAACATCGCGGCCGGCGGCGTGAGCGGCATCGGTGGCATCATCGTCAACCATTTCACCGGCGTGTCGGTGTCGCTCTTCTACCTGCTCGCCAACATTCCGTTGCTTTTGCTCGGCTTCTTCTACCTGGGGCGCTGGCGTTTTCTGCTGACCACCGTGATCGCGGTGGTGCTCTTTTCCGTGGGCACCGAGTACTTCCCAAGCATCCTGCCCCAGTACATGAGCGAGTACCCCATCACCGACAACGTCCTGCTGGCGGCCATCTACGCCGGGCTGATCGGCGGCATCGGCGGCGCCCTCATCTACGCTGCGGGCGCGACGCTGGCGCACCGGCATCGCGCACGGCCGCATCATCCAGATCAAGACCGGCATCTCGCTGAGCCAGATCTATCTCTTCGTGGACGGCGCTATCATCCTCACTCGCGGCATCGTCTTCGGCTGGAACATCGCCCTCTGCCATGCTGACGCTGCTGCTCAACGGCCTGGCCAACGACTACGTGCTGGAGGGCCCCAGCCGCGCCTGCACTGCGTTCTACCTATCACCAACCGGCCCAGCGAAATGGGATCGAGGCGCTGGCGAGTCAACTGGGCCGCGGCGTGAGCCACTGGGAGATCAAGGGCGGCCACACTGGCGAGGTGCGCACCATGGTGCTCTGTACCATCTACTGTCCTGTGTCAACGACTCAGCGTATCGTCGGCGAAGTGGACCCGGCCGCGTTCGTCGCCATCGGCATGACGCAGCAGGCGCTGGGCGAAGGCTTCACCGATCTGCGCCGGCTGTTCGCTCGACTTGAGCGCACGTTTGATCAACGCCATTCGCGCTGTACCATGTTGTGAGAAATGACCGATCCACAGGGCTGACGAACCATGCATGAACTGTCCATCGCCCTGAGCCGGTCGAGTCCGCCGACGCGGCGGCCCGGCCGCCGGCGCCCAGCGCGCCAACAGCGTCCATCTGCGGGTGGGCGTTCTCTCCTCCGGCGTCGTCACCGAGGCGCTGCGTTTCAGTTTTGACGTGGCCGCCCAGGGCACGCTGCTGGAGGGCGCCGCCCTCACCGTCGAAGAACTTCCCGTGGTGGTCCACTGTCCCCAGTGCGACGCCGACGTGGAACTCCCCAGCGTGCAGCGTTTCCGCTGTCCCATCTGCGACACGCCCGCCGGCGCGCTGGTGCAGGGCCGCGAACTGGAACTCACATCGCTGGAAATCGAAGCCGCAGAGTGAACAAAGACAAAGGCGGGCCACGGATGGACACAGATAAACACAGATGAAAAACAATTGAAGATTGCAAACATGATTTATTTTAATGGATTCTATGGCAAGTGAGAGAAGTTATCTGTGTTTATCTGTGTTCATCTGTGGCTTAAGTTAACCGAGGAGGCAGAACGTGGCGGCGAGTCCGCGGATTCTTGAATTGCGCCAAGGTATTTTGGAGAAAAACGATCAACTGGCGGCGGATCTACGCACGCGTTTCCACGCCGCCGGTCTCTACGCCATCAACCTGGTCTCCAGCCCGGGCACGGGCAAGACCGCGCTGCTGGAGGCGACCCTGCGGCGCATGACGGCGCAGGGGTTGCGCGTGGCCGCGTTGGTGGGCGATCTGGCCACGCAGAACGATGCCATGCGTCTGGCCCGTAGCGGCGCGCCCGTGCGTCAGATCGAAACCGGCGACATGTGCCATCTGGAGGCGCACCAGATCGCCCAGCACCTGGACGACTGGGCGCTGCCGCTGGCGGAGACCGATTTCCTCTTCATCGAAAATGTGGGCAACCTGGTCTGCCCGTCGGGCTACGACCTGGGCGAAGACCTGCGCGTCGTGCTCATGTCCGTCACCGAAGGCGAGGACAAGCCGGAAAAGTACCCGTCGCTCTTCCACTCGGCCGACGTGGCGCTGCTCACCAAGATGGATCTGGCCGACGTGGTCGAGTTCGACCGGGCCCGGGCCTATGCCAGCATCGAGTCGGTGCGTCCGGGGATGCGCATCATCGAGACGTCGGCCAAGACCGGTGCCGGCGTGGACGACTGGATCGCATACCTGGTCGCCCGGCGCGAGGACCGGGCCGCGTAGCCCGGCCCGCCCATGGACGCTGCTCCTGTGACGCCGGCGCGTGTGCGTCTCACCGTGTGCGGCGTGGTGCAAGGCGTGGGCTTTCGTCCCTTCGTCTACGGCCTGGCCACGCGTTTGACGCTGACCGGCTTCGTCGGCAACGACAGCGCCGGCGTCTTCATCGAAGTGGAAGGGGCGCCCGCTGCCGTGGCCGCGTTCCAGGCCGCGCTGCGTGACGAGGCCCCGCCCCTGGCCCACATCGAAGCGGTGACCGTCGCGCCCCTGCCCGCGCAGGGAGACGCTGCGTTTGCCATCGTGGCTAGCGCCGCGCAGCCCGCGGCCGCCACCCTCATCTCCCCCGATCTCTGTACGTGCGACGACTGTCTGCGCGAACTCTTCGACCCATCGGACCGCCGCTATCGCTATCCCTTCATCAACTGCACCAACTGCGGCCCCCGCTTCACCATCACCCGGGACATCCCTTACGACCGCCCGCTGACCACCATGGCGCCGTTTCCCCTGTGCCCTGCCTGTCAACAAGAGTACGACGACCCGCGCAACCGGCGTTTTCACGCGCAGCCCAACGCTGCCCGGTCTGTGGGCCGCAGGTGTGGTGGGAGGAGAGGCGTGGGGCGGGGGCGAGGGGCGAGCGCGGACGTGGTCAAGGGCGATGCTGCGATTATCCGGGCGCAGCGGGCGTTGGCGGACGGCGAGATTGTGGCGGTGAAGGGAATTGGGGGCTTTCATTTGGCGTGCGACGCCATGGATGATGCGGCGGTGGCGCGGCTGCGGGAACGCAAGGGTCGCGTCGACAAGCCGTTTGCCGTCATGGCCGCCGATCTCGCTGCGGTGGAAGCGATCGCGCACCTGGACGACGACGCCCGCCGCCTGCTCACCAGCCGCGCAGTGCGTCCCATCGTGCTCCTGCCCTGCGCGCCGACAGCCCGCTGAGCGCCCTGGTCGCGCCCGGCAACAACCACATCGGTGTCATGCTCCCCTACACCCCTCTCCACCACCTGCTCTTTGCGCCCCCCGCCGACCGACGGGCCCGCCCCCGCCCCTCGCCCCCCGCCCCCCTCCTCGTCATGACCTCCGGCAATCTCTCCGACGAGCCGATTGTCAAGGACAATGAGGAGAGCGCGCACCAAACTGGCCGCGTTGGCCGAGGGCTTCCTGCTCCACGACCGGGCCATCCACGTCCACTGCGACGATTCGGTGGTGCGTCTCTTCCACGGGCACGAACTGCCGCTGCGCCGCTCCCGCGGCTACGCACCGTTCCCCGTGAAATTGCCCTTTGACGCCGCCTATCCTGGCCGTGGGCGGCGAACTCAAGGCCACCTTCTGCCTGACCCGCGGCCGCCACGCGTTTCATGAGCCAGCACATCGGTGACATGGAAAACCTGGAGACGCTGGACGCCTTCGCCCGGGCCGTGGACCACATGCAGGCCATCTTCCGCATCACGCCCATGGCCGTCGCCTGTGACCTGCACCCCGGCTACCTCTCACGCGCTGGGCCCACGCCACGGCCGGGGAACGCCCTGTCATCGCCGTGCAGCACCATCACGCGCACATCGCCGCGGTCATGGCCGAACATGGGCTGGACGGCAGCACGCCGGTGATCGGCTTTGCCTTCGACGGCACCGGCTACGGCTGCGACGGCGCGATCTGGGGCGGCGAAGTGCTGGTGGCCGACTATCAGGGCTTTGACCGTGCCGCCCATCTCGCCTACGTGCCCCTGCCCGGCGGGGACGCCGCGGTCAAGCGGCCCTATCGCATCGCGCTGGCGCATCTGCACGCGGCGGGCGTACCCTGGACTGCCGGCTTGCCGCCTGTCGATGCGGCCACGGAGGTGGAGCGAGGCGTGCTGATGCGCCAGTTGGAAACCGGCTTCAACACCGTGCCGACCAGCAGCATGGGCCGGCTCTTCGATGCCGTGGCCGCGCTGACCGGCCTGCGCCAAACGGTCACCTACGAAGGCCAGGCTGCCATCGAACTGGAGGCATGTACAGACCACGCCGCCACTCTCGAGGCGCGCTATCAATTTGACATAATCGACGCCGGTGAGGCATGGACATTTGACGCCGCCGCCCGTGATCCGCGCCGTGGCCGCCGATGTGCGCCGGCGTCGCAACCGGCGACATCGCGGCAACGTTTCCACGCACGGTGGCTGCGCTGATGCTGGATGTGGCCCGGCGTGCACGTACGGCGCGCAGCCTCAACGTGGTCGCGCTCAGCGGGGGCGTCTTCCAGAACGTGACGCTGCTGAGCCTGGCGGTGGACCGTCTGCGCGGCCGGTTTCGACGTGTTGTGGCACCGGGTTGTGCCGCCCAACGACGGCGGGCTGGCGCTGGGCAAGCCGTGGTCGCACATCATCAACTGCGCGACGGGTGACGGTCGCAGGCGTAGGGTGCATCTCAATTTGGGGCGACTACACGCGCTGTCTGTCCAGTTCGCACGCCCTCGTGCGAACGGTGGCATCGACCCGACTTGGGCACAGCCGTTCGCACGAGGGCGTGCGAACTGGACGGATGTCTGCCCCAAATCCGGGATACACCTGCCGCCGCAACGGCATTTGCTCTTTTGGCACAAACTGCTAGACTGGCGAGTAATTGGGGAGTAGCCTGTCGACAAGTTTGTCGATGGCCAATCGTCAGGACAAGACGCGAGCAGCGTCTTCGGTTGGCCGGCAGTGTTGTGACGCTGAAGGCGAGACCAACGGACATGTCCGTTGGTCTCGCCTTTTCTGTTTTACCAGAGCATTCGAGGGGGCGAAATGGCAACGAATATCTGGTTCTGGGTCGGATTCAACGTTTTTGTGCTCGCGCTTCTGGCCATCGATCTGGGCGTCTTCCACCGCAAAGCCCACGCCGTCAGCACCAAGGAAGCCGCCATCTGGACTGTTGTGTGGATCTCGTTGGCGATGCTCTTCAACGCCGGACTCTTCATCTTTGAAGGACATGAACCGGGCATGATGTTCCTCGCCGGCTATCTCATCGAAAAATCCCTGAGTGTCGACAACATCTTCGTCTTCGTCATGCTCTTCAGCTACTTCGCCGTGCCGCGGGAGTACCAACATCGCGTGCTCTTCTGGGGCATCCTGGGCGCGTTGCTCATGCGCGGCACGTTGATCGGCCTGGGCGCGTACCTGATCAGCCAGTTCCATTGGATTCTCTACATCTTCGGCGCCTTCCTCGTCTTCACCGGCATTCGCATGGCGCTGCAACGGGAAGACGACGAGATCGACATCGAGCAAAACCGGATCGTGCGGGGCATGCGCAAACTGGTGCCCATCACCAGCCGCTACCACGGGGAGCATTTCTTCATCCGGCGGCTGGGTTTCATCGTTGCCACGCCGCTGCTGCTCGTGCTGGTCATCGTGGAGACGACCGACCTGGTCTTTGCCCTGGACTCCATTCCCGCCATCTTCGCCGTCACCCAGGATCCGTTTCTTGTCTACACGTCGAACGTCTTTGCCATTCTCGGCCTGCGTTCGCTCTACTTCCTGCTGGCCAATGTCATGCAGGATTTCCGCTTCTTGAAGGCCGGACTGGCCGTAGTGCTCGTCTTCGTGGGCGCCAAGATGCTCATCGCCGACATCTACCACATGCCCATCGTCATGTCGCTGGGCGTCATTGCCGCCGTGTTGGCCGTGGCCATCGGCGCGTCGCTCTTGTTCCCCGCACCGGAGCAGGAAACCGTCACCGTGTCGGCGGACTGAGTCGTTGCGCGATCGCATTGGATGGGCGGGTTGTCCGCAGTTCACTTTACGTGGAGGTAGCCAGAGATCATGTGTCTAGGCATCCCCGGTCGCATCACCGAAAAATACGAGCGTGACGGCGTGCCCATGGGCAAGGCCGATTTCGGCGGCATCAGCAAGGAGATCTGTCTTGCCTACGTGCCCGACATCGAGATCGGCCAGTACACCATCGTGCACGTGGGCTTCGCCATCACCGAACTGGACGAAGCGTCGGCGCTGGAATCGCTGCGCCTCTTTGAAGAGATGGGCACGCTGGCCGAAGAATTGGGTGTGGCCGGCGCGGACACCGACGCATGAAGTATCTGGACGAATTCCGCAACCCCGACCTGGCCCGCGCCCTCTTCGACGACCTCGCGCGCATGACCACGCGGCCGTGGGCCATTATGGAAGTGTGCGGCGGCCAGACTCACTCCATCATCCGCAACGGCATCGACCAACTGCTGCCGGACCAAATCGAGCTCATCCACGGGCCGGGCTGTCCCGTCTGCGTCACACCGCTGGAGATCATCGACAAGGCTCTGGCCATCGCCGCGCGGCCGGAGGTCATCTTCTGCTCGTTCGGCGACATGCTGCGCGTGCCGGGCAGCGGCCAGGATCTCTTCGGCGTCAAGAGCGCAGGCGGCGACGTGCGCATCGTCTACTCGCCGCTGGACGCGGTCAAGCTGGCGCAGCAGCACCCGGACCGGGAGGTCGTCTTCTTCGGCATCGGCTTCGAGACCACCGCGCCGGCCAACGCCATGGCCGTCTTCCAGGCCAGGCAACTGGGGCTGGCCAACTTCTCCATGCTTGTCTCCCACGTGCTCGTGCCGCCGGCCATCGCCGCCATCATGGAGTCGCCCGGCAACCGCGTGCAGGCGTTTTTGGCCGCGGGCCACGTCTGCAGCGTCATGGGCACCTGGGAGTACGAACCGCTGGTCGCACGCTACCACGTGCCCATCGTCGTGACCGGCTTTGAGCCGCTGGATGTGCTGGAGGGCATCCGGCGCACGGTGGTGCAAGCTGGAAGCCAGGCGCGGTGCTGGAGAACGCCTATCCGCGCCGTGCGCCACGAAGGCAACGTCCCTGCGCAGAAAATGCTGGCTGACGTCTTCACCGTCACCGATCGCAAGTGGCGCGGCATCGGCGCCATTCCCCGGAGCGGCTGGCGGCTCAGCGACGCCTACCGGGCCTTTGACGCCGAGGTGCGCTTCCAGGTAGAGGACATTCGCACGGAGGAGTCGCCGCTCTGCCGCAGCGGTGACGTGTTGCGCGGCATGCTCAAGCCCAACCAGTGCCCCGCCTTCGGCAAGGAGTGCACCCGCGCACGCCGCTGGGCGCGACCATGGTCTCCAGCGAGGGCGCGTGCGCCGCATTACCAGTACCGGCCGCCGCGCCGGTGGAGTTGACGACCGAGCCGAGATCGCGCCGGCCTGTTGAGTGCGCACGCCCTCGTGCGCACGGACGTCGAGCGGGAACCATCTCCTCTTTGGAGCAGACGGATCATGGGTGCATCTCAATTTGGGGGCACCGGCGCTGCCTGTTTAGTTCGCACGCCCTCGTGCGAACGGTGGCATCGTCCCGGCTTTGGCACAGCCGTTCGCACGAGGGCGTGCGAACTGGACGGATGTCTGCCCCAAATCTGTGATACACCCGCGGATTGGAGTGCGATTGACATCTTTGCCCGTGTGGTGTACGTTGGTGGTGTATGCACCGGGGGTGATGTATGAAACGTGTCCAGATCTATCTGACCGAAGAAGAGAAGCGGGCCATCAGCGAAATCGCGGCAACGGTCGCTCGCAAAGCGAGTTGATTCGTGAAGCCATCGACGCCTACATTGTGCAGGAAAGCGCCGCCGGCAAAGCGGAAGTCCTGGCGCGTGCCGCCGGTCTCTGGCGTGACCGCGAGGATTTGCCGGACTTCACCGCATTGCGTGCGTCGTGGGACCGGCAGGAGATGAATTCGGGTCAGGAGCTATGACGCAGGTCAAGGTCGTTGACACCGATGTGCTCATTGACTCCTCCGCGGGCTGTCACCGGCGGTAGACTTCGTGACGCGCCACGTCAACGCCATCGTCATCTCGTCCGTCTCCGTGGCCGAACTCTATGCCGGCGTGCGCGTGCACGAACGGGAGACGTTGGACACATTCCTGGCGCTTTTTCCCATCGCACCCGTTGAACACGAACTGGCGCGGGTTGCCGGGCTATTGCGCCGCGACTACGGCCCGTCGCATGGCCTCGGTCTGGCCGATGCTGTCATCGCGGCCACGGCGCAGCAGCGCAACGCCGAACTTGTGACCATGAACGTGCGTCACTTCCCCATGTTTCCCGACCTCGCGCCGCCCTACACGAGAAGCTGACTTCCCATGAGCAATTCATGACTTCACCGGCTGGAGCTGCCTGATCTCGCTGCGCAGCCATCCCAACATCGTCATGGGCCACGGCGGCGGCGGCAAGCTGTCGGCCGAACTGGTGGAGCATCTCTTTCTGCCCGCGTTCGCCAACGACACACTGGCCTCCCTGGGCGACTCGGCGCAGTTGGACGTGAACGGGGCGCGGCTGGCCTTTTCCACCGACTCGTATGTGGTGCGCCCGCTTTTCTTCCCCGGCGGCAACATCGGTGAACTGGCCGTCAACGGCACCATCAACGACATCGCCATGAGCGGCGCACAGCCGCTCTTTTGAGCACAGGCTTCATTTTGGAGGAAGGGCTGCCGCTGGATCAACTGGGCGTCATTGCGACGAGCATGGAGTGCGCGCGCGCTGCGGGCGTTACGTTGGTGACGGGCGACACAAAAGTGGTGGACAAGGGGCACGGCGACGGCGTCTTCATCAACACCAGCGGTTTCGGCCTGATTCCCCGGGGGTGCACATCGGACCTGACCGGGCGCAGCCGGGCGACGTGGTCATCGTCTCCGGGGCCATTGGCGTCCACGGCATCGCCATCATGAGCGTGCGCGAGGGGCTGGAGTTCGGCACCGTCATCGCCAGCGACACTGCGCCGCTCAACGGGCTGGTGGCCACCATGCTGGCCGTGACGCCGGAGATCCATGTCCTGCGCGACCCGACGCGGGGCGGGCTGGCGTCGTCGCTCAACGAGATCGCCAGGCGTCCGGCGTGGGCATCACGTACGCGGAGCGCAAGCTGCCTGTGCCGCCGACGTCCAGGCCGCGTGCGACATCCTGGGCATGGACCCGGTCTACATTGCGAATGAGGGCAAGCTGGTGGCCATGGTGCCGCCGGAGCAGGCCGAGGCCGTGCTCGCGGCCATGCAGGCCCATCCGCTGGGGCAAGGAGGCGGTGATCATCGGCGAGGTCACCGCGCAGCACCCGGGCGTGGTCGTGGCCAAGACGGGTATCGGCGGCTCGCGCTGGTGGACATGCAGGTGGGCGAGCAGTTGCCGCGTATCTGCTGAGGTTAAGAATCGGCCAATTCATTCTCAACTGTCGACCCAAAACCTGGGCAAGGCGCTCAAGGGAGTCCAGGTGACGGCGGTATAGTCGGGATCGAGCAAGCGATCCAACTGGGAACGGCTGGTATGCAATGCCTCTGCCAACTCGGTTTTCGTCATGTTCGATGCGGCAATCGCATCCTGAAGTTGTAGCGCCAGCAGCCGCTTATGCGCCCTGGCCGTCACTTCTTCCAGAATGCCCTCATCCTCCAAAAACATATCAAAGTCACTGCCTGCATGCGGGTTAACATGAATTCACACTCCATGCCAGACATCTCTACGTTGACGCGCCAACTCAATATCTTAGGTGTCTTCCGGCTCTTCTTCACAATTCCGTGAAGCAAGGCCATTTGTGCACCGCTGACTGTAAGGAATACGCGCAATCCGCCCGTCAGTGAGTGACAACGGACCTCCAAAGGTCCGGCTCAAGCGCACCAGCGGCATGCCAGAGGTCAACGAAATTGCACCAGCTTGATGTCTTCACCGATGATCTTGCGGTCTTGCTTATTTAACTCCAGCAACCAGCGCACAGGTTGCGACCGGATTGCGTACGGAAGAACAGCCGCGTAACGTCGGGAGACGGTCCACACGGCAAATGTACCATGGATGGTACGCGCGGCAAGCGCCGAAACCGATTCGGGTCTATTCAATTTGGGGGCAGACTTCCCGGAAGCCCTCACGGGATCCTCTGTGGCAGGAGTCTCGCACGAGGGCTTCCGGGAAGTCTGCCCCGAATCTGTGATGCGCAGGGAGCACGGTCTTCCGTGGCCGCTCGGTCGCGTCGCTGTTATGCCGCTGATTCCTCCACCGCCGTGTTGATTGCGGCGATGGCTTCTTCCGCTTCCTGCTCCGCCAGCAGCGGCGGTGCGCTCAGCCTCGGCCAGCGCCAGTTCGGAGATCAGCCCGGCGTCGACCAGCGCGGCGATGGCAGCTTCGGCCGCGAAATCTTCGATGTAGCCCGCCACGATGAGCGCCTGCAGCGCCTCCGCCGCGGCCGCGGCCTTGATCTCCTCGGCCGCGCTGACGTGTGGCCAGGGCATCGAGCATGGCCGCGCCCTTGACCGCGTCGGCGATCTCGATGACGGCCTCGGCCTCCACGATGGCCTGGACTTCCTTGCCCACCATGAAGAGCGCTTCCGGCGTGAGGAAGCCCTGGGCGATGGGCACGCCGCCGGTGCTGCGCATGGCGTACTTGAACTTGGCCGCCCAGACGTGCTCAAAGAGCAGCATGCCCACGGCGGTGCCCGGCTCCAAGTCGGCGGCGATAGCGGCGATGTCCGCGGCCGTCATGCCGAAAGCCCGGTCGGCCGCGGCCAAGGCACCGGCCACCGCGCCGGCCTCCAGCCCCGTCCGCGCCGCCTTGGCCCAGACCGATGAGGCTGCCGATGACCGCGCCGAACTCGATGGCCTCGTCCTCGGTCAGGTCGGAACTCTCCAGCGCCAGCAGGTCGCCGTCTTCGCCCTTCATCACAAACTGCATGTCGATGATGCGGATGAGCCGCTCGCGGTCAAGTCATCCAACTCGTCGAGGATGGCGCCGCGGTACTCTGCGTCCGGGCCGAAGCCGACCACCAGCATCTGCACCGGGCCGATGTGTTCGAAATCCATGGGATTCTCCTTGTTCGTGTGAGATGCGGGGGTCAGCGCCCGGCGTGGGCCATCATGTCGATGACGACGGTGATGGCCAGCATCAGCGCAGCGTCCTCACCGGGAGCCACTTCCACGCCGTAGCTGTCGCGGATGCGGAACCACTTGCGGGAGACGGTGGCGATGGTCTGGCGGCCCCGCTCGATGCGATATTCGTGGTTCAGAATGTTGCCCTGGTGGACAGATTCTGGCCGCCGGGGACGTCGATCTGCCAGCGGCCGCGCAGCGGCGTGATCAGCGCGTTGTGGACCTTGCCGCAGGCCGGCCGCCGCCGTCCTCAATGTTCATGGTGTCGCGACACGGGCGATGCGCTCGGATCTTGTACAGTTCCTGGCCGCGCGGCGTCCTCAAAGATGAGCGTGCCGCGGATGCGGATGGCCTTGCCGTCGACCTTGAAAGACCTTCTGGCCGCGGTCGTTCTCGATCCAGAAATCCTGGCCGATGGAGAACATGCGCTGCTGCATCTTGAAGCGCGTGCCAGGCCGCGGTCGATGTGGGCTGACAGGTGCGCCGGCTGCCGAAGCGGCCGGTTGCCCCACGCGGTTCTCTTTGTCTTGCTGCTCTTCTTCCTCTCATGCCTATCTCCTTGTGAATAGTCTGATGATGAATCAACGCCATGTCCGCAAGAGGCGAATGTGGCGCGACTTCCCAGAGAAAAACTCGTGGGTCCGGCCTATCCGGCTTGATGAGCCGGACGCACAACCGTCCTCAATCCTCGCCGGTGGACCGGAGCGCAAGCAACGGCAGATTGAGATTGTAGATGCGGTTCAGAAGACCATGCAATTCGGCCTGGTCTCGAAACGTTGCCGTAAGCATGGTGATCGGCCCGCCTTCGGCCTCCGGAATCCGGCGAATCGTGTCGACCGTCATCTGCGAGATCCAGGATGGGTCAAGATGCCCTTGTATCCACACTTCGTAGTGCGCCGGCCCGTGCATGGTGACGCGACATCTGTCTGACACAGTTGCACCTCCACATGAAGCATCTTCACTGCTGGACAGCCGACAATGGGTTCCGGCCTTGGGATCAAGCGCACTACTGCCGGGCCAACAAGCGAGCAACCTCCGCTTCTTCGTCCACGATCAACTCGCCGGCCAGGTCCACGGTGACCGCGTCAAGCTTGCCGGTGAAGGCAAACGGCGCGTGGTACGCATGGGAGACCGCTTCACCGAAATCGTAGCCGCAACTCAACCCCTCGATGCCGAACATGATGGGCACGGTCAGGGGGATGTCGGTCACGCCGACGAGTTCGCCGTCGATGTAGAGTTGGCCACGGCCGGGTGTGCCTCGCCCTTGGCGCGGCTCGGCTGCACCGGTCGGCTCGAACTCGTAGCGTAAGGTGTGCGCGCCCGGTGTGACGTCGACGCTGGAGCTCACCGTGAATTCCTTGATGCCCATGTAGTTGTAGATGTAGTGAAGCCGGTGGTCTCGCATGAAGAATACGTAGCCGCCGGACACGCCGCCTTGGGCCAGGAGCACGCCTTCCGCACCCTCGGCCGGAATCTCGACTTGGGCCGTAATGCTGTGCGGGCGGTTGTAGACGGCGGGCGCGCTGCCGATGGGCACCACGGCGAGGTTCGGGTAGAAGACGTACTCGGTGCGCGTTTGGGCCAGTCGCGGTCGTTCGGCCGCCAGGCGCTGGATGATGCTGCCGTCCAAGGGCAACACTTTGTATTTACCGGCCTCCACGTACCAGCGTGCGATCATTTCCTGCAACTTTTCCGGACGCTGGGCCGCCAGATCGCGACACTCGGCCGGGTCGACGGCTACATGGAAAAGCTGCCAGCCGTTGGCGTCCAGATCGTCCAGAATCTCCGGCGTGATCGAGTCGCCGAAGTGGTAGCCGCGTTCTTCGCCCTCGGCATAGCTCCGCCCGGGGAAGCCGCAGACGGCGCGCCAGCCGTCGTGATAGATGGCACGGCCGCCGAACATCTCGAAGTACTGGGTGTGATGGTTGCTGGGCGCGTCCGGTTGGTCGAAGGTATGGGCGAAGCTGACGCCTTCGATGGGCGACTGGGCCACGCCTCGAATGGCGGCGGGCGGCTCCACGCCCAAGACGTCGAGCACGGTGGGCACCAGGTCGATGGCATGGCCGTATTGGTGACGGTTCTCGCCCCGGGCCGTGATGCCGGCGGGCCAATGCACGATCAGGTTGTCGGTGCTGCCGCCGCGATAGACCTCTTTCTTCCAGCGCCGGAAAGGCGTATTGCCGGCCCAGGACCAACCCCACGGATAGTGGTTGTAGGAAGACGGCCCGCCCAGTTGGTCCATCTTGGGCAGGATGTCCTCCATGGTCTCCCAGTAGTAGTTGAAGCTGCTCATCTCGTTGAAGGCGCCGTTGACGCCGCCTTCCGAACTGGCGCCGTTGTCGGGGATGACCATGATCAGCGTGTTGTCCAGTTCGCCGATGGTCGCCAGCGTCTCCAGGATGCGGCCGAACTGGTAGTCGCAGTGCTCGAGGAAACCGGCGAAGACCTCCATGAAGCGGGCGTATAGCGCTTTCTGCTGGTCGGTCAAGGTGCTCCATTCCGGCACGTCGGGATCGCGCGCCGACAGTTCGGCATCGGCCGGGAAGATGCCCAGTTCCTTCTGGCGGGCGAAGACCTGCTCGCGATAGTCGTCCCAGCCCATGTCGAACTTGCCCTTGTACTTCTCGATCCATTCCTTGCCGACCTGGTGGGGCGCATGCGCACAGCCGGGCGCATGATAGAGGAAGAACGGCTTGTTCGGCGCGTTGACGTGCGCATCGAGAATGAACTGAATGGCGTGGTCGACCAGATCCTCGTCCAAGTGGTAACCCTCTTCGACCGACTTGGGCTGGAGCACGGAATGGTTGTCGTAGGTCAGGTCCGGATACCACTGGTTGGTTTCGCCGCCCAGAAAGCCGTAGAAGCGCTCGAAGCCGCGTCCCAGCGGCCAGCGGATGTAGGGGCCGGCGGGCGTGCTTTCTTCCGCCGGCGACAGATGCCACTTGCCGATGGCGAAGGTGTTGTAGCCTTGCTCCAGCAACATCTCCGGCAGCATGCCGTTTTCAAAGGGCATGCGCCCGTTGTAGCCGGGAAAGCCGGTGGCCGTCTCCATCACCGCGGCCACGCCATTGGAATGGTGATTGCGCCCGGTCAGGATGCATGAGCGGGTCGGCGAGCAGAGGGCGGTGGTGTGAATGTTGGTGTAGCGCAGCCCGTTGGCGGCCAACCGCTCCAGGTTCGGTGTGTTGACCAGACCGCCGAAGGCCGACATCTGGCCGTAGCCGACGTCATCCAGCACGAAGATGATGACATTCGGGGCGCCGGCACGGGCCCGATTGGGCGCGGGCCACGCGGGCGTCGACTCGGCGACCGTTCTGCCGATGACGCCCGGGAATGCGCTACCAGGCTTGTATTCCGTCAGTGACATGGGTTTCCTCCTCAACTTACGTTCCTCGGATAGACTTCCAGTATAGACAGTTTGGGATGCTTGAACAGACCCGAAAAGGTGTAAAAAGGTGTAGAAACGATTGTTTGGGGCGTACGGTGTTGGGGAAGCCGTCAGGTGGGCGGCAGGTAGCCGGTGGTGCGTGCCTTGGCGACTGCGTGACGCCGGCCGTTGACGTGCAGCTTCTGGTAGATGTTCGCCGTGCGGCGTTTGACGGTGGCCGGGGAGACCACAAGCCGACTCGCGATCTCCTGATTGGTCAAGCGCGCGGCCAGTAGCCTTAAGATCTCCAACTCGCGCCGGGTGAGCGGTTCGATCATCGGCTCGGTCGGGTTGTGGGCAGTCTGCGCCGTCTCTGCCGGGAACTGGGCCAGAAGACGTACGGCAAAGGCATGCTGGGGGTGGCGCGGCTCAAGTCCGCGCAGAAGGGCGGCCATGGCCGGTCCCATCTCCACGAACGGACGGATCCAGCCGCCCGGAGCCGCCAAGGCGAGGGCATGGTTGAGCGCGGCCCCTGGCCTCGGTCGCGTGGGCCAGCCGATCATGTGCGACCGCGCGCAGGGCTTCAATGTCAATCAGTTGGCGGATGTTGTGCTGCGCCACGGCCGCGGCACGCAACTCATCCAGGTTCGCCGCACACCGGCGGAGCGCATCCCGATCGGACCGGCTGGACGGCCACCTGACACGCGGTCAGACGGGGAACCTCCAGAAAGAAAAAGAGGATGCCGGTGTCGGTGCTCAAGTCGACTGTCTGCATGCGTTGGGCTGCCGCATCGGCTTGCCCTTGCAGCAGCATCACCCGGACCTGCGCCATGCGCGATCGTCACGTAACGCAGCTCCTCGGTCGCCGCGGCGAACTCCTGAGCAGGGTCAACGCAGCCTCGGCCTGGGTCGTTTCGCCCTGCGCCGGGTGCGCGTGATTGCCAACCCGGCCAGACTGTCCACGGCGGCCATGGTGTGCAGCACGTAGCGCTGCTCTACGGCATGCTCGAAGCACTGCCGCGCGGCGGCAAGCTCGTTGCGGCCGAAGTAACAGAGCGCACACAGGTACTGCATCCAGGCTGCCACGTAGGCATTGTTGCATGCGTGCGCCACCTCCAGCGCCTGATTGGCTGCCTCCACCATGGCGTCCGGTTCGCCCGCCAGCAAATGGCTGAAGGCCAGCGTGGCCAGCAAGCGCATCTTGCGAACAGGCGAGGGCGCAGCCGATCCGTACAGGTCGTGGGTTAGCGACTGCATCGCGGCGTCCCGTTGCCCCATCATCTGGAGTGTCAAGACGCGTTGGAGGTTCGCCTCGCTGCCCGCCTGGTCCGACACCGCCGACAGGGGGCCGACGACGTCATCCAACAGAGCATAGGATTCGTCGCTTGCACCTTGCCAAAAAAGCTCGAGCCCCCGGAAATATTTCACCTCTGTGCAACAACTCCTGGTTCGGATGTCCTCCGCGTGCCTCAAGTGACGCCAACAGCGCAGGGATCGCCGCCATCCGGTGTTGGTAGTAGGCCACCCAGGCCTGGGCCAGAATCAGATCGGGACGGGTGCGTTTGACTCTTCCGGCAACTGGGACAACCACGCACCAGCACATGCCACTGGTCCCGGTTCATCATGGCGAAGCGATCTCGCTCCACGAGAGCAACGGCTGTGTCCAGATCCTGGCTGCCTGTGCCTGGGCGAAGGCTTCGTCCAGATAACCGTGTTCCGCGTGCCAGTGACCGGCGCGACGGTGGAGGTCGCACTTCGTCTTCACTGTACTCGTCGGCGAGTTGGTGCTGGAGCAACTGTTGGAAGAGGTGATGGTAGCGCCACCACCCTGTCCGTCTGCGTCCAATCGACCACGAAGAGGTTGGTGCGCTTGAGCGCATCCATGCGACTTTCCACGGTGTGCGCCGGATCGGTCTCTATCCACGAGGGCCTGGCAGAGCCCGGCACAGAGGCGATCACACACGGCCGTGCGCAACATGAACGAGCGCATGCCCGGCTCTGCCTTGGCCAGAACTTCGGCAATGAGATAGCTCATGACAAGACCGTCGCCTGCGCTATCGGTGACGCGGCGCGCTCACTGGCCGCCTCGCGCTGAATCGCCAGCGTGACCAGGCGCAGTCCCACCGGCCAACCTTCCGTCTTGGTCGTCATATCACCGTTGACGGTGGGTGCCAGTTCGCCCAGGGTTTGCCGGAGAAACGTCTCCCCTTCCGCTTCCGTGAAGCGCAACTGTTGCATCCGAATTTCTGCCAGTTCCTGCCTTGCCCGCATTTGGACCAAGGGCAGCGCCGGGTCGCTGCGTGATCATGACGATGGATCTGGTGAGGCAGATAGCAGCGAGACTCGCCGTCAGCCGGAGTGTGTCCGCGTGTTCAATGAAGTGAAAGTCGTCCAACACGATGATGAGCGGCGTCTCGATCTCGTCCAGGTCATTGATGAGATTGGCTGCAATGAAGTCCGGCGGCGGCAGGGTGGCGCTCTGGAGGATGTGGGCCAGTCGGGCGCCGGCGTGCGGTGCGACATTGCTGAGGCCGTGCGCCAGGTAACTCAAGCATTGGCCCAGGTCGCTGTCGGACGGATCGAGCGATATCCAGACGTGCGCATGGCCGGACGAGGCAAGCCAGGCGGCGGCAAGTGTACTCTTGCCGTAGCCGGCGGGCGCGCAGATCAACGTGAGCTTTCCGGTGCGCCCGTGTTCCAGCGCGGCGTAAAGGTGCGGGCGTGGGAGGAAGTCTTGGGCAACACGCGGCGGTCGTAATTTTGTGGCAATCAACATCGCGCTCGACTCCGCGTCTTTGCACAGGCACCGCATCCGGCGGTTATCCGAACTGTTACGTTCTTGTGGGGATCGGTCGATTATATTAACCGATACGGGGGACGAATTCAAGATGCGGATCGGCTCAAAGTCCACCTCAATTTGGGGCGGACATCGTCCAGTTCGCACGCCCTCGTGCGAACGGCTGTGCCCGCCGGGTCGATGCCACCGTTCGCACGAGGGCGTGCGAACTCAACCGGCAGCGCGCATCGTTGCCCCCAAGTTGAGATGGGTCCATCGGCCCAGTGCAGGATTTGCCGGATTGGGTCGGGCCATCGTCAAACCTGGCGCCAAAGCGGTCGCGGCCAAACAGGTCGGTCCGCCGCCGCCTTTGATGCAGATCCTGGCCCGAAATGTGTGACCGCACCGGCGGCCTCCAGCCGCGCCTGGGTGACGGGGTTGCCCTCCAGCATGATGCAGACGCCGGGCGCCACTGCCAGCACATTGCAGGCAAACGAGTCATACTCTTCATCCGGCACCTCGATGA
Source organism: Caldilineaceae bacterium (assembly GCA_041391205.1). Taxonomy (GTDB): domain Bacteria; phylum Chloroflexota; class Anaerolineae; order Caldilineales; family Caldilineaceae; genus JAWKOK01. The sequence goes on from JAWKOK010000008.1 coordinate 41,370, forward strand.
GTTGGACGCCCCGATCCAGCAGCAGTTGGCGGAAGGGCACCGGCATCATGCGCGAGTAGACCACCGCTTTGTCGTGGTCCACCGGGCTGATGAACGAGAGTAGATGCAGGCAGTCGTCCGGGCCGGTCCAATGGGGCAGCGGCACGGGGATGACCTCGTCCACGTCGTCGTCCAACAGCGCGCGCAGCTGGCGAATGCCTTCTGCGTTGGTGCGATAGCCCTCGCCCACCGCCACCGTGCGTGCGTCCAGCCAGCAGACGTCGCCGCCCTCAACCTGGCCCGGTGCTTGGATGCGTCCCAGAATGGGCACGCCCGTGGCGCGCAGGTACGTCTCCATGGCATCCGGTTCGGCGCGGCGTGCCGCTTTGCCCATGTTGCCCAGAATGACGCCCCGCCTGCTCACCGCGGCCACCGGATCGTGGGTGTAGATGGAGTCCAGCGTGGTCTCCGGCGCGGGCGGCAGCGTGCCGATCTCCACGTCAAAGTCGGCCAGCGTCGCGAAAAATGCAGCGTATTCGGCCTGCACCCGGGCCAAGTCGGGCCGGTCGGGATAGTGCAGCGTCTGCCATTGCGCGTCCACGGTGGCCTGGTCTACGTGGGACGCACGCGGGTCTTTGACAAGCACAGTGCGCAGGGGCGCGACCATGGATTGGGAACCAATGTTCATGAGCAGATCCTGTGGGAATGTTGCCGTCTTCGGTACTGTTGTTGCAGCCTCAGCACGGTCTACGGCATACTGGACCGCAGCGTACTTGCCGACAAAGTCTGTGCCAAACCATCCAACAGGAACAGTGTGCCAGGATGCGTCCTTCCTTACAAGTTCTCTCCGCCGCGTTGATCGACCAAATTCTCGCCGAAGCGTTTGCCGTCCTGGCCGAGGTCGGGATTGAGGTGCGCGGACCAGACCTGCGCGCGCGTCTGTTGGCGGCCGGCTTGCCCTTGGATGATGCCGGCGAACGCGTGCTTTTCCCCCGCGACGTGGTCGAACAGGCGCTGGCCGCCGTCCCGGCCGAGTTCACGCTCTACGATCGCGCCGGGGATCCCGCGGCCGTCATCGGCGGCGAGCGCGTCCACTTCACCCCCGCATCCAGCGGCCTCAAGATCCTCGACCATCGCACCGGGGAAAGACGGCACGCCACGACGGCCGATTTCGTCGAGTACGCACGCCTGGGCGACGGGCTGGAGCACATTCCCTACCTGGCCACCGCCTTTTCCACCAACAACGACATCGACGCCGTGGTCTCCGACGCGTGGCGGCTCTACCTCCTGCTGACCAACACGCGCAAGCCGTTCGTGTCGGGCGCGTTTACGGCGCACGGCGTGCCGCGCATGGCCGAGATGATGGCGCTCTTTCGCCGGGACAAAGCGGATCTGGCGGCGCGGCCCATGGCCATCTTCACCATCACGGCCACGGGCAACTTCCGCTACGGCGAAGATTCCTGCCAAAACTTGCTGGACTGTGCCGAGTGGGGCATTCCCATGGAGATTGTGCCGGTGACGCTCATGGGCCTCATCGCGCCGGTGACCACGGTGGGCGCGTGCGTCTTCCACACGGTGGACACGCTGGCCGGCATCGTCATGGCCCAGATCGTGCGGCCGGGGACGCCGGTGCTCTTCGGCGGCGCGCCGGCGTCCTTCCACATGCGCGAGGCCACGTCGCCCATGCTGGGTATCGAGGCGCTCAAGCTGGACGCGGTGTACGCGGCCGTGGGCAAGGCACTGAAGCTGCCCACCCAGGCGTACATGGGGCTGAGCGACGCCAAGTTCCTGGACGCCCAGGCCGGGGCCGAGACCTTCGGCAGCGCGCTGTTGGCTGGGCTGGCGGGCGTCAACTCGGTCTCCGGGCCGGGCATGCTCGACTTTGTGCTCACTTTCTGCCTGCCCAAGCTGGTCTTCGACAACGAGGTGATCGGCCAGGTGCAGCACTTCCTGCGTCCCACGGAGATCGCCGGCGACCTGCCCACGTTGGACCTCGTACGCGCGCAACTGACCGAGCAGCACATGATCACGGCGCCGCACACGCTTGCCCATTGGCCCGATCAACTCCACATGCCCGGCCCCGTCTGGGACCGCAGCAACGATGAAACCTGGACACGCGCCGGACGCAAGGAGTTATGGACGCGCGCGGTGGAGGAGGTGGAGGCGCGGCTGGCCGGCTATCAGCCGCTGGCGACCGACCCGGCCGTCGACGCCGAACTGCGCGCCATCATCCGCGGCGGCACGGCATCCGACCGGCCGCTGCCCCATGTGCCGTCCGCGGCCGCGCCGGCACCGACGCACGACGTGCGCGCCGCCCGCCGTGCCCAGCGTCAACAACGACGCGCGCGTGCGCAGAATGGAGCCGGCCACGGATGACGCTGCGGCAAGCACTATCGGTGACAATAATGAGGTGCTAGTGAGTGCGCAGTGCGACGACCGCGCCAGCTCATCCCTTGACAGACGGTGATCTGCTTCAAGGATGTCAAGAATTCGACCGCCGGCAAATCGATGCGTCGAGCCTGTTGTAATGGCAGCAATGATGTTGTCAACCGTTGCAAGGCTTGTTCGGCTCGTGTGAAGCGCGTGAGCGCGTAATTTTCAAATCGGAAAATGGATTTATTGTAGAACCAGATCAGTTTGCCGTCACTCCAGCAATCTCGGCGGAAATGGGCCGACAGCTCGAACGCGTCGAGGGGCGCGTCCGGTTCGACTTGGGAAGGGCTCTGTCGCTTCAGAACAGCGCGATGCGTCACCTACTCAGGAAACCCATCGCGAAACCGTTTGCGCGAGTTGTCAGGCGCGTATTCCTGGTAACGACGCTGCTTGGAAATGAGGTGCGTCCATTCCTCTTCTTCTTCGTCCTCGTACTCTTCGTCGTCATCCCAGTCATCGTAGTCGTCGTCATCATCCTCATAGCCGTCGAAAAGCCAGTCAATCTCGACCGGCGTGAGGTTGACGATCTGAAACTCAGCGTCACAACTCGAGCAAATTACCTGGTCTCCGACACGGACGTCCGTGTGCAGAATGATCTTGCGGTCGCAGTCCAGGCAGTACACGTGCGGCATCATTGACTCCTGTAAGACTCATGCCATATGGTCGTTTGAACGTTGCAAAGCGAGCACCCCCACTGGGGGCGTCTTTAGAGTAGCGAGCAGATGTCGCTGGTGCGTCCGAATTTCTGTGCGATAGCCGTGCGAAACTCGTGTTGGTTTTGTACACTTGTGACAGTTTGGGGGTGTTTGTCCAGAGGCGGTGGAGTGCGGCCGCGATTTCGTGCGGGGTAGCCTGCGGGCCCTATGCGTCGTCGCCGAAGGTATAGCCGATGCGTGGAATCGTGCGGATGTACTGCGGGCTGTTGGGGTTGGGTTCGATCTTCATGCGCAGCCGGTTGATGAGTCCGCGCACCAGGCTGCGATCCCCGTCGCCGGTGTAGCCCCATACATGTTCGACGATGGTCTCCGTGGGCAGAACTTGGCCTTGATGCACCATGAGGGTGTGGAGCAAACGGTACTCCAGTTGGCTCAACCGCTGGGGCGCACCTGCACCCACGCTCACCGTGCGATTGGCCGGGTTGAGGCGAATCTCTTCGTAACGCAGCGTGGGCAGAGCGTCTCGCCCGGAACTGGCCGCCCGGCGCAGCAGAGCCTTGGTGTAGGCGATGAGGACGCGCACGCTGTAGGGGCGTTGGAACACCCAGTCGGCGCCGGCATCGATCATGGCCACGTGGTCGTCCTCGTCCATGCGCTCGACAATCATGATGAGGGGCGCCTGCACCGCACCGCGAATGTGACGGACTTGGGCCAGCGGCGTTTGGCTGCGCACGGCCACGACCAAGATGTCGTCCGGTTGCAGCGGCCACGACTGGTCCAGCTCTTCGATGTGATGGGAGACGTTGGTCTTGAGCCCGGCCAGGCGCAATGCGTGGGTCAGGATTGCTTCGTCTTGGGCGTTATCGGTGATCAGTCGCGCATTCATGACGTCTTGTCATCCCCCGTTCGCCACGAACAGATAGATCGTGTAGCTCACGTAGAGGAGCAGCAACATGCCGCCTTGCCAGCGGACGACATGACGCTTATTGGTTGCGGCAAAGATGAAGACCAAGACCGTGAAGCCAATCATGGTGGGGAAGTCGATGCCGCGCATGTGGAGCGGCACCGGCAACGGCCGGATGACGGCGCTGAGGCCGCCGATGAAGAGCATGTTGAACAGGTTGCTGCCCACCACATTACCGACGGCGATGTCACCTTCCTTGCGCAACACCGCGATCACCGTGGTGGCCAGTTCGGGCAGACTGGTGCCCACCGCGACCAGCGTCAGGCCGATGACCAGTTCGCTGATGCCGAAGGAGCGGGCGATGTACTGCGCGCCGTCGATGAGCCAGCGCGCGCCCAACACCAGCCCGATCAACCCGACCAGGATCAGGCCCACGTCCACCAGCGGACGCCGACTGGGTTGGCCCACGCCTTGGTCCACCGCCGACGCCAGATCCACGTAATGTTCGATTTCCTCGGGGGTGCCCCGTTGGGCCGAATAGCTGTAGTAGGTGAAGCCCACCAGCCCAATCAGCAGCATGATGCCCTCGACCCGGTCGATGCTGCCGTTCCACGCCATCACCACGAAGATCGCCGTGACCACCGTCAGGATCGGGTATTCGTTGCGCAGCAGGTGACGTTCCACCGGCAGCGCGGCCATGAGACCGGCTATGCCCAGGATCAGACCCAGGTTGCCGATGTTGCTGCCCACGATGTTGCCGATGGCGAGTTCGCTGCCGCCGTTGCCCTGGATGTTGGCGATCACGCTGACAAGCAGTTCCGGCAGACTGGTGCCGAACGCCACCACCGTCAGCCCGATGACGACGCTGGGCACATTGAAGGTTGCAGCCAGACGACTGGCGCCACGCACCAACAACTCCGCGCCGCCGGCCAAGAAAATGAAACCGGCCAGAAACAGCAGAAGATAAAGGAGAAGCTCACTCACACAGGAATCTCTTGTCTACTTGGAAAGGCGTGATGCGTGATGCGTGAAACGTGATGCGTGATGCGTGAAGTGGAGTAACAGAGATTGAGGAGATGAATCGTGTGCACCCGTACTAATCTCCCAATCTCTTAATCTCCAGTCTCCCCACATCCATCAATACGCCTCACGTTTCACGTTTCAAGCTTCACGCCTCACGTTTCACGTTTCACGTTTCACGCCTCACGTTTCACGCATCATCCCCCGAATGCAATCGTCGTCCGCGGCGCTTCCACCCGATCCGGCAGCGGCGAGATGTCGCGCACGAAGCGGCCCTGCATGCTCCACGGCCCGGTCCACATGATCTGCGCTTCGACCAGGCGGCCGCGCAGAGGCAGCTCGCTGTCGATGAAGACGAGCTTGTTCTGTCGCGTGCGGCCGCGCCACTTGCCCTTGTGCTGCTCTTCCACCAGCACCTCGACGATCTCGCCCAGAAAGCGGCTGTTGATCTCGGCGCTGACCTCTTCCTGGATCGCCTCCAGCACCTTGTGCCGGCGCACTTTTTCGGCCTCGGGCACGTCGTCCGCCATGCGCCGCTCGCTGACGGTGCCGGGCCGCGGGCTGTAGCGGGCCAGGTGCGCTTTGTCCAGCTTCAACTCGCGCAGCACGTCGGCCGTCTTCTCGAACTGCGCCGCGGTCTCGCCGCAGAAGCCGACGATGATGTCGGTGTGAATCGCCGCGTCGGGGATGATGGCGCGGATGCGTGCCACCAACTCCCGGTATTCTTCATTCGTGTAGCCACGCTTCATGCGTGCCAGCACCTCGTCATCGCCCGCCTGAATGGGCACCTCGATGTGCTCCATGACCTTGGGCAGATCGCGCACCGTCTCCAAAATGCGCTCGGTCATGTAGTTGGGGTGGCTGGTCAGGAAGCGGATGCGCCACAGCCCGTCGATATCGTGGACGGCGCGCAGCAGATCCGCGAGGTCGGCGTGGTCGGATGCCTCCTCCGCGCCGTGGTAGGCGTCCACGGTGGCGCTGTTGCCCAGTTCGCCGCGCCAGTCGTAGCCGTAACGGTCCACGATTTGACCCAGCAACGTCACCTCGCGCACGCCCTGGTCGACCAGCCCGCGCACTTCGTTGACGATCTCGTCCAGTGGGCGGCTGCGTTCCACGCCCCGGCGGAAGGGGATGATGCAGAAGGTGCAGGCGTGGCTACAGCCGTAGACGATGGGCACGTGGGCCGACACCGGCGCGTCGCCGCTGAGCGCCAGGTGCTTGATCGACTGGGTCGTGCCGATGGGCTGCGACTCGTCCTGCAACTGGTAGCGCTGCATGAGTTGCACCCGCTCCATGGCCTCGACTTCGGCTTCGATCTCCGCCTCGCGCAGATGGTTGACCAGCGGCGTGGCCTCGCTGGGCGCCATGAAGACGTCCACGAACGGATAGGCATCGAGCAACTGTTGGCTCGGCTTCACGCCGACCATGCAGCCCATGAGCGCGAGCGTGCCCGCCGGGTGGTTACGCCGCCACGGTTTGAGGCTGCCCAACTTGCCGACAGCCTTGTCCTCGGCGCTCTGGCGCACCACGCACGTGTTGAGCACGACCACGTCGGCGTCGGCGAGTTGGTCCGTGGGGCCGTAGCCGATCTTCTCCAGTTCGGCGGCCACGTGGTTGCTGTCGGCCACGTTCATCTGGCAGCCGATGGTCCAAATATGGTACTTGCGTTGGGCGGTCGATTGTTGGTCGGTGGCAACTTCGACGGTGACGACGGTGGGGTCTTGCCGGCTGGCGCGTGTCATGGTTCCTCTCCTGTGCTCCGGTGTACGCCGGGCAGGGGTTGTCCGAAAATGGTATCTCAAGGGCAGATTGTACGTTTGATAAACAGACTCTGTCAAAAGACCGGCGCTCTGTCTACCAGCCAATCTCAACTGCGTTGGAACATTGCGCGCCCGTCATCCGTTTGCAGATCGATGAAACGCTCGCAGCAACCTCTCGTCATCGCCGTCGGCTTGACGCTGGCCGCCGTTTTCTTCGTGGTCGGCGTGGCCTTGGCGCGCCTGTTTTTTGCCTCCGGCATAGAACCGGTTACCGAGGGATCGGCGGACGCAGCCGCACGCGATGCGGTCGCACGCGTGCGGTCGCGGTCGTGCCCACCTTCACGCCGACGACGGAGCCCTTCGTTTTGGCCACACCCACGCCCGCGGCCACGGCCACGCCGGTTCCCACCGCCACGCCTGCCGTTGTCGTACCGCCCGCCACCGCGTTGGGCAACATCCGGCACGAATGGCAGACGTGGAACAACTGCGGCCCCGCCACCCTGGCCATGAACTTGAGCTACTACGGCAGCCCGCTGGATCAGGCGCAGATCGGCGCGGTGCTGCGCAACGTGCCCGACGACAAGAACGTCGGCCCCCAAGAAATGGCCGACTTTGCGCGTGGTCAAGGCTTCAATGCCGAGGTGCGCGTCAACGGGTCGCCGGATCGTCTGCGTGCGCTGCTCGCGGCCGGCATCCCCGTACTCGTGGAGACGTGGCATGAAGCGGAGCCCAACGACGGCCTGGGCCACTACCGGCTGCTGACCGGCTACGACGATGCCCGCAACGTCTGGATTGCCTACGACACCTACGACAATCGCAACCCCGTGGCCACCGACGGCACGTACCAGGGCGTGGCGCTGGACTACGGCGAGTTCGACAACTGGTGGCGTGTCTTCAACCGCACCTTCGTGTTGGTCTATCCGCCGGATCGTGCCGCAGGTGGAGGCCATCATGGGCGGTCCCTTCGACCCCAATGCCATGTGGCGCATCGCCTTGACTGCGGCGCTGGCGACCGCCGCGGCCACGCCGGACGATCCCATTGCGTGGTTCAACCTCGGCTCCAGCGCGGTGGGCGCAGGGGACTTCACCCAGGCCGCCGACGCCTTTGACCGGGCGCGCACGCTGGGGTTACCCTGGCGCATGTTCTGGTATCAGTTCGGCGCCTTCGAAGCGTACTGGCGCACCGGGCGCTACGAGGATGTCATTGCCCTGGCCGACGCCACCCTGGCCGGCGGCGCCGCCATCGAGGAAGTCCACTACTGGCGGGGCATGGCCTTGTCCTCGCTGGGCCGGCAGGATGAAGCCCGCGCCGCCTGGCAGACCGCGCTCCAACTCAACCCCGATTTTCAGCCCGCCGCCCAAGCCCTGGCCGGGTAGCGCCGGTCCACACCCGTCTCTAACTGTCGCGCGCGGCGAAAATGTCAACACGCCCAAATCGCCTACAATTCAAGCGTCCCCGGCACCACAAAGTCGGTGCGGTCGATCACGGGATGCCAGTCGATCACCGCCTGCATGTCGGCCAACATGGCCGCGTCCGGCTCCACATCGCGCTGGTGCGCTTGGGCGATGGCCGATCCCGCCTGCGAATCGCGCGCCAGCACGGCATCCAGCGCGGCCGGGTCGCTGAGCGTCACACCGGCGTGGGCGAACAGGCGGCGCATCACCGCGTGGGGATCCGTCTGTAGTTGCTCGTAGCGCGCGGCCAGCATGGGCACGCCGCCGTCGTGCAGGGCAAGATAGCGATCAATGCTGGAGAGCCACAGGAGGAAGCAACTGTGCATTTGTGCCAACGGGTACGCCTTGCCCGGTCAAGACGACAGCGCAACCGGACTGGAAATTGGTCATTTTTTCGCGTGTTGCACAAATGCTCAACCTTGACTTAAGATATGCCGCAAGTTTTGCAGGGGACGTACATTCTCCCCGCGTCTGTGCGGACGCTGCAAGACAATGCGACCTGCCGGAACGGCCCGGCAGTCGTTCCCCTGCCCATCGTCCAACCGACCCAGACATGGAGGAACCCGCATGAATCGTACACGCATGTCCATCTTGTTGACAATGTTGCTGCTGGCGGCTGCCCTGGCCGCGTGCGCACCCGCGGCTGCCCCGGCGCCCGCGGCGGAAGACGCCGCTGCCGAAGACGCCGCCGCGCCCGCAGAAGCCGCTGCGGAAGAAGGTGCGGCCGACGCCGGTGAGGGCGACCCCATCATCATCGGCGCGGTCTTCAACGCCACGGGCTGGATGGCCGCGTACGATCAGCCGCCGCGTGACGGTGCGCTGCTGGCCGTGGATGCCATCAACGAGGCCGGCGGCGTCCTCGGGCGGCCGCTGGAGTTGATCGAGTTGGACGGCAACACCGACCCCGCCGTGGTGGGCAACGCCACGCGTCAACTCATCGAGCAGGGTGCGGACGTCATCCTCGCGCCGTGTGACTTCGACATCGGCGGCCCGGCCAGCCAGGCTGCGCAGGAAGCCGGCATGGTCGGCCTCTCCACGTGCGCCTCGTCGCCCCTCTTCGGCTCCATCGCCCTGGGCGACAAGCAGTTCACCGCAGTCATGTGGAACAATGTCATGAGCGCGGCCGCGGCCGACTATGCCTACAATGACCTGGGCTGGCGCACCGCCTACGTGGTGGCCGACACCTCCATCGACTACAGCCTTTCCCTGGGCGACTATTTCAAGGAGCACTTCACCACCTTGGGCGGCGAAATCGTGGGCGAAGACACATACCTCCAGGGCGATGCCGACTTCTCGGCCCAAATTCAGCGCATCCAGGGGCTGGACACCGCACCTGACGGTCTCTTCATTTCGTCCTACTCGCCCGACCTGGGCACCATCATCCGCCAGACGCGCGCCGCCGGCATCGACACGCCGATCATGGGCGGCGACACCTACGACGACTCCCAGTTCTGGGCCGTGGTGGGTCCGGACCTGGCCAATGACATCTACTTTGCCACCCACGGCTGGTTCGGCACCGAGGCCGGCGACGACATGGCGCCCTTCATCGAACGCTACACCGCTGCCTATGGCGACCGCCCCGCGACCGCCTTCACCTTGACCGGCTGGGATGCGGTCTACATCCTGGCGGAGGCCATCGAGGCGGCCGGCACCACCGACGGCGCCGCCGTCGCCCAGGCCATGGAGGGCATGACGTTCGACCTGTTGAGCGGCAACCTCAGTTGGTCCGACGCTGCGTCCGGCCACGAGCCCACCAAGGAAGTGGCCATCGTGTCGCTCCAGGGCGGCGAGCCCTCCTTCGAAAAATGGGTGCTGCCGGAAAACCCGCCCGCGCCGTAACGGTCTCAGCCACAGATGAACACAGATAGACACAGATGATTTGAATTTGTCTGCAAATCCGGGTTCTTGCCGGAAAATCAGATGGGAATCTCTGCTTTTGTTGTTCAATCTGTGTTCATCTGTGTCCATCTGTGGCTCGGTCATGTCTTTCGCATTGGACTGCATTCATGACAGATCAACTGACAGTCAGCGGCCTGACCAAGGATTTCGCCGGTTTGCGCGCGGTGGATGACGTCTCGTTCACGCTGGAACGGGGCGACATCCTCGGCCTCATCGGCCCCAACGGCTCGGGCAAGACCACGACCATCAATCTGGTGACGGGCTTGCTCAAGCCGACCGCGGGCCGCGTCGAAGTCGGCGGCCATGACGTGACGGGCGCGCCCGCGCACAAGATCGCCGCGCGCGGGCTGGCGCGCACCTTCCAGGCCATCAAGCTCTTTCCCGAGTTGACCGTGGCGGAGAATGTGGAAGTGGCCGCGGTCGGCACCGGCATGAACCGTCGCGACGCGCGCACGGTCGCCCACACCATGTTGGACGAACTGGAGGTCGGTCACCTGGCCGGCCTCTACGCCAACGAGCTGGCCTACGGCTCGGAACGCCGGGTGGAGATTGCGCGGGCCCTGGCGCGCAAGCCCGACTTCCTGCTGCTGGACGAACCGGCGGCCGGGCTCAACGAGGGCGAAAGCGATGCCTTGCTCAAGACGCTGGCGGGCATCCCGGCGCGCTACGGCTGTGGCATTCTCATCGTGGAACATGACATGCGGCTGATGATGCGGCTCTGCCGCCGGCTGCATGTGCTCAACTACGGGCGCACCATCGGTCAAGGCACGCCGGCCGAGATCCGCGCCAATCCCGCCGTGATCGACGCCTATCTCGGCACCAGCACCCATTCGATACCCCATGTTGAACGTTGACCACCTGCGCGCCACCTACGGCTCGATCACGGCGCTGCGTGACATTTCCATTCAAGTAAACCAAGGCGAGTTGGTGGCCCTGATCGGCGTCAACGGCGCGGGCAAAAGCACGACCCTGCTTTCCATTGCGGGCGTGGTCAAGCCCGCGGCGGGCACGATCACGTTCGAGGGCCAGTCGCTCCTGGGCCAGACGCCGGAAGCGATCCTGCGCCGGGGCGTGGCGTTGGTGCCCGAGGGGCGGCGCATCCTGGCCGGGCTGACCGTGGCCGAAAATCTGCGGCTGGGCGCGGCCATCCGCACCGACCGCAGCGAGATCGACGCCGACATGGAGGCCATGTGCCAGCGCTTCCCCATCCTGGGCCAGCGCTTCCGCCAGGCCGGCGGGACGCTGTCCGGCGGCGAGCAGCAACAGCTTGCCATCGCCCGCGCGCTCATGTCCCGGCCCAAGCTGCTCATGCTGGACGAGCCGTCGCTGGGGCTCGCGCCCATTCTCGTGGACGGCGTCTTCGAACTCATCAGCGAACTGCGCGCCCGGGGCACCACCATCCTGCTGGTCGAACAAAATGTGGAACGCACGCTGGAGATCGCCGATCGCGCCTACCTGCTCAACACCGGTCGCATCGAACACGCCGGCACGCCCGCGGAACTGCGCGAGCATGTTGACCTCGCGGCAAGTTATTTGGGGATGTGAGACGTGAAACGTGAAACGTGAAACGTGAGATTGGAGATTGAGAGATTTGGAGACTAGGAGATTGGTTGCGTCTGCCGCCGCCAATCTCTTAATCTCCAAATCTCTCAATCTCCAATCTCTTAATCTCTCAGTCTCCCCAATCCCATCATCACGCATCACGTTTCACGCATCACGCATCACTCGGACTCATTCATGGACACACTCAACGACGTGCTTCAATTTTCCATCAATGCCCTGAGCCTGGGCAGTCTGTATGCGCTCATGGCGCTGGGGCTGGCGATTGTCTACGGCATCCTGCGGCTGGTCAACTTTGCCTACGGCGAGCTGGTCATGGTCGGCGGTTACACGCTGCTGGTGCTGGGCGCGGGCTGGATGCCCTGGGTGATCGTCGCGCTCCTGGCCGTGGCCATGGCCGTCATCACCAGTCTGCTACTGGAGCGGGTGGCCTTTCGCCCGGTGCGCAACGCGTCGGCCAACACCATGTTGGTCACGTCCTTTGGCGTGAGCATACTGCTGCAAAATGCGGCGCTGCTCCTGGTTTCACCCCGGGCACAGGCGGTGGCGCTGCCGTCTATCTTCACCCAGAACATCACCGTGGGCGGCCTGACCATCTCGACCATGAACATCCTCACGTTGGTCGTCTGCTTCACCCTGCTCGGGCTGCTGACGCTCTTCCTCACCCGCTCCCTGCTGGGCATCGCCCTGCGCGCCGCGGCCGATGACTTCACCATGACCCGGCTGCTGGGCATCCCGGCCAACCGGGTCATCGCCACCGCCTTCGCCATCAGCGGCGGGCTGGCCGGCGTGGTCGCCATCATCTGGACGGGCCGCGTCGGTTCCGTGACGCCGAGCATGGGGTTGACGCCTGTGCTCATCGCCTTCGTCGCCACCGTCATCGGCGGCATGGAGAGCCTGGTCGGCGCGGTGGTCGGCGGCTTTTTGCTGGGCATCCTCACCGTGGGGCTGCAATCGGTCTTGCCCCAAAACCTCCTGGATTTTCGCCAAGCGGTGGTCTTCGCCATCGTGATCCTGGTGCTGCTCTTCCGGCCCCAGGGCTTGATCCAGGGCAAGTATGCGCGGGAGCGTGTCTAACATGACCGGTTCGTCGACCCGCGCGCTGTGGCAATCCCATCTCTTCGCCGTGGGCATGTTGATCGTGCCGCTGGCCGTGGCGGCCGTGCTGGTGGCCACCTTCGGCGGCGTCGTGCTCCAGCGCATCTTCATCGTCATGCTGACCAACCTGATCCTGGTGGTCGGGTTGCAGCTCTTTTCAGGCAACTCCGGCCTGCTCTCGTTCGGCCATGTGGCCTTTGTGGGCATCGCCGCGTACGGTTCCATCCTCTTTTCCATGACGCCCCAGGCCAAGTCCCTGGCGTTGCGCCAACTCTATCCAGTGCTCCAGAACGTGCACCTGCCCTTCCTGCCGTCGCTGCTCATCGGCGCGGCCATCGCCACGCTCCTGGCGGCGGTGGTCGGCTTCCCGCTCATGCGCCTGTCGGGCGCGGCCGCGGTCATCGCCACGCTGTCGCTGCTGGTCATCGCGCACACGGTCTTCATCAACTGGGAGGAAGTGACCAACGGCGCGCGCACCCTCTTCGGCGTGCAGCAGTACACCACGCTCTGGAACGCGTTGGCCTGGGCCCTCTTCTTCGTCCTGGTCGCCTATTGGTTCAAGGAGACCGCCACCGGGCTCAAGCTGCGCGCCTCGCGTGAAGAAGAGCGCGCCGCCGCGGTCATGGGCGTCAACATCGTCCGGGTGCGCTGGGTGGCGTGGATCCTGAGCGCGTTCATCGTCGGCGTGGGCGGGGTGCTGTACGCGCACTTCATCACGTCGTTTTCGCCCGTCGCGTTCTACCTTTCCCAGACCTTCATCATCATCGCCATGCTCATCATCGGCGGCTCGGGCAGCGTGGCCGGAGCCGTGGTCGGCGTGGTGGTGGTGACGTTGCTGACCGAGAGCCTGCGCGCCGTGGAGAACAGCGTGAACATGTCCCAGGCCGTGCCCTTCACCGTCTCCGGCCTGTCGGAGATGTTTGTGGCGCTGGCCATGATTCTGATTCTGATCTACCGCCCGGCCGGCATCATGCGCGGACGTGAGTTCGTCTGGCCGCTCTGGCGGGCGCGCAAGGAGAGTGACTCATGAGCGACGCCGTCAACGCAATCCTGGAGCGGGACGACGGTCTCATCGCCGATGCGTTGAAGTTGTGTTTCTTCCCCGCTGGCCGTGGACCACGCCGAGGGCTGCGAGATCTTCGACGTGGACGGCAAGCGCTATCTGGACTTCACCGCCGGATGGGCCTTGGCCAACACCGGCTACAGCAACGGCCACGTCAGCCGCCGTGGCCGCTAAACTGGAGCGGTCCACCTTCAGCAGCCTCATCTCCGGCATGCACGAACCCGCGCTGGATCTGGCCGAAACGCTGGTCGATTCGACGCCGGCACTTTCCTTAAGAAAAGTTCGGTTCGGCATGGCCGGCCTGACGCCAGCGAAACCGTGAGCTGGCTCCTGCCGCTGGCCACTGGCGACGGGCATCGTCTCGTTCATCGGCAGCTACCACGGCGCCACCGCCGCGATCCATGAACATGTCCGCCCACACGCCATGACCCAATTCATCGGCGTGGGCAACGTGGTCAAGGTGCCCTATCCCCACCCCTACCGCCCGCCCTGAGGAAGATCCGCCGCCGAGTCCGCCGACTGCGCCCTGCGCTTCTTGGAGGAGTACATCTTCAAGACTACCGCCCGCCCCCGACGACGTGGGCGGCATCGTTCTGCGGCGGTGCAGAGCGACGGTGGCGACGTCGTGCCCCGCCCCCGCCCAAGCTGAAGCGGCCTACGTCGCCACGGCATCTACCTGATTCTGGACGAGGTCAGGTGGGCATGGGCTGCACCGGGCGCATGTTCGCCTTCGAGCACGGCGGTGTCACCCCGACGCAGGATCCTGGGCAGTCCTCAGGCGCCCGCCCCTGAGCGCGGTCGTGCCCGGCGCAACCGCTGGACGCGGCTTTGCGCTCTTCACTGCGGTGGGCAACGCGGTCTGTTGCGCGTCGGCTGGCCAACATCCAGACGATTCAGGAGCAGGGGTTGGTGGACAACGCGGCCCACGTAGGCGCGCATCTGCACGAGAAGCTGGTCGAGCTGCAGGCCAAGCACCCACCATCGGCGACGTGCGCGGGCTGGGCATGATCCAGGGCGTGGAACTGGTCACCGACCGCGCCGCTGACGCCCGCGGCCAAGGAGACGGCCAAAGTCGCCTACCGTGCCTTCGAGCTGGGGCTGGTCTACTACGGGCATGCGTTCAACAACGTGCTGGAGATCACGCCGCCGCTGATCATGACCCGAGCTCAAGTCGATGATGGTGTGGCCATCCTCGACCAGGCGTTCACGGAGGGCTGCGGGCCGGGTGCCCGACGACGCCATCGCCCGCTACGCAGGCTGGTGAGCATGGCGACCACAACTCCATTGCCAGCCCAGGCGCCCGCTGGCGACACTGGCCGTGCTGACCGCCGAACTGGAGACCCGCCTCCCGGCCTATCTTGACGACTTGCGCTCTGCTGGCTGCCATCGACTCGGGCGCTATTGACGCACTGGCGCCTAACAAGACCACGACCGGTTGCGGCGCTTCGGCGCAACTGGGCTTCACCGTGACGTGCTGGCTGCAGCACCGGCCGCCATCTTTGGCGAGCCGTTCGGTGCTTCACGCCGCGCTCCTCCTGCTCGGCCACGCGACACGGTTCATCTGAGCCGGCACCAGATCTGTGCGTCCCATGCGCCAGCAAGGGGCCAAGCTCCTCGGCCCCGGCACCTGCGACATGAAGGCGGGGCTGCTCACCGGTCTTTACGCGCTGGCAGCGTTGGGACGACAACCGGGCTGGGCACCGTCCACTTCCTGAGCGTCGGCGACGAGGAGATCGACGCGCGCTCGTCCATTCCGTTGATCCGGAAAACCGCCCACGACAGCGACGTCGCCTTCACGCTGGAGGCGGCCCGGGCCAACGGTGACATCGTCACCGCGCGCAAGACCATGCGCTGGTGCACCGTGGAGGCGTGGGGTCGCAGCGCACACGCAGGCGTGGAGCCGGAAAAGGGACGCAACGCCACCAATGGCCTTGCCTCACTGCTGGTTGAACTGGACAGGCTCAACGGCCTGCGCCCGGGCGTGACCGTCAACGTGGGCACAGTGACCGGCGGCACGGTGGCCAACGTGGTGCCCGATCACGCTACGGCGCGCCTGGACCTGCGTGCGTGGACCGCCACCGACATGGCCGCGTTGCTGGACGCTTGTCGCGCCACGGTGGACGGCCATCACGTGGCCGACATCCGCTTCCGCTTCACGGACGACGAGTACTCGGTCATGCCCGCACTGGAGCGTACACCCGCAGTGGCCCAGTTGGAAGCCACGGCCCAGGCCATCGCCACGGCGCTCGGCTTCCACGTCGACGGTGCGGCCACCGGCGGCGCGTCCGATGCCAGTTGGGTCGCGGCCGCGGGCACGCCGGTCCTCGACGGCCTGGGTCCCATCGGCGGCCTGGATCACAGCCCGGACGAGTACATCGAACTGGACAGCATCGTCCCGCGCACGGCGTTGCTGGCGGGGCTGCTGTTGGCGGTGTCGAGTTGAGCAACATCTGTCTACGAATGAACATGCACGTTACGTATGTGGGATCAAACCAGACCAGACCCGTCCATTTATGGCACACTACGCTGTATGAGCGGTACACTCATACGGGAGCATGAAGATGCAGATAACAAACATCACCGATGCAAAGCTTTCAGTTTATCCAAATTGATCGAACGCTACAGGGTGAGGAAGTCGCCATTGGCCGCGCCGGGAAACCGGTGGCTCGGCTTGTCTTTATAGGCACGATACAACGCCACGCTCAGTTGGGCGTTGGGCACTGGAAGGATGAAATTTGGGTTGCCGACGACTTCGATGAACTTCCGGAGGATTTGATCGCGCTGTTCAACGGTGACGCGGATTCGGAGAATTTGGACGTATGATGCCTGACGTGGCCTAGGACGCCCACAGTTCAGCTTGATTGTTGGTCTCCACCGCCCTTTCCACGAGTATGAAAGCGAGTAACGCCGGACTCCTAACCTCTACTCCGGGCCGATGACCAGGCTGAACATCTCTGGGTCATTTACCATGACTTCAGCGGGCGGGCCCGTTACAAGACGATCCCCAAACCGCGCCGCTGGCGCGTGGTGAACAACGGCGTGGTCTTTGCCCTGGCCAATCTGGATTTCACGTTGGAGGACCGCCCAGGCGCTGGCGCGGCTCTCAGCGGCGGATACGGGCGCATTTCGCATACGCGCCTCGCGATCCGGGCTTCGTATGCGCTGCTGCCCTATCGCCCCAAGACGGCGCGGGTCCACGCCTTCATGCGCCAGGAGGACGGCACGCCGTGGGAAGGCTGCCCAGCACCTGTCTCACGCAGATGGTCGCGGCTTACCGGGAGTTGGGCTACTGGTGTCGGTGGCGCTGGAACCTGAGTTCACCATGTTCAAGCCGAGCGAAGACGGCAGCTACACGCCTGCGGACCACGACGGTATGTTCACCGTGGCTTGGCTGGACCGCCATTGCGACCTGTGGGAGCGTATCATCGCCCTGCTGGCCGAGATGGGCGTGAGCGTGGACCAGTTCGGCAAGGAGTACGGTCCCGCAGCCGAAGGCTCAACCCACCACGGTGATCCCATCTCTGCGGTGGACGACTACCTCACGTTCAAGGAGGTGGTGAAGGTGGCGGCGCGAGGCGGGCTACACGGTGACCTTCATGCCTGGGCCGTACACGCATCTGCCCGGCAACGGTCTGCACGTGCATCTGAGCCTGTGGAGTCTGGACGGCAGCGAGGATCTCAGCATCGGCACGACAGACGACGCCGCTCTCCACGCTGGTGACACTTGCCGCAGGGCTGCTGGCCCACGCCGAAGCGCTGACCGGCTGGGCGTTTCACGGTCAACTCGTACAAGCGGCTGCAACCGCCTCCTGGGCGCCGGCGCACATCTGCTGGGGCGTGGGCAACCGGGCTGCGCTGGTGCGCGTGCCGGGCATGGGCCGGCGGCGTCATCTGGAATTCCGCTCGGGCGACAATTCGGCCAATCCCTATCTCTTCCTGACCGGGCTGCTGGCCGCCGGGCTGGACGGTCTGCGGCGCGAATTGCCGCTGCCTGCGCCGGTCCACGGCGATGTGGGCCACTTCAGCGCAGCCGAGCTTGATGAGCAGCACGTGCGCTTCCTGCCGCGCACGCTGCCCGACGCGCTGGCCGCGTTGGAAAGCGACCAGGTGGTGGCCGACGCACTCGGTCCTGTGCTCTTGCCCGAGTTCATCCGCGTCAAGCGCGCCGAACTGGAAGCCTATGACCTCACCGTACACCAGTGGGAACGCGACATCTACTTGGAGACTCTCTGATGGACCTGACCAGCCTGCCGGTGGTGGATGTCCACTGCCACCCGTTTCTCAATCCCGGCCCCTACACGGCCGACGAATTCATCAACGCCATCTCCTTCTCCGGCGGCGGTCTCGACTTCCTGCGCGAAGGCGGCGTGCCGGACAGTCCCGAACTCCACGCCGAGATCCAGTCGGTGCGCCGCAACACGCTGTGGATTCGCTATGCCGTGCGTCAACTGGCCGCGTTCTTCGACTGCGCGCCTACGGTGGAAGCAGTGGCCGCCGCGCGCAATTCCGCCATGACCGGTGGGCATCCTGCCTATGCCGGCAGCCTCTATGCCGCCATGTCCGGCGGGTACTCCGCCTATGCCGGCCGCCTCTACGCCGCCGCAGGGATTACCGCGCTGGTGGCCGACATGGGCTATCCCCAGCCGCCGGTAGACCTGGACGCGTTCCGCACCGAGTTGCCCGCCGAGGTCGTGCCCCTCTTCCGCATCGAGCCGCTGATCGCGGACTTGCTGGCTGCGCCCATCGGCTGGGACGAGTTCCGCCGCCGCTACGACGACGCCATCGTCCACGCGTTGGAAAAGGATGGCTACCGCGGCCTGAAGTCGATCATCGCCTACCGTACCGGGCTGGACGTCTCGCCGCTGAGCCGCACACCGGACCAGGGCCTGGAAGCATTGGACGCCATTCGCCGCGGCACCGGGGGCGGGGCCATGAAGAAGCTGCGGGATCACTTGCTCTGTCGTGCGTTGGAACTCTGCATGGAGTACGACGTGCCCATGCAGATCCACTCGGGCATGGGCGACTGGCAGGTGAATTTGGTCAAATGCCGGCCCGGCCTGCTCATGGACCTGCTGCGCTTCCCCACGTTCCGCGCCTGCAACGTCATCATCGTCCACACCGGCTATCCCTACCACGCGGAGGCGGGCTACATGGCCAACATGCTGCCCCGCGTCTACTGCGACGTGTCCGAGGGCATCCCGTTCGCGTCCAGCGCGGCCAAGCGCATCTTCCTGGAGACCATGGAAATGGCGCCGATCTCCAAAGTCGTCTTCGGCACTGACGGCTACACGCTGCCCGAGATCAACTTCGCCGGGACCATGCTGGGCAAGCAGGCCCTGGGCGCCGCGCTGGACGAACTGGTGGCCGCGAACTTCCTGGACGAGGACGAGGCGTACGAGGCCGCAGGCTGGATTCTGGCGGGGACGGCGCGGCGGCTGTACAAGATGGAAGGTTGAGGACTCAACACCAAGCCCGGTATGTTTTGCGGATGTTTGCGGGTTGAATCCGCTGGAACATTCGTGCTATACTGGCGCCATGGAAACGCGACCGCTCAACCCCCACGATCGTCTGTTTCGATTTGCCTTCGCCGACTTGGCATTGGTGCGGGATTTCGTCACTCACTATCTGCCGGCTGAAATCAGCGCGGAAATGGATGTCGATACGCTGGCGCCCGTGGAGGGCACGTTCATCGACGAGACGCTGAATCAGCATCTGTCGGATGCGCTGTTTCGTGTCGGGCTGCGGCATCAGGAACGCGAGAGTCTGATCTACATCCTGATCGAACACAAAAGCTACGCCGATAGGATGACTGCACGGCAGGTGTTGCGCTACATTGAACGGATCTGGTCCCAGGAGGAACGCGCGAATCCGCACAAGACCAGCTTGATACCCATCCTGCCCGTCGTGCTGTATCATGGCGTCACGACATGGAACGTCACAACCGAGTTAATGGACCTGATCGATGTCCCGGCGTCCTTCGACGTTTACATGCCGCGCTTGCGTTTCTTGCTGTGGGATCTGAGTGAGGTCGACACAAGCAGGTTGGTGGGAACGGTTCAGCTACGGTTGTTCGTCCGCTTGATCGAATTGTTTCAAGCGGACGACATCATGGAACGGATCCCGGAGTTGGGGGCGTTATTGCGCGAATTGACTGAACCCAAGACGGTGCTTGATTGGAGTCAAAGTCGGCTTAACCTACCTGTCTGCTAACACTCGCATGCAGCAGGAGAATGTAACTGGAAATCGCGCGACTGCTCGTGCCGTTGATGATGAAGGAGAAGCGATCATGAGTTCGATTGCGGAAGTCTGGTTCCGCGACGGTCTAGAAAAAAGGTCGCGAAGAAGGTCGTGAGGAAGGTCGTGAAGGATTACTTCAGGCAATCGTGCAGATTCTCACCAAGAAATTCGGGGAGATTTCTCCGTCGGTGCATGAAGTGCTGGCTACCTACGATGTCACGCGTCTGAACGATGCCTTGACTGTCGCATTGGACGCACCGGATCTGGAAGCATTCATGCGAGCGCTTCCCCGGCTGAAGTCGTGATGCTTGATGTCACTGGACAATGAGAAACGGGCCAGGCTCGATGACGAGACCTGGCCCGTTTTTTTTTGCTCGCGTACTACGCCAGCGCCACGCCCACGTTTTGCCGCCGGATGCGGAGGGCGTCGCCCCGTTCCAGCACCTGCGACACGTACTGCTCGGGCACGTCCACCAGCGTATGCTCCTGTTGAATCAGAATTTTGCCGATGGTGTTGCCCGGCACATTGGCGTGATAGGCCAGCGTCGCCACGACCTCATTGGGGCGCACGCCGTCCGACTTGCCCGTGTTCAGGCGCAGACGCACCATGCCGGCCTCGTGGGACGTGCGCGTGGGCGCCGGCCGCTGATGTGACCGGTCGCGGCCGCCGGTGTGTGCGGCGCGGTGTTCGCGCGGGCCGCCACCGTTGGCACGCGGCCGCCGCGCGCTCACGTCCTTGATCGATTCCACGGGTGCACGGCCATCCTCGCGCCGGGCCAGCTTGAGCGCGGCCGCGGCGATGTCCAGCGGCTCGAAACCCTCTGCCACCAGCGCGTCGACCAGGCTGCGCTCCTGGCTGAATCGTCCCCGGCGCAGCCAGACGGCCAGCTTTTCCTGCCACTCGGCGGCGCGGCGCGCTTCGATCTCCTCGGGCGTGGGCAGCGTGGCCCGGGGGATCGACTGCCGTATGGTCTGCTCGATGCGGCTCAACTGGCGCAGTTGCGACCGCGTCACCAGCGAGACTGCCACGCCCGTCCGTCCGGCGCGCCCCGTGCGGCCGATGCGGTGGACGTAGACTTCGGGATCCGTAGGCAGGTCATAGTTGATGACGTGAGAGATGTCGTCAATATCGAGACCGCGGGCAGCCACGTCGGTGGCGACGAGGACGCGCAGGTCTGCGTGGCGGAAGCGGTTGAGGGTGCGCGTGCGCGCGTCCTGGTTCATGTCGCCGTTGAGCGCCTCGGCGGGAAAGCCGCGCGCAGTCAACATGTCGGCCACGCGACCGCTGTCCACGCGCGTGCGCACGAAGACGATGGCCCGTTCCGTCTCCTCCATCTCCAGCAGACGAGTGATGGCCGCGACCTTGTCGTCCGCGTCCACCAGGTAGTGGCGCTGCTCGATGGCGGCCACGGTCACATCTTCGCCGGCGACGCTGATGAACTGGGGCTTGTGCAGGTAGCTGTCCGCCAGCCGTCGCACCTCGCGCGAGATGGTGGCGGAGAAGAGCGCGGTCTGGCGCGTTGGCGGTGTTGCGGCCAGGATCGCTTCGATGTCCTCGATGAAGCCCATGCTGAGCATCTCGTCGGCCTCGTCCAGCACCACGGTGCGCACTTGGCTCAGGTCCAACGACTTGCGCTTGATGAGATCGAGCAGACGGCCGGGCGTGCCGACGACGATGTCCACGCCGCGATTGAGTTGGCGAATTTGGGGTGCATAGGGCTGGCCCCCGTAGACGGCCAGCACGCTGACGTCCAGGTCACGGCTGTAGTCGCTGAAGGCACGCGCCACCTGCACGGCCAGTTCACGGGTCGGCGCCATGACCAGACACTGGACAAAGTCGCCGCCCAGCAGCAGGTTGTTGAGCACGGGAAGCGCAAACGCGGCGGTTTTGCCGGTGCCGGTTTTGGCCTGGCCGATCACGTCCAGCTCTTTGAGTATGAGCGGGATGACGGCGGCTTGAATGGGGGTCGGTTCGCTGTAACCCAGCGACGCTACGGTTTGCACCAGCTCCGGGTGGAGTTGCAGGCGCGCAAATTGGGTGGACATACGGTCTCCTCGGTGTCACGTTGATGGTGACGATCTGTTTGATCCCGGACGCGGCTGAAACGATGATCGAGAACCCTCGTTTTTCAGCCCTGTTGGTCAACAGCAAACCTGTCCCGGATCGTCACGTACCCTGCGTGATGCGAAGAGAATCTCGTCTGTTGTCCCAACTGTAGCCGGCTTCTGCGGCCGGACGAAACGTCGGAAAAGTCGTGTGGCGCTGCCGCTTGCAGGCCAACCTGCCCACGATAACACAGCCGGGCGAAAATGCATAGAACCGCACGGGGCAAAATGCACCAAACTCCGTGGGCCACCATTTCCACACCGCCCGCGCCCGCATCCCAAACCTCGTCCAATGCATCGTCCCCCACCTCGCAATTCGCCCCTCGCCCCCTGCACCCATTTTGCCACCGCGATGCCCTTGTGGTAGCGTTGACGCGTTCAGGAATCAGAACCTGCCCACCGGCACAGCGGCGATCGATTTGGCCACCGGCACATGCCACCGGACCACGCCACGGACGCCACTATCGCTGGGGCAGCTTCGACGTGTGGATGGAGCGAGCACGTCCATGCTAGCCGGATTTCAACCGGGCGCGCGTCGGCGCACCGTTTTACTGACAGTCTGTGTCTGGGCGGTCCTCTTTGGGGTTGCATTTACCCAGTGGCCGCTCTACTCGGAAAACCAGAACACCAAGTTTCTCCACGGGCTGGCTGCGGCGGGCTACGGGATGTTGCGCCGCGATTGGCTGGCCAACACCGTCGACCCGCTGCCGGTCTTCAGCGCGTTGGTGGCGTTCACCTACCGTTTTCTCCATCCGTGGCTCTTTTATCTGTATCAAGCCTTCCTTTTGGGCCTCTACCTCTACGCGCTGCTGGGCATCGTGGACAAGGTCTTTGGTCTGCACCGGTCGCGCGCGGCGCAGTTGCTCTTCCTCACGGTGATGATCTGGCTGCATTCCAGCTTGCTGCCGCCCTTCAACTGGCCGGTCTTCAACACGAGCCTGGGCTGGCTGTTGCAGGCGGGCGTGGCCAATCAATATCTCTTCAACCCGGTCTTTCAGCCGGCGACCTTCGGCGTGCTGCTGATCGTCTCGGTCTATCTCTTCCTGGCGGACCACCCGTATTGGGCCGCGGCGAGCGCCGCCGTCGCCGCGCTCTTTCACTCGAC
Source organism: Caldilineaceae bacterium (assembly GCA_041391205.1). Taxonomy (GTDB): domain Bacteria; phylum Chloroflexota; class Anaerolineae; order Caldilineales; family Caldilineaceae; genus JAWKOK01. The sequence continues at coordinate 64,645 of JAWKOK010000008.1, forward strand.
CTATCTGCCCGCGGCGGCCATGTTGACCGTGGCCTACATGGCGCTGAGCTGGTGGGACACGCGCCGGCTCGCACCGCCAATCGTCATCGGTGGCCTCGCGTTTCTGTTGGTCGCGCCCGTGCTGATCTACAATGGGGTCATGCTCAAGCCCACGTCGCCGGGGGCCTTCGCCCAGGCCCAGTCCATCATCGTCAACGAGCGCATTCCCCAACATTCGCTGCTGGACGTCTGGGTGGACAACACGGTCTATGTCAAGGTGGGATTGGTGGCGTTGGCGCTGTTCCTGGTGCGGCGCAGTCGCTTGTTCGTCATCATGCTGATCCCGTTCGTCTTTGCCGTGGCGGCGACGCTGTTGCAGGCGGTGCTGGCCAGCGATGCCATCGCCTTTCTCGCGCCGTGGCGGCTCTCCGTCTTCCTGGTGCCGCTGGCCACGGGCGTGATCCTCGCCTGGGCCATCAACGCAGTCTGGACCCGGTGGGGCGGCGTGTTGGCGCGCCACGAACCATGGATCATGGCCGCGACGGGTGTGCTGCTGGCCGTGGTCGTGTTGACGGGCACGGGCCATCCGTGATTCGTTTATGGCGCGCCGGGCCGATCCGATTCAGCGTGTCTATGCCTACGTCCGGGCCAACCGGCAGCCGGACGACGTCTATCTCGTGCCCACAGGCATGGCCGATTTTCGGTTGGCCACCGGTGTGCCCGTGGTGGTCACGTGGAAGTCCCATCCGTACAAGGACGTGGAAATGCTGGAGTGGAAGTCGCGGGTCGACGCGGTGAGCGCATTCTACGGCGAACCGCACTGCATCCGCATCGGCGAACTGTATCACCAGTACGGCGCCACCCACGTGCTCTTCCCCGGCGCGCTGCCCGACCCCGCGTGCCCCATCATCGACGTCGTCTACCAGGACGATGCGTACACACTGGCGCGGGTGAAGTGATGACGTGGAAACGGGTGCGGCGGGTGCTGCCGCTGCTGGGCGGTGTGGCGCTCATTGTGTTGCTCCTGCGCCAGATCGACCCGCGCGACGTGTTGGCCCTGTTGCTCAACATCGACGTGCGCTGGTTGGCCGTGGGCATGGCCTGGTACGCGTTGACCAATTTGCTGCGCGCCTTCCGCTTCGGTGCGTTGCTGGAATGGCCGGGACTGCGGCGCCCTTTCACCATCCTGCCCGAGATGTTCGCCATGAACTTTCTCAACAATGTGCTCCCGGCGCGCAGCGGCGAACTCTCTTTCCCCTACTTCATGGTGACCCGCCACGACGTCTCCTTCGGCGAGAGCGCGACCGTGCTGGTGCTGGCCCGCATCTTCGACTATCTGGCCGTGGCGTGCCTCTTCGTCTTCTTTGCGCTGCTGGAACTGGGCGATCTGCAACCCAACTCGGCGCGGGTGATCTGGGCGGTGGTGGTGCTGCTGGCGGTCTCGGTGGGGATGCTGCTGCTGGCGCCGTGGCTGGCCAATGTGGGCTTTGACGTGGCCCACCGGCTGCTGCGCGCAATGCGCCGGCCCGACGGGCGCGCCAATCGCTTTCTGGTCAAGGCCCAGGCGCAGATTGTGCCCACGTTGCGCCGGGTGCGCAATGTGCGCATCTACTCCCGTGCGCTGGCCTGGTCGATCCTGGTCTGGCTCGCCATGTTCGCCTGCTTCACCGCGTACTTGCAGGCCATCCGGCTGCCCCAGCCTTATCCCTTGGTCATCGTGGGCAGCACCTTTGCCACGCTGGCCAAAGCCCTGCCCATGCTGACCATCGGTGGCTTCGGTGCACACGAAGCGGGCTGGGCGTTGGGCTTCAGCCTGACCGGCATGGACACGGCGTTGGCCATCACCAGCGGCTTTGCTGTCAACATTCTGATCCTGGTCACGTCGTCGTTCCTGGGCGGCATCGCCCTGCTCATGATGCATTTCCAGCGGCGTGCCCAGACGGCCAAAGGCGTCCCCATGGAGCCGCCGCTTGCGCCGTTGCCTGATGCGCCCGACGAGCGTTGACCGACCTATGACACAGATCGTTGCGCGCACGCGTCGCCACTGGGCGTTTGCCCTGATTCTGGCCGGCTTCTTGGGGCTGGCCGTCACCTACAGCGTCGTCAACCCGCTCTTCGAGTCGCCCGACGAAGTGTGGCACTACGAGTACGTCCGCTGGCTGGGCGAAGGCCACGGCCTGCCCGAGCCGGAGGACGTGGGCCACGCGCCCTGGCACCAGGAAGGCAGCCAGCCGCCGCTCTATTACATCAGCGCGGCCGCACTCACCTGGTGGATCCCCACGGACAACGCGCCGGCCGTCATCCGCTACAATCCCCACGGCGCCATCGGCCAGGCCGCCGCGCCCGACAACCGCAACATGATGGCCCACGGCCCGGCCGAGGCGTGGCCCTGGCGCGCCACGGCCCTGGCCGCGCACGCGGCGCGGCTCTACTCCGTGCTTCTGGGCGGCCTGACCGTGTTCTTCACCTACCTGATCAGCCTGCGCGCCTTCCCGGAGCGGCGTTGGACCGCGGTGTTGGCGGCGGCGCTGGTGGCGTTCAACCCCCAGTTCATCTTCATCAGCGCGGCGGTGAACAACGACAACTTGGTGACCGCGGCCTCCGCCGCGGGCTTGTGGCTTCTGGTCGTGGTGCTCACGCAGGGTGCGCCGGTTGATCGCACGGGCGGCAAACGCGGCACGGGTTGGCAGCAGGCCGCGCCGTCCACCGGACAGGTCATCGCGCTGGGAGCGCTGGCGGGCATTGCCGCGTTGAGCAAGCTCAGCGGACTCTTGTTTGCGCCGTTCGTGGGGCTGGTGTTGGCCATCGTGGCGTGGCGGCTGCGGTCGTGGACCGCGCTGCTGCGGTGGGGACTGCTGGCCGGGGGCGCGTTTGTGGCGGTGGCCGGCTGGTGGTATGTGCGCAACTGGCTGCTCTTCCGCGACCCGCTGCTGCTGACCGCCATGTTCGCCATCCTCCCTCGCCGGCCCGAACCGCCCACGTTGGCCGAGTTGCTGGCGCGGTCAGGGTGTGTGGCGTTCATATTGGGCCGTCTTCGGTTGGTTCAACGTGGTGGTGGCGCCGTGGCTCTATCAGGCTTTCACCGGGCTGACGCTGGCCGGACTCGGCGGGCTGGCGCTGGGCCCGCTGCTGCACCGGGTCTACCGCCGGGGCGATGATGACGCCGCGCATGTTCCCGCGTCCCGCGCTGGCTCACGTTGCTGGTCCTAGGCGTGTGGACCGGGCTGGTGCTGCTGCTGCTCATCCGCTGGGCGACCATGCGCTATCCCCAGGGCCGGCTGCTCTTCCCCGCCATCAGCGCGCTGAGCGTGTTGCTCGCCTACGGCCTGACCAACTGGCTGCCCGCGCGTCTTCACGGGCTGTCGGTCGGCGTAATCGCAGTGGCCATGTTCGTGACGGCGGCGCTCATTCCGGCGCGGACCATCGCCCCCGTCTACGCGGCGCCCGCACCGTTGGCTGTAGATGCGGCCATCCCCAACGCCTTGGACGACGTGCACTTTGGCGACCAATTGGCCCTGCGCGGCTTCAGCATCGGCGCCGAGGAGGTGATTCCCGGGCAGGCGTTGCCCATCGAGCTCTACTGGGAAGCGCTCACGTCGCCGGCGCGCGATTACAGCATCTTCATCCACCTGACCGATGAGGACCAGATCTTGCAGGCCCAGCGTGACAGCTATCCGGGCGGCGGCAACGCGCCCACCAGCGACTGGCCCGCCGGCGTCGTCATGCCCGACCACCACCTGGTGACCATCCCGGCCACTGCGCCCGCGCCGGCGCGGCTGCGCATCGACGTGGGCGTCTACGACTATGCCACGGGCGAGCGTTTGCTGGTGGGCGGCCAGGACCACTGGACCATCGGCTACCTTGCGCTGTTGCCCGCGCCCGGCGACAGCGGGTTCCCCCACCCGGTGCGCATCAACTTCGACGACAAGATGGCGCTGATCGGCTTCGAATTTGACAAGCGGGTGGTCGCACCGGGCGAGGTGCTGGGGGTGACTCTCTGGTGGGAGGCGCTGGCCGAGATGGAGATCGACTACAAGGTCTTTGTGCACTACGTGCTGCCACCCGAGTCCACCTGGGCGCAGAAAGACGACGATCCCCAGGACGGCGCCGCGCCCACCACCGGCTGGACGGTCGGCCAGATCGTGGAAGATCGCTACCAGATCGCGCTGCCGCCGGAAGCGCCGCCCGGCGTCTACTTCGTGGAAATCGGCGTCTACGATAAGGCGACCAACGACCGGCTCAAGGTCAACTTTAGCGACAAAGGCATCGTCCTGGGCCAGTTCCGCGTCCAAGCACCCGACTGATCACGGTCGCGCCGCGCGCACGCCCCTGACCCGCCGACGCCCAATCTTCACTCTTCAATCTTGCTCTCCACCTTCACCACCTGCCGCTGCATGTAGATCATCAGCGAATGCAGGCCGCGCAAGCGCTGCGGCGTGATGGCTTCGTGCAGCCCCAGCAGCATGTAGACGTCCGGCGGCGTGGCCAGCACAGCGGCGGGTGACGCACCGTCCAGGCCTTCGGCCAGCACGCCGGCATAGCCGCGCACGGTCGGCGCCTCCCGGGGAATGTCGAAGTAAAAGTGAACTTGGTCGTCCTCGATCTCCGTGTGGAGGAAGACGGGCGACTGGCATTCGTGCACCTGCTCCATCTGGTTGCGCAGGGGCATGAGCCGGTCGGGCAGGTCCGGTAGTTCCATGGCGAACTCGACCAGCAGTTCCAACCGCTCGCGCGGTTCGGCCATGCGAAAGTCTTCGATCAATGTCTGCAACGCGGGCGGGCATGCCGCGATTTTCTCTTCCAGGCTCAATTCTGTCGTCATGTGACTTCCTTCTCGCGTAACAAAGTTGTTGGCATGATGTCCACACCTAAGTTTAGCAGGGCCGGCGCCGTGTGAATGTGGCGCCCCTCCCGGACGATCCTCGCGCGCGTGCCTTTGCCTGCGGGATGCCGGGCGCGCCACACAGGCCGGCTTCTCGATCAGGCGCCATTATAGCAGACGGTGCCGCGCCGGCTCCCCAATCTGAGTTCAACCGCATCGCCGTACCGTTGTCCCGTCGTCTACTGCTGCGCGCTCCCCGGCGGCGTGGTGAGGACGTCGGTCTTGGTCAAGGGCAGCGTGCCCGTGATCGTGCCCGTCACCGGGGTCAGCAGCGGGCTGGCCAACGCACTCGGTGTGGGCGTGGGCAGCGGGCTGATCGGCTGTTCCTGCGCGCCCCTCCGCGGGCGCCGTGGGTGTGGGAGAAGTCCTCGGTTGCCGCCTCGTCATCCGTGGGCGGCGTCGGTGTCTCGGCAAGGCCTCCCGTTTGCGTTTCATCCACCGCGGGCGTAGGCGTCCGCGTGGCGCGGGGGAGACGGGTGGGCGTCAAGCCTTGGCCGACGGTTGCGGATGCTTCCGGTGTGGCGGTGACCATTAGCGTGGCTGGTCAGTGTGGGCGGGGATGTGGCCGTCAGGGTCGGCGTGATTGTCAACACGGGCGTGGCCGTGAGCGCAGGTTCTGCGGTGGCCGTCAGCGTGGCCGTCGGGGCGATGGTCGGCTCTGCAGTCGCGTCCGCGGGGCCTCGGTGCCGCTTCAACCGTCGGCTCGGTGGTGGGCGTCGCCGTGCCCGCCGCCGTCGGCGTCCTCTGTGGGCGTCGCTTCCTGCTGGTTCCTCTGTCGCATCGGCCTCTGCCGTCGGTGTCGCCTCTGCAGTCGCTTCCTCGGTGGGTTCTTCCGTGGCGTGTTCTGTTGGGGCAACGGTGGGTGTAGGCGTACTTTCGCCGCCGTCTGCCTCTTCCGTCGCCGTCGCGGTCATCGTGGGCGTGATGATGGGCGTGGCCGTCATCGTGGCTGTCACAGTAACGGTCGCGGTCGCCGTCAGCGTGGCCGTCGCGGTCAACGTGGCGGTCGGCGTGTGCGTAGGCGCGGTCGTGGCCGTCACGGTGGCCGAGGCGGTCGGTACGGGTGTGTGCGTGGGTGTCACCGTCCAGGTTGGCGTGCCGGTGGGCGTGTAAGTCGGCAACGGCGTCCACGTGGGGGTCAACGTCCACGTCGGCGTGGGCGAACCGGGCAGGGGCGTCCACGTGGCCGTGGGCGACACGGGTGTCTGGGTGGGCAGCGGCGTGTAGGTCGGCGTGAAGGTCAACGACGGCGTGGCCGTGGGATAGATGGGGATCGGTGTCGCGTCCGTGCCGGGGACGACCGTGTGGGTCGGCGTGGGCGTGAGCGCGGCCATGGCTGCGGACAGACGGTTCTCCACGTCCGCGAAGCTGGGATCGGCCTCGAAGACGGCGCTGAACTCCAGCAAGGCCCGGGTCCAGTCGCCCACGTCCGCGGCGGCGATGCCGCGGGCGTAGCGGGTCGCCAGTGCGATGGCCGTGGCCGTGGATCGGCCTGGCGCGCCGCCGCCGCGGCCACCGACGTGGCCAGCACTTCGGCGTCGCGCGTGGCCTGGACATTGTCCGCGGCCGCCGCATCCGCCGTGAGCCGGATCTCCACTTCGAGCGCGGTGCGCGCCGCCTCGGTGCTGGCCGTGCGCTGGGTGCGCTGCCACATGAGCAACAACGCCGCGGCGATGAGCAGCACCGCCAGCAGCGTCAACGCCAGCAACAACAACGTCGGTCGTTCATTGGTCGGCGGTGCCGGTGTTCCACCCAACGGCTGCCCGCACCGGCTACAGTACGCGCTGGACGCGGGATTTTCGGCGTTACAGTTGGGGCATCGTGGCATGAGAAACGGTCCGTGTGGTGCGTGAAACGTGATGCGTGAAACGATGCGTGATGCGTGAGATTGGGAGACTATGAGATTACTGGGAGATTGAGAGATTAGAGATTGGGACGCGACGAGGCGTCTCTCAATCTCTTAATCTCTTAATTCCAATCTCCAATCCTCAATCTTGCCCTTCACTCCCGCACGCCAAACAACTCACCCTGCACTTCGTCCCCACACTTCGGGGAAGTACATCTGCTCGGCGTGGACCGGGAGAACCCGGTATTCACCCGGCACGGTGGCGCGGATGGGGAAGGTGAACTCGTAGGCGCCCGCGGGCAGGTAGGTGGCGAAGAGCGCAAGCTTGTCGTCGCGGATGTCCACGTAGGTGGGCGTCCAGTAGCCGAAGCGAGGGCCGTTTGCGGTCTCTTCCGTCGCCCCGAACTCGGGACCCGGCAGGTCGTTGCGCTCGGTCGCCAGCGACCTGTCGACCGGCTCCGTGCCCGCGGGGATGGGCACCTCCACCATGAGATGGTAGCGGTCGGCCGGCACGATCACGCCCACGGTGACCGAGATCACGTCGCCCACGGCCGCGCTGTTTACGGGGCCGGCGTCCGTGGCGAAGCTGCGGGTCACCACCACGCCTCGGTCCCGGGCGTCCACGGTCATGGCGTCCAGGTAGTAGCGCAGCTCGGTGGTGTAGTACATGCGCCCGCTGTCGTTGCTGCGGTCCAGGCGCAGCACGTTGGCTTGGTCACGCAGCAGGTCGGTGATGGCGTAGCTCAGTTCCTGGTTGACGGTCACGTTGTCCGGGCCGACCGTCCCCGTGGCCGGCTCCCCGTCGTTGAGCGTGACGGTCCAGTCGTAGTTGCCTTCCAACTCGCGCGACACCGTCAGCCAGTCGGTCAGCGCGATGATGGACCACGCCGTCTCCTGGGTGCTGGACCAGCGCCCTGCCTCGCGCGCACTCATCAGCCAGCGCACAACCTGCTCCAACATGGGATGGTTCGGGTCCAGGCGGATGAAGGCCGCGAGCACGATGGCGGTGGTGCGCGTGTCGGTGTTGAGCGTGCGGAAGTCGATGTCATCCTCGTGCCAGGACGCGCCGGTCGCGCTGTACTGGGTTGCGCCGAAGAGATCGTCCAGCAGCGTGTCGATGCGCGGATCGCCCGCGTCGCCCGCCATGTCATCCAGCGCCATGGCCAGGTACGCCTTGCCGTAGAGCGCCAGCCGTTCCCGAGCGTCGTAGAGCGTGCTGGCGCGGCCGGGGTCGCCGCGACCGATCTCGGCCAGGACGAAATGGGTGAACGCCATCTCGTTGAGCATCCAGTCCGCGGTCACGTCGTCGGGCGCCTGGAAGGTGCGGTCCAGGTAGCTTGCCGCCGCGTCGACGCGCTCGTCGGCCACGGTGAAGCCCTGGGCCTGCGCGTTGGTCAGCCCCCACAGCACGTAGCTCGTGATGAAGGGCGAGCTCTCTTCGCCGGGCCAGTAGCCCCAGCCGCCGTCGGGATTCTGGCGACTCAGCAGACGTTGCACGCCTACGCCCATCTCGAACGCCAGTTTGTCGCTGAGATCCGGGCTGCTGATGCCCAGTTCGTCCAGCGCGCGCACGGTGAAGAGATTGGGCAGGAAGCGGCTGACCGTCTGCTCGTTGCATTCGTACGGGAAGTGCTCCAGGTAGTCCAGGCCGCTGATCATGCCGCCGGCCAGGCTGCCCTGCACACCCACCACCAGCGCACCGTCGTCGGTCGCGTCGGGCGGCAGGACGATGGTCTCGGTGCGGCCCTCCGCGGGCACGCTGCCGGACGTGGCCACGGTCTCGGGCGTCTGGTAGCGGTTGACGGGCACGGTCAACCGTACCGCGTCGCTCAGAGGTTCCGCATCGGCAGTCCACGCCGCGATGACGTCCGCGCCCGCGGCGGTGGGCACGGCGATGGTCCAGTCCACGCGCGTCTGCGCACCGGCATCCAGCGCGAACGATTGAGTGAGGTCGCCCTGCTCCACCGTCGCGCCGTCCAGCGCAAAGGTGAGCGTACCGCTGACCGGGTCCGCCGTGGTGTTGACCACCACCGCGCCGATGCGCGCCCGGTCGCCCCCGGTGAAGAAGCGAGGCAGCACGGGTCGCACCTGCAGCGCTTTCGTGGCCACGATTTCGTTTTCGGCCTCGCCGACGCGGGTGTCGTTGTCCACGGCCTTGGCCATGAGCACCCACGTGGTCAAGTTGTCGGGCAGCGTCACCTCGAAGTCGATGCGCCCGGCCTCGTCGGTGACGAAGTCGGCGCGCCAGAAGGCCAGGTCCGCAAATTCCTCGCGGATCTCCAGGGCGCCGCCCATGCCGCCGCCACCGCCGCCGCCCTTGGCGCCTTCGCTCAACTGCTGGCTGAGCCGGTCCCGGTTGATGATGAGCAGCGACCCGGTGCGCACGCCCAGCGGCCGCCGGTAGTAGAAGACGTCGGCCATGGGTGACATGGCGATGTCCGACAGGGAGAGCACGGCCTTGTCCACCAGGGCCACGCTGACTTCGGCCGCGGGGACCGGGTCGCCGTTCAGGTCCTGCACGGTCAGCGCGTAGCCGACGATCTCCGCGGGCGCGACCGTATCCGCGCTCGGCTCGATGGTGACGGCAAGTTCCTTCTCGGCGATATCCACCGGTAACTCGACATACCCGATGCGCTGGCCCGGTGTCGGGTTGCTCTCGTCCACACCCTTGACCAGCACCACGCTCACGTAGACGTTGGGAATGTGCGCGCTGGTGATGGGCACCTCCAGCGTCTGGCTGTTGCTGGTGATGTCGATGAGCTGCGTCTCCAGCACGCCGCCCCGTTCCAGGGTGACCAGCGCCTGCGCCGGCGGCGTGAAGGGGCTGGGGATGAGGATCTTGGCCGTGTCGCCGGGTGCGTAGAGTTCCTTGTCGCGCACCAGCTCCATGCGGTCGTTGTTCTCGCGCGGCCAGGCCACAAAGTCGCCGCCCGTGTCGCTGACCCAGACGTAGGTCGCGGCGCTGACGGTGACGCCGTTGTCGTCCTCGCCCACGGCTTCCACCTGGTACTGGCCGCCGCGGTCCGGCGTCCACGCGACGGACGCCATGCCGTCGCGGTCGGTGGTCACGGTCGTCGAGTAGACTGGCGTGCGCTGGACGTCGGTGCGCCAGCGGAACTGGCCGTCGGCGTCCTTCTCGTAGACGCTGTTCCAGGCGAATTCGTAGACGGTCACATCCAGCGCCGCGCCGGGATACGGCGCGTTGTCGGGCGCGCCCATGGCCTCCAGCGCGACGATGTCGACCGTGGCCTCCTCGCCCGCGTTGACCACGGCCGCGCGCGGGCTAAGCCCCACGTAAAAGTCCGATTTGTGGACGATGGTGTTGGCGCCGCCGCTGACGAACTGGTTGGTGCTGCTCTGGAGCGTCACCTCGAAGCGCCAGTTCTGGCTGCCCGGGCTGTCCATGAGATCCGCGGGCAGGCTGATGGTGTAGCGGCCCTGGGCGTCGGTGCGCCCGGTCCCCTCCCGCACGATGCCGCCGTAATAGGTGGTGCGGAACGGGTCGAAGTCGAACTGATTGGGATCGTAGGCCTGGAAGCTGAAGTAGCGGTCGTCCGGCCCGTTCTGCCAGTCGAAGGTGTAGGGCGACGCCAGCACGGTCCAGCGCACGTCGGCGTCGGCCAGGGGACCGCCGCTGAAGTAGCGCGCCTCCACCACGGCCTCCACCGTGTCGCCGCTGACATATTCGGCCGCGCCGGGTGTGACGCTCATCTCGAACTCGGGCGCGCGGTAGGAGGCGACCTGGAAGTTGGCGCCGCCGCCGTACTCCTCGGGCGGCGCGTCGCTGGCGCGGATCTCGATCCAGTAGTAGCCGGAGACCGCCTCGGGCGCCAGCGTCACCGCGCCGTTGATGGTGCCGAAGTCGTTGGTCGTATGTTGGCCGCGATAGATTTCGTTGCCGCGGTCATCGCGCACGACCACGTCCATGGAGGTGCCGACCGGCGGCACGCTGAACGCCTCCACGTCCAGCAGCCGCAGGATGGCCTTCCAGTAGACCGTCTGCCCCGGGCGGTAGATGGGGCGGTCGGTGTAGGCGTAGATCACCGAGCGGTTGAGGCCGTAGCCGTAGGGGATGCCGTACTCCCAGGCGCCGATGCCCTGGTTCCAGTCGGTGGAGACGACCGCGAACTCCGCGTCGCCCGGTTGGCCGCTGACGGCGAAGGTGGGCGCCCACGGCGTCTCCCGGCTCAACGGCACGTCGGCCACGAAGAGCCCGTCGGCGTCGGTGACCCCGTCGGCCAGCGGCCCGGTCTCTTCCACAAACTGGACCGGCGCGCCGGCCACCGGTTCGCCCGTGGCGAGGTCGGTCAGCCACGCCAGGCTCTGTCCCGCGTCGCTGCGCTTGATCACGATGTTGTTGTCGGATAGGACGATGACCTTCTGCTCCCGTGTCGGCGGCGTGTTGGGATCGGGCTGGGGCACGTCGGGCGAGTTGATCTCCAGCAGGTAGACGCCCGTGGGCAGCAGGTTGGCGTCGGCGTCGTTCAAGTCGATGTAGATTTCGCCGGTGACGTTGGGGCCGACTTCCGGCTTGTAGTCCCGCTGCCAGATGCGGTTGGCGTCGGCGTCGGGCACCATGTAATTCTGCCAAACTTCCCACTGGTTGACGCCCGCGACGCGGTACAGTTCGTCCAGAGGCAGGCGATAGAGGTCGACGGTCAGCGTGTCCATGTTGCGATAGTACGCGCTGACGGTGGGCGATGTGGCCGCGCTGAAGTGGGTGAAGCGGTCCAGGTTGATGCGCGTGTACGGCGGGTGGTCGCCGGTGGTGAAGCGGATGACCGTCTCTTCGTCCAGCGTGTTGCCGTACGGATCGGCGATCTCCGCGCCCACGGTCACGGTGTAGGATGTGTTCGCCTCCATGAACCAGTTGAGGAGCACCTGATCCATGTATTCGTTGTAGATGCTGTATACCCGTGTCGTCGTCAGGCGCGGTGAGACGTCGATATTGGGCAACACGGTGGTGGCGCTGAGCGGCACGTTGAACTGGATTGTGACGGCGCGGTCGGTGGGTACGTTGGTATCCCCGTCTGCCGGGATTGTTCCCTGTACTTCGGGCAACTGCACGACTTGCAGATGGGTCACCTGCGTAAACGGCGTCAGCGTGATCTCGCCACCGGCAGCCAAAGCGCTGTCGTCAACCGTGATCAAATACTTCTGGCCGAATTCAAGCGGCTCGTCCGGCGTGAATGTGAATGCCGTGTCACGATCCTGCCAGGTAAACGACCCGGATACCACGGTTCTGTCCGAACCCAGCGTCGGTGTCATCGCGAACGCTGCCTGCGTGGTTGCACGGTCCATCGGTTGGCTGAAGACCATGCGTACTTCGGCGTCCGGGGCCACCGGCATGCCGATAGGCTCAATATGGACCACTGAGGGCGCGGCCGTGGTGATGCTGAAGGTCACCGGCGCGGCCAACGTCGTGCCGTCGGCCGCGGTGACGTCGGCGACGGTGACGCTGTACTCGGTGCCGCCGGCCAGCCCGTTGGCGGGCGTGAAGGCGTAGATGCTGGTGTTGACCCACTCGCCCGTGCCGTCCACCGGCGGGTCGATGACCAGCGGCTGGGGCAAGGCGGCCTGGCCGTCCACGCCGGTCAGCGGGACGATGGGCCGGTTGAAGATGACCATGATCGGCGTGTCGATGCCGACGTCCGTGACGCCGTCGCTGGGCTGGGTGGACGTGACCTCCAGCGGCGCGGCGGCCACCACGGCCACCGTCACGTCGCGGCCCAGCGGCACGCCCTCCGCGTCGGTGGCCTTGGCCGCCAGCGTGAAGACGTAACGCTGCCCGGGTGCGGGCGTGTCCGTGGGCGTGAAGATGACGGCGTTGTCGTCCACGGCGGTCTCACCGGCCAGCGCGGGCGCGATGGTCAACTGGGCCGCGGCGTCGGGCGCCATCGCGCGGTCGAAGACCAGGCGGACCGGGCTGCCGTCCCACGTTGCGCCGGGCGCGGGTACGCTCTCCACCAACGCGGGCGGGGCTTGCGTCTGGGCCGCGGCCTTTGCACCGGTCATGGCCGCGGACGGTGCGGGAATGGCCGCGGCGCCCATGAGCGCGGCGAGCGCGAGAACGAGCACAAATGTGACGATGCGCGAGACCGGTTGGCGGCGAACGATGTTGGGCACAAGTCCCTCCTGCTGGGAAATGAGTGAAACGCGACCCGTCGTCAACTGGCGCTGGTTGGGTGCGCGTTGAAGCCTATGTGATGAATTGCTGTACGGCAATTATAACAAATCTGTTGCGCGCCCAACCGGATCGATTCAAGACCGGACGCGTACGCTGTGCCAAAATGAAGAACGAGAAATTACCAATCAGCAATGAGCAATCGCTGGGAAAGACTGATTGGTTATTGGTGATCGGTAATTTCTCATTTGTTATTGAACTGCGCGGCGTCGACCACGACCAGGGCGGGGGCGCTGCGCGTGACGCTGCCGTCGGCCGCTTCGCCTTCCAGCCAGAAGTGGTGCGTGCCCGGCGAGAGCGTCCACCAGCCGTTGAGGCGCGTGGCGTCGTCCGCCCGGAGCACGGTGGCGCCGTCTTTGACCAGACGCAGCGTGGCCCAGGTGCGCCCGTCCGCCTGTAGCCGCCGGCGCGGATGCGCTGGCTGGCCGCAGGCAGGCCGGGATGAAGCTGGTACGCCGTGTTGGACGTGGGGTCGGTGAGCACCAGCCGTGCGCCTGCGTCACTCTGCCCGGGTCGCTCTGCCCGGTGCTGTCGGCCACCGTCTGGGCTGCCGGCGCGTCCGGCGGCGCCAGGGGAATCCCTTGGCTCACCATCCAGTCGTGATACTCGGGCGGCAGCACCCAGTAGACGCGCTTCCTGGCGGCGGGCGGCGGCGTGTTTGCGGTCGCGCGGCCCAGTGGCCGTGTCCACGGCGATGGGCTGGAACTGGGTGTCGAGCGCGGTCGGTTCCGTGCCGGCGACGAAGAGTCCATGGCGCACGCGTGCACGCCGGCGTGGGCAACATGCCGCTAGGCCCGCAGATCTCCACGTCGGTCACGTTGGGCGGCCGCGTGAAGCCCGGTGGGTCCACGGGATGGGCCGCCAGCATGATGTCGCGCCAGATCGGCCCCGCGCCGTCGATGCCGCTGACGTCGAGCATGGGCGTGTTGTCCGCGTTGCCCACCCAGACGCCCACGATGCGCTCCGTGGTGTAGCCGATGGTCCAGTTGTCGCGCCAGTCGGTGGTCGTTCCCGTCTTGGCCGCGGCCGGGAAGGGCAGGTCAAGCACCGAGCCGGCGCCAAAGGCCGCCTGTCGCGCCGCCCGATCGCTGAGAATGTCGGTGAGGATGTAGGCGGTGGCGGGGTCGATGACGGGCGCGGAAGGCGCGGATTGAGGAGTGAAGAGTGAAGATTGGGGTGTCGCCGTAAGCGCCGGCCCATTGTCCGGACCGGTGGTCTCCCAATCTTCAATCTTAATTCCTCAATCTCCCCAATCGCCCGCGGCCGCACGGCTTTGCCGTCGTCCAGCACGCCGAACGCGGCGGTGAGTTCCAGCAGCTTGACTTCGCCGCCGCCCAGCGTCAGCGCGAGGCCGAAGTCGCCGCCGAAGGTGCTGATGCCCGCCTGCCCGGCAATCTGCTGCAAGGTCTCCACGCCGATGCGGTCGAGCACCTTGACCGCGGGGATGTTGTAGCTGTTGGCCAGCGCCGTGCGCACACTGACCGGCCCGTGGTAGGTGCGGTCGTAGTTGAGCGGCGTAGGGCACGTTGCCGCCGTCCTCGTCTTTGACGTAGAAGGTGGTGGGCAGATCGGCGATGACCGTGGCTTCGGTCAGCGGCGTCTGGCCGCGCGGCGCTCCAATCCGGGTCCAGCGCGGCGGCGTAGGTGAGCGGTTTGATGGCGCTGCCGGGCTGGCGCAGACTCAGCGCGGCGTTGACATTGCCCTGGATCGTGGCGTCGAAATAGTCCGGGCTGCCGACCATGGCCAGAATGTCGCCGGTGTGGCTGTCGAGCACCACGGCGGCGGCATTGTCCACGCGCCGGTTGGGGTCAACGCTGTCGTCGCAGGCGCCGGGCACGCGACAGTTGAGCTGGTCCAGACGCCGGCGCACCGCGCCTCCGCCTCTTCTGTAGCCCAGATCCAGCGTCGTGTAGACGCGCAGTCCGCCGGCGCGCAGCCGGTCAACGCCCAGTTGGTCGGCCAGCAGATCCTGTACGTACATGACGAAGTGGGGCGCCTTGATGGCAAAGAGGTTCGAGCGATACTGGAGCGGCTCGGCCGCCACCTGGGCCGCGGCGGCGTCGTCCAGATAGCGCGCCTCGCGCATGAGGCGCAGCACGGTCAACTGGCGCGCCTTGGCCGTCTCCGGGTAGAGCAGCGGGTTGTAGCCGGTGGGATGTTGGATCAGACCGGCCAGGAGCGCGCATTCGGCCGTGCTGAGCTGGCGGGCGGGCTTGGCGAAGAAGACCTGCGCCGCCGCTTCCAGACCAAAGGCCCAGTTGCCGAAGTAGGTCTGATTCAGGTAGAGCGCCAGGATTTCGTCCTTGGTGTAGCGGCGTTCCAACCGTAATGCCAACCATTGTTCGCGCAATTTGCGCGCGGGAGATTGGTCGTATCGTTCCTCTGGCCCCATTAAGATATTACGGGCCAGCTGTTGCGTAATAGTGCTGGCGCCGCTGACGATCTCGCCGCCCGCGGCCACGTATTGCCACGCAGCGCGCGCCACGGCAATGGGATCCACGCCGGGATGGTAGAAGAAGCGCGCATCCTCGGTGGCGACGACCGCATTGACGCACGCCTGGGGAATCTGCGTCAGGTCCAGGTTGATCTGTTTGCCCGCGTTCGGGTCAATGGTCTCATAGAGCAGCCGGCCGTGGCGGTCGAAGATTTGGGTGGTAGGACGGACCAGGCGCGTTCCACCGCGTCCGGCGCCGGCAACCCGGCAAAAAGCCGCGGCCAGCGTCGGCCAACGCCAGCACCACCACAAGTATCCCCAAGCTGAGCAGCGCAAAGCGCCCCGCCGTCCCAGTTGACCGGTCAAGATACGCATGGCATTGCAACGAGGCAGCATCACACGATGTTCCGCTCTCTCCACAACTGTGTCCAGCACGTATTCGCGCAAAAGTGACGCAGAGAGCCGCAATATGTAATTGTGTTGTAATAAAAGTGCATCACTTTTCGCGTCACTATTTCGTCTAGGCTTATGAGGAAAAGTATATTGCTGTGCATGCTGTGCGGACTACGATGCGCATCCAGCTACGTCACGATTCCGTCGCCTTACATTGCGCCCACGGATTGTAGTCCAATGGCCACTGTTTTGATGCGCCAAGTTTGATCACGTAGCGTCGCTGAAACAATCGGCCGTATCCATCTCACACGTCACTAGCAGTCAGTATTCGTTCCCGGGGGAGCACGTCGGTACGCGTCCGCGCCCGCTCGCTGATTCGTGGTGCAAAGAGTTCGTTCACACTTGCAGGAAGGGAAACATGAAGGAATTCTATCGCTCAATTGTGGCCAGCCTATTGCTGGCGTTTGTCTTGTTGGTCGCCACCGTCATGCCGGCCAGCGCCGCCATCAACGGCGTGAGTGCGACGGTCAACGGAGTAACCAGCACGACCGTCGCCTATTCGGATACGGTGCAGGTCAGCTTCACCGTCAACCGCACGTCGTCGGGCAATGACAACTGGCGCGCCACGCGCTATCGCTACGACAGCGGTCCGTGGCTCTGTGTGAACCACAACGATTTTACATCGAATCCAGGCGCCGGCGGCAGCGATAGCACCGCTACATTCGCCGTCACCGTGCCGTTTGCAGCGGGCACGTATGATCTGGAACTGGAACCGCGTGAGGACAACGACTGTGGCGGCAGCGGCGGTACCTCGGTGGTGCTGGCCGATGCCGTCATCGTCAACCCGGGGATCGCCACCAATCCCGATCTCAATGCTGCTTGCGGCCTCAACATCGTGCTGGTGCTGGACGCGTCGCGCTCCATTGAGACCGAAGGCGCGGTGGACTCCGTGCGCAACGCGGTAGCCGGCATGCTCGACTCATTGGAAGGCACCGGCTCGCAAGTAGCCATCGTCGAGTTCGCCACGTCGGCGGATGTTCCCATCGGCTATACATCGGTCACGCCGGCCAACATCACCAACGTGTTCGATCCGTACCTGGACACGGACGGAAGCGTGGACCAGTATTTCGACGGGCGTGTCGGTAGCTTTACCAACTGGGAAGCAGGGTTGGCGCAGGTCAATGGCCTGGCCGCACCGGACCTCGTGGTCTTCTTCACGGACGGCAATCCCAACACGGTCATCAGCGACCCGCAGACGACCGGCAATGCCTCGACCGAGGAAGCCGTGCTCGCGGCCGCCGCGCAGGCGGATCTCATCAAGACCAACGGCGGCAACGGCGGTGATGGCTCGCACATCTTCGTCGTGGGCGTGGGCGGCGTCACGGCCTCCAACTTCGCGCCTGTGACCGACGGCGCCAATGCGCTCCAATACGTGACTTCGACGCCGGGCAGCGGTCAGACCGACGTCTTTGCCGAGGCCGATTACTACGTGGGCTCCTTCGATGATCTTGAGCAAGCGCTGCAAGACGTGGTCACCGCACTCTGCGGCGGCACGATCACGGTGCAGAAGCTCATCGACGTCGACGGCAACTTGGCCACCGACGGCGACCAGACGCCGGCCACCGGTTGGACCTTCGCGGCCACGGTGGATGCACCGGGCAGCGCCACGCCGACGAGCGCCGCGACCGCCGGCCAAGACGGCACCGTCAATTTCGACATCGACTTGGGCGGCGCAGCGTCGGCCGGCACGGTTAAAGTATCAAACGGCTCAAGAGCGGCTACGGCCTGATCGGCGCTTCATGTACCGGCGCAACGAATAACGGCACCGTGAACATCGCCGGCACCCGCATTGACAACATCGTCTTGGGCAACAACGATGTGGTGACCTGCAAGTTTATCAATACAACGGTGCGGGTCGATCCGCTCATGTCGGTGGTGAAAACGGCGTCGCCTGCGAGCATGAGCGAGCCGAGGCGGCGTGGTGACGTTTTTCGTCGACGTGACCAACGACTCACCGCCCACAGGACCGGACACAACGCGATCCGTTGACCCTGCTCACCCTGGAGGACGACCTGTACGGAGATATCACCGACGGATCAGATCCGAATCTGGTGGACACGACTTGCGCCAAGAACACGGTGGTCGCGCCCGGCGTACCTCTCGTGCCAGTTCCGGGTGGACATGACCGGAGACCGGCCCGGCCAGGTGACCGACGTCGTGACGGTGACGGCCCAGGACGATGAGCAGACCGGCGTGAGCGCCAACGACGATGCCACGGTGACCATCACCGATGTGCCGTCTCTTTGCAGTGCTCAACGTCAGCAAGAGCGTGGACAAGAGTTCGCTGCCGGAACCGGCGGCACGTTTGTCGGCGACGATTTCCACGCCGACTGACAATGTGGACGACATCGAGATCCAGTGTCACCGACAGCGTTTACTGACACTGGATTCGGCCGACTGCGGGCTGGTAAGTTTCCCAGTTACTGCCAGGACCACGCTGGAATGCATCTTCACGTTGAACCCACCGGCGCGCCCGGTGACAGTTGGCCAACCAGATCACCGTGGTCGGCTATGACGACGACGGTGCCGATCGGATCAAGCTGTCCAACGAGTGACCGTCGACCTGACCAACGTGCCCTCGTCCTTGGTGCTGGAAAAGAGCGTCGTGCCCACGTCCATGGACGAACCGGGCGGCGACGCAACCTACACCATCTTCGTGACCGCACGAGCACGGTCGACACCGTCACCATCACGTCATGGTGGATGACCAGTTCACCATCGCCGTCCGGGTACACCTACGGCCCGACGCTGCCGGTCGCCCCGGGTGCAGGCTTCAGTTGCACCTTCACGCGCGCGGTGACGGGCGCGCCGGCCGCGCCCTTCGTCAACACTGCGACGGTGGACGGCACAGACGATGACGGCCAGGCGCTGACCGCCGACGACAGCGCGACGGTCACGTTCAACAACGTGGCATCGGCGCTGGCCGTGCTCAAGACGGCCGACCCGACGAGCGTGCCCGAGCCGGGCGGCGACGTGACCTACACGGTGCGCATCACCAACACGAGCACGACCGACAGCGTCACCGTCAACAGCGTGTTGGACGACAAATTCGGCGACGTCGGCGCGAGCTGCACCCCGGCTGTGGGCCAGAGCCTGGCGCCCGGCGCGGCCATGACCTGTGTCTTCACCGAGCCGATCACCGGCAACGCCGGCGCGACCCACATCAACACGGTGACGGTCGCGGGCGTGGACGATGACGGCGACGAGGTGGGCGGCGAAGACAGCGAGACGGTGACCGTCACCGATCTCCCGTCCAGCCTCAATGTGACCAAGACGGCCGACGTCAGCGAAGTGCTCGAGCCGGGCGGCAACGTGGAGTACACGGTGGTGGTGGAGAACACGTCCGCAGTGGACAATGTCACCGTCAACAGCGTCATCGACGACCAGTTCGGCGACGTGGGCGGCAGTTGTACGCCCGCGGTGGGCGCGACGCTCGTTCCGGGCGCGACCATGACGTGTGTGTTCACGCGCGCGGTCACGGGGAACGCCGGAGACGTCCACACCAACGTGGTGACCGCGTCGGGCGTGGACGACGATCAGGCGCCGGTGTCGGCCCAGGATTCGGAGAATGTGGCGGTCGACAATGTGGCCTCGTCCATCAAGGTCACCAAGACGGCCGACGTCAGCGCGGTCAACGAACCCGGCGCTGATGTGACGTTCACCGTGCTCATCACGAACACGTCCGCGGTGGACAATGTCACCATCGACAATCTGGATGACGACGTCTACGGCGATGTGGATGGAACCTGTACCCCGGCCATCGGCAGCCAGTTGGCGCCGGGCGCGTCCATGACCTGCGTCTTCACCGGCGCGGTCAGCGGCAACGCGGGCGCAAGCCACGTCAACACGGTGACCGCGACCGGGTACGACGACGACGAAAATCCGCTCTCCGACTCCGATAGCGAGACGGTGCAGATCCTCAACGTGCCGTCCTCCATCGCGGTGACGAAGAGCGCCAATCCGACCAGCGTGGCCGAGCCGGGCGGCGACATCAACTACACGGTGGTGGTGCGCAACACCAGTGCGGTGGACAACGTGACCATCACCCAGGTGACGGACGACCGTTTCGGCGACGTGAGCAACACATGTGCACCCGCGCTGCCCCACGTGCTGGCGCCCAATGGGACGCTCTCGTGCAGCTTTACTCGGGCCGTGACGGGCAACGCCGGCGCGACGCACGTCAACGTGGTCACGGCCACCGGCACCGACGATGACCAACAGCCCGTGAGCGACAGCGACTCGGAGAGCGTGGCCATCACCAACCTGCCGTCGTCCATCCTCGTGACCAAGACGGCGAACCCGACCCAGGTGCCCGAGACCGGCGGCAATGTGACCTTCACCGTGGTGGTGCGCAACACCAGCGCCGTGGACAGCGTCACCGTGCAGACTGTGATCGACGACAAACTTGGCGACCTGAGCGGTCAGTGCGCCTCGGCCTTGCCGGCCGTGCTCGCCCCAGGCCAGACGCTGACCTGTAGCGTGACCCAATTCTTGGCCGGCGACTTCAACACCAGCCATGTCAACGTGGCCACCGCCACAGGCGTGGATGACGACGGCGCGGCCGTGAGTGATGACGATGATGCCACCGTGCGCTTCACCGACGTGGGCTCGTCCATCCGCGTGACCAAGACTGCCAACGTGGACACGGTGACCCTGCAGGGGCAGAACGTGGAGTTCACTGTCCTGGTGGAGAACACCAGCCCGGTGGACGCGGTGACGATCACCGAGATTGCCGACGATATCTACGGCGACATCCTCGCGCCTGACAACATCGCGATCGTGAGCACCACGTGCGCAGCCGGGACGACGCTGCCGGTGGGCGGTTCCTACACGTGCGCCTTCGTGGCCAACGTGAACGGTACGGCGCTGGGTGAACTGCATCGCAACACCGTGACCGTGAGCGGTGAAGACGACGACGGCGGCTCGACCTCCGACCAGGACGATGCCGTCATCGAAGTGGGCCAGCCGGTCCTCACCGCGGAGAAGTCCAGCCAGGGACCGCAGGGGCGATCCAAGGTCGCGCCCGGTGAGACGTTGGAGTACACCATCGTGATTCGCAACACCGGCAACCGCGCGGCCCAAAACGTGGTGTTTGACGACACAATCGATCCGGAGACGACGCTGGTGGCGGGGACCACCACCACGACCCAGGGAACCGTCGTCACCGAAGACGTGGCGACAGGCCATGTGGTCGTCAACATCGGCGAGATCGCAGCCGGCGCGTCCGTGACGATTCGGTTTGACGTCGTGGCCTCGCTGACTCCGACCGTTCTCGAGATTTTCAACCAGGGTGTCGTGACCTACACCGATCCAGATGACCCCGCCGGGCAAGTGCGGGTACTCACGGACGATCCCGCGACCGTGGAGATCGGCGACGAGACGGGCAATATCATCGAAGGCCCCACGGCCATCGACGGCGGTGAGGAGCCGACGACCCCGGGCCAGAGACACGAGGTCTTCCTGCCGTTCACCATGCGCTAGTCTAGGCGGGCCATCCGGTCCCATGGCCGATGATGGTCGATGGATAGAACAAATGGGGCGGTCCCCGGCTGCGGGGCCGCCCCATTCTATTAGTGCTCGTTCCGTGGGGAGAAATCCGGGTGCGCAGCTAGCGGCGCATGACCAACGGAAGAAAAACCGTGGGGGTGCGTCGGATGTGGGCGCCGGGTAGAAGAGCGCGAATTCGCCCAGGTCACAGATCGGCACGTCGATGCGGCCGTCCAGTGGGAAGCGGACGTAGGGGCCACAGGACGCTTCGCTCCATTCGTCCGTATCCGGCGTCCGGCGATAGAACGCGAGCGTTGCCGGGTCCGGCACTGCGTCGGCGGCAACCACCGGCGCGACGCGGATGCGCAACGTGATGGGCTGGAGAATCTCCACCGCGCCCACAGGAGCCTCGCCGAGAAAGCCCGCGATGCGCAGGTGCATCCCGCCGTAGATGAGATCCGCGACATTCTCCACCGGCGCCAAATCGGTGAAGACAAGGTCGATGATGCCGGCGAAGGCGGCTTCCGGGATCTCCACATCCACCGTCGTCCCGTCAGCGAGGTAGACGGCAAAGCTGGCGGCCGTGTCAGGAAACACGCGCATCGCATCTGCGCGTGGCGGGGGAACGGTGCCGGGCGGGATGGTGCCGCCCGGTGTGGGCGTGGCCGTGGGCACGGGCGTGCGCGTCATGGTGGGCGTGATAGTTGGGACAGCCGTGCGTGTCGCAGTCGGTGTCAGAGTCGGTGTCTCGGTCTCCTCTTCCTCAAGCCAATCAGGCAGGCAGGGGATGTCGGGACACGGATAGATGGCGCTGATGCCCTCGATGTCGGAGGCGTCGAGGACGTGACGCACGGCGCCCGGGACGATGATCTCGGACATGATGGCGGCGGGATCATTGTCATGCCCCAGGGACAGCCAGTGGCCGAACTCGTGGAGGACGATGCTCTGCAGGTCCAATTCCGTGCTTGCCGGACTGCCGGTGGCATCAAGATCGAATTCATCGTTGATGGTCAGGTCGGCGTCGAGGATCTCACCGGTGCTTTCCCTGAACCAGTAGTTTGTCACGGCGCCCACGTCGCCCGGCATCCCGGTGGCGAAGACGACCACGTTTGTCCGATCATAGCCGGCGGCGCTGATGGCGGTTGCCCCGGCGTTGCGCAGGCCGAACGCGGCCGACGGCACGACCGACCACGTGTCCGCCGCCGCGCTGATGGCGCGCAAGAAATCGGCGGCGCTGCCGTCGCTGCCCAACTGCGTCGTGTTCAGATTGACATAAAAGTCGACTTCTCGGTTGTCGTCCGGCCAATGGTAGCCGTTGTAGACATAGGAATTCGGCTGGGCCACGGCCTGCGCCTCTACCCTCGCCTCCGCGTCTTGCCAGTCGGGGGGCGCGACGACGTCGTCGGCAAGCTGCGCCAGGTCCGCATAGAACTCGGCCAGCGTGCGCCGGCCGTTGTGGACGGGGTCGAAAATCGCGCCATTGGCGACCGTAAACTTGGCGCCACGGCCGGTCGCCAGCGTGTACCCGCGGTCAATGGGCTTGAGAAAGAGGAGGACCTGTTCGTCTGGGGCAAAGGTGACGCTGCGACTGCTGTGCATGGCCAGGTCCATGTCGGCCAGCACGCCGCCGGCGACGGTCAGCGTGACCGTGTACGGTGCATCACCGCGAAGGGTGTAGAGTGGCACGACGACGACTTCGGTGGCGATGAGCCCGTCGTCGGTCCAATGGCTCTGCGTGGCGGTTACTTGGCCGCGGAGGATAAGCGAACTCTGCTGCGTCAGTTGAGCCGGATCGAGGGGTGGACCCACACTCAGCGGGTGAACCATGGGACGGACGGGATCGGGCGCCAACATGCGCATGATGACACCGACGAGTACGATTTGAAGGATGCCAATCAACACGGTCGTCGGGAGAATTCTAGGCTGAGCATACATCATCCGCTATCCAGTTGTATCTTGCTACTCCGTGCGGTCGGAAACATCGATCGTTTTGACACAGATCCCATCATTGCATGCGTGAGTTTCTGCTATGATTTGGTTGTGTTTGAAATCAAACTGGGAAACGCGTGTTGTCATCTGATCGAGTTGCCATTGATTATTAGAATACATGAAGTAACGAGAGGTACAAAATATCTGAGTGATTTTTGCGAAAAATACATCAAAAAGACGGCGTAATGCCCAGAGGAATACGCCGTCTTTTTCTACGTAGTTTGTTTAGCGTAGTGTAAGGATCTCGCAATTTTATGTTTCGTTTTGCGCCATCCTTGCGATAAATGTACGCACGTCTTCCAACGTGGGCAGCGCCGGAATTGCGCCCGCTTTCGTACACGTAAGCGCGCCCACGGCATTGGCAAACGTCAGCGCATCCTCGACGGTTGCACGTTCGATTTTGGCCAGCGACCCGAGCCGTTCCCGTTCGGGCAGGAGGCGTGCGATCATGGCGCCGAGGAAGGCGTCGCCTGCGCCGGTGGTTTCCACCACGTCCACGTTGATGGCGGGCAACTCGATGCGATAGTCGCCATTGGTGGCAATCGACCCGCGCTCGCCGCGGCTGATCACCAACAGTTCCACGCCCCGGTCGAGTACCGCCTGGATGCCGCGATCCAAGTCGGTGTGACCGGTGGCGATCTCCCATTCTTCTTCGGCGATCTTGGCCAAGTGGGCGTCGGCGAAGCTCGCCTGGATGACCTCACGCGCCCGCGCTGCGTTGGGCCACAGGGTGGGGCGATAGTTGGGGTCGTACGAGATCATCAGCCCGCGCGCTTTGGCCAGGTCCAAGGCATGACGCTGGGCCGACGCCACCGGTTCGTCGATGAACGAGATCGAGCCGTAGTGAAAACAGCGCGCGCCGTCGAACATGGCCGGGTCGATCTCGTCGGGACGCAACAGCATGTCCGCGCCGGGGTTACGGTAGAAGCACATGTTCTTGCGGCCGTCGTCCCACACGGCCACAAAGACGATGGTCGTGCGCGCGTCTTCGTCCACGCGCAGATAACGGGTGTCGACGCCGGCGCCGTCCAGCGTGTGGCGCAGCATCTCGCCGAAGGGATCGTCGCCCACTTTGCCCACGAACGCGGCCGAAAGCCCGAGACGCGTCAAGGCGACGGCCACGTTGGCGGGCGCGCCGCCCGGCGCTTTCACAAAGCCCGGCGTGTCGGCCAGAGAGACATTGGCTTGGGTTGAGACAAAATCGATGAGCAATTCGCCCATGCAGATGACGTCGGCCACGGGATGGCTCCTTGATGGTTTGCGCATTGAATGGAATAATGCGATTGTAGCCCGAACGATTTCAGAATGCCAACCGCGTCACCCTTGACCGCATTCAGACGGAAGATGCCAACCAGGAGATTCCCACATGGCCGTATCCCGCATACTCGACGACGCCTGGCGCTTGCAGCGTCTCGCGCCCCGTTCCGGTCCCGTGCATATGGTGCTCGACACCGATACGTACAACGAAGTCGACGACCAGTTTGCGCTGGCCTATGCGCTGCTGTCACCCGAAAAACTGCATGTGGACGCGGTGTACGCAGCACCCTTCCACAACAACCGCTCCACCGGCCCTGCCGACGGCATGGAGCGCAGCTACAACGAGATACAGCGCGTGTTGCAGTTGCTGGGACGGACCGAGGCGGCGCCGGTCTTCCGTGGCGCGCCCGCGTTCATGGCCCAGACCGGCGCACCTGTCCCCAGCGCGGCCGTGGACGACCTCATCGCGCGGGGGATGGCCGCGCGGGAGGACGACCCGCTCTACGTGGTGGCCATCGGTGCCATCACCAATGTGGCGTCGGCGCTGCTGCTGGAGCCGCGCCTGGTGGAGCGCATCGTCGTGGTCTGGCTGGGTGGGCATGCGCTGGACTGGCCGGACACGCGCGAGTTCAACCTCAAGCAGGACGTGCCCGCGGCCCGCGCCCTCTTGGACAGCGGCGTGCCGTTGGTGCTGCTGCCCTGCATGGGCGTCACGTCGCACCTGTTGACCACGGTGGCGGAGTTGGAAGCGTATGTGGCGGGGCGTAGCGCGGTGGGCGACTATCTCACGGAGATCGTGCGGGGGTACCACGACGAACATCGGGGCTGGTCCAAGGTCATCTGGGATGTGGCTGCCATCGGCTATCTGCTGGACGCTGCGTGGGCGCCCACCTTCGTGACCCACAGCCCGGTGGTGACGGATCAACTCACGTGGAGTGTGGACACCGGCCGCCATCTCATCCGCGTCGCGCGCTGGGTGGACCGGGACAAGATCTTCACCGACCTGTTTGACAAACTGGCGAAGAGCGGAGGACGCTGAATCACACGACGTCAGTCTTGGGGATTGCGCTGATCGAGCCAGCGTTTCAGCGAATTCTGACTTTCGTTGGAAGCCTTGCCGAGCAGCAGTCCTTCCAGACTGACGTCTTCATCCAGTTGCGGCCAGTGGATACCCAATCCCCTGCCGATGAGGCGCCAGTCGTTGCGCTCTATCTCCGTGCCGTGCCAGAGGCGAGGATACCAACCCAACGGGACGCTGAGCGAGCGTCCGTCGGACAGGTCGACCGTAAGAGCATCGCTAGACACACTCACATCACTGATTGTCAGATCGCGCACCTCAATTGTCACAGCTTGCCGCTGTACCGTCGTCTTTCAGTCGCTGAGCTGGGCGACTTCTCGCTGTCAGCGCCGGTTTCCAACCGAAGATTCAGAGGACGCACACGCTCCCGCCGCGCCTGGCGTTCCTCACGAATCTGCTGGCTCAGCGGGCGCGCCGGCCCGTTGCGCATGACGTTGATGATCTCGGCCATGATGCAGACCGCGATCTCGGCGGGCGTGCGTGCGCCGATGTCGATGCCGATGGGCGCGTAGACCCGGTCGAACTTGGCGGCGGGGATGCCCTGCTCCCGCTCCAGCAGGTCGAAGACGGCGCGCACTCGGCGTTGGCTGCCGATCATGCCGATGTAGGCCAGCGGATCGTCCAGCACCTCGACCAGGCAGTCCACGTCGTACTGGTGGCCGCGGGTGACGAGGACGATGTACGTGTGATGGTCCAGCTTGCCGTCGGCGCGCAATTTGCGCAACTCGGTGCGGAAATCGCCGGCAATGACCCGGTCGGCGGTGGGAAAGCGGGCTACGTGGGCGTA
The DNA here is from genome assembly GCA_041391205.1 of Caldilineaceae bacterium. Classification (GTDB taxonomy): domain Bacteria; phylum Chloroflexota; class Anaerolineae; order Caldilineales; family Caldilineaceae; genus JAWKOK01. The sequence continues at coordinate 91,022 of JAWKOK010000008.1, forward strand.
CTGGGGCCGGTCGTCCAGCACGGTGACTTCGAAGTCGTTGATGACGCCGATTTGGGCCAGCGGCACGGCGATGTGCCCGGCGCCGACCACGATGAGATGGGGCGGCTGCACCTGCACTTCGATGAAGACGTTGGCGGAGCCGTGCTCATCCCGGTACTCCATGTGGCGGTGGGCGCGCACGAACAACGCATCACGCGCCTGCTCTACGATCTCGGCCTGGGCGTCACCCAGGTCCAGGTCGCCCACCGGCGTGCGCCCGTGATCGCGCCAGACCAGGCAGTGCCGCCCGACTGCGTCCGCGTACGCGCCGTCCGCTGCCGTCACCGTGACGACCGCCACCGCTTCCCGTCGATCCAACGACGCCAACAGCGCCGCCAACACTTCGTGCTGCATTCCCGCCCCTCAACCTCAACCAGTCAGATTGCGCGCCGCCGCCCAATCTTCACTCTTCAATCCTGTCGTTCCACCCGCTCCACAAACACATTCATGATCCCGCCGCAGACGCCCAAGCTCTGCATGCTGATCTCCTCGGTCAGGTCCACCTGGACATTGCGCGCGGCGCCGTCCTGGATCACGTCCAGCCCGGCGCGGATCACGTCCGCTTCGCCGCAGCCGCCGCCGATGGTGCCCACGTGCTTGCCCAGCGGGTGGATGATCATCTTCGCCCCCACCTCGCGCGGCACCGACCCCTTCACATCCGTGATGGTCGCCACCGCCACCGTCATGCCCTGGTCGAGCAACTTGTTCAACTCATGATAAATCGTCATCATCTGCCCCAAATCACGCCTTCACACATGGCGCCTTGCGACCACTTCGTACTCACGTTTCACGCATCACGTTTCACGCTTCAACTCTTCACCCCGCAACGCCGCATACTCCGCCGGCGTGTCCAAATCCCGCAGAATCGCATCGCTCTCGACGACCACGTAGGCAACGCGCGCCTCGTGTCTGCGGATGAGGTCGCGCAAGGTCTGCCCGGGCGTCAGCCCCAGCAACTCGTCCCACAGCGCGGCCGGCAGATAAACGGGATGGCCGCGGCGCATCTCGTGGCTGGGAATGACGATCTGGTCCGGCTGTCGGGCGGCCGCGGCCAACACCTGCTCGATAATCGTCGCCGGGATCTGGGGCTGATCGCTCAAGGCGATGAGCGTCCCGGCGTAGCGCGTCTCTTCATTTTGCAACCAACGCACGCCCGCCTGATACGACGCGATCATCTCCCGGGCCTGGTACTCCTCATTGTAGACGAGGACGGCGGGGGCGTCGCGTAAGGCTTCCCGCAATTCTGCCGACCGATGCCCGATGACGCAGACCACGGGCGCGGCGCCGGCGGCGTGGAGATTGTCGACCACCGCGGCGATGACCGTGACGTCGCCCCAGGGCAGCAGTTGCTTGGGGCGACCCATGCGCCGGCTCTGTCCGGCCGCGGCGATGACGGCAGCGATCTGGGTCACGGTCTCCACCACGTCTTCATCCCCGATCCGGTTCAGTCCGCGGCCAGCCGCTCGATGACCACCACCGCGGCGAAGCCGATCAGGGCGAAGGCCAGGGCGATGAGCATCTCCGTGCCGAACGCGGGCAGCACGTTTTTGACGACGAGCGGCACTTCCACGCCGTGGCGGTCGATGGTGGTGGACAGGATCTCCTTCCACGGCCACACCTTGCGCAGACTGCCGACCATGAAGCCGATGAGGATGGCCACGGTCAGATCGTGGTAGCGCTTGAAGAGCCAACTGAGCAACTGAGCCAGCGTCACCAGGCCCACGGCCGCGCCCATGCCGATGAGCAGGATGCTCACGAAGTCCCGGTCGTTGACCGCGCCGATGACGAATTCGTACTTGCCCAGCAGCACCAGGATGAACGAGCCGGAGATCCCGGGCAGGATCATGGCGCACGAGGCCAGCGCACCCGACAGAATCAGGAACCACCACACGTTGGGCGTGGTGACCGGCACGAGACCCACCAGCCAGAAGGCGAAGATCGTTCCGGCCGCCAGCGCGCCGATCAAGAGCGCCGTCCACTTGGTGATGCGCCTGCTTACCACGAAGACCGACGCCAAGACCAGCCCAAAGAAGAAGCTCCAGATGTAGATTGGCTGGTGCTCCAACGTCCACTCGATGCCGGGCGCCAGGGTGAAGATGGCCAGGAAGATGCCGGCGAAGACCGCGAGCAAAAAAGGTACGTTGAGGATGCGGACGGCCTGGCCGATGCGCAGCCCCAACACCGCCCGCCACAGTTCCGGCCGGCCGATCATCTTGATGCTGTTGATGAGTTCTTCGTAGATGCCCAGGATGAAGGCCATGGTGCCGCCGGAAACGCCGGGGACGACGTCGGCGCTGCCCATGGCAAAGCCCTTCAGGCCGAGGACACCGTAGTCGCGGGCGGTGCGCTTGAGGACCGGCTGCACCTCATCGGTTGGTTGATTGAGTGTTGTTTCCATGCTGTTCTAAGTCCATTGCTCGGAAAATGGGAGCCTGCGTTTACATAAAACGAGCCGCCGCCCATGGCGGCAGCTCAAGGATGCGATGTCGTGCACCGGGTCAGACTACTTCAAACGCGGTCTTCTGGCAAAATCCCGGCCGAGTGGCTGGGGGCATCCGCTGCGCTCACGCCGTGGCCAACACCGGCCCGTCCAGGCAGAGCACCTTGCCGTCGTGCTTGCATCGCCGCAGACGCCGATGGCGCAGCGCATGTACGCCTCCCAGCTCACTGGCACGGCACGCCGAACCGTGCGCCAAACGCGGCCAGGGCCGTCAACATGCCGTGGGGCCCGCAGGCGAAGATGCTGTCCACCGCGCCCGCGGCCAGCAGCGGCTCCAGCGCCGCGGTCACCCGGCCGGCCCGGCCCGCGGAGCCGTCCTCCGTGGTCACGTGGAGCGCGGCGTTGCCGGCGTCAGCGAAGAGGCCGGCGAAGCGGTCGGCATAGAGAACGTCCGCGGCCGTGCGTGCGCCGATGATTGCGTGCAGCGTATCCACTTCACTCAACCGGCGCTGCGCAAGCCAGAGCAGCGGCGCCACTCCGTAGCCGCCGCCCACCAACGCCGGGCGGCGATGCACCGCAGGTTTCAGGCGAAACCCTTGGCCCAGCGGCCCGCGCAGCCACAGCCGGTCGCCCGCGTGCAACTCGTGCACCAGCCGCGTGAAGGGGCCGACCGCGGTGATCATCAGCGTTACCGGGTCCGCGTTGACCAGCGAGAAGGGCTTCTCGTCAAAGCGCGGCAGCCACGCCATGACGAATTGGCCCGGCGCGGCCGCCAGCGTCATGTCCAGCACGAAGGTCTTGGTGCGATAGTTGTCCTGTTCCACGGCGACGATGCGCGCCGGGGTCGGCAGATTACAGGCGAGGGGCATGGTAGCGTCTCACTCGGTAGCTGTGGAAGTCGGTTGTTCGGCGGCCGGTTTGGCAGCGACGACGATGAGCACCTGGGGCACATGGCGCAGCGGCGCCAGCGCGCCGTCCGCCGGCCACGTCGCGTCCAGGATGGCGGCGGGCGCCGGCGGTTCGACCAGCCGGAGCAAGCGCAACCCGGCCGCGGTCACCAGATCGCACCACGTGGCCACGGGCCGGTGGACTGCGCGCACCCGGACGTTCGTCTCGGGGAAGGTCCAACCCAGGACACTCGACGTGGCGTAATCGCGCACCGGCGTGACCGTCAGCTCCTCGTCCTCGGCGTCGAAGAAGCAGTTGCGCAGGGGATGGTCGAGGCTGAAGACCAGCCGTCCGCCGGGTGTGAGCAGCCGTGCGCACGCGGTGAAGACGCTTGCCGCATCCTCCACGTACGGGAGCGTGGCCACGCTCAGCACCACGTCCCACGCCGCGCCGGGCAGGTCTCCGAGTTGGGCCAGATCGGCGTGGATGAAGGTTGCGTCCACACCCGCGTCCTGGGCCAATGCGCGCGCCGTCGCGATCATGGTGGCGCTGCCGTCCACGCCGGTGACCCGCGCGCCTTGCCTTGCCAGCGCCACCGCGTTGTGACCGCCGCCGCAGCCCAGGTCCAACACGCGCCGTCCCGCCACGGGACCGAGCAGCCCCAACTCATCTCCGGCGGCGACCACAGCCTGTAGCTGACCCGATCCCATGCCGGATCCTGCCGCCGCAGATAGACCGGCCGATGCGGTCCCAGTTGTGCGCCCACTGCTGGTGTGCTTCGTCATGGGGCTATTGTGGCACAGAGTGGCCGCAGGAAAAAGATCGGCCGGCCGCAGCGCGAGGAAGCTCCGCTGCGGCCGGCCGAGTTCGCCGGTCTTCTACCGGTGCACTGTCGGCAGAAAGACGCGATGGCCGGGCGCCGGCGCGACGGGTTCCACCGTCTCCGGGAGTGCGGTGGGCGCCGTGAGTTCGTCCCAGCCCTCGATGGTGTCTGCCAGCGCCAGACCGGTGACCGCGAGCCCGCACGCCAAATCCGCCACGGGCGCGACGGCGGCGACAATCGCATTGGGCACAAACTTGATCGGATTGACGATGACCGGCACCTCGCCCACGATGTTGGCGGCGAACGCCAGGGCGTCGGGCGATTGCGCGGCCTTGTACTCCTGATAGAATAGCCAGAGCAAGACCGGCGAAAAAGCCAACCCCAGGGACGACGGCACCTCCGGCGGCAGGCTGGGAACGCTGTAAAGGAGCGTCTGCACAAGCCCGATGACCGAGGCGGCGATGACCCAGAAATTGGTCTCCAACACATCGCCGACCACCAGCGCAAAGGCGGTCGTCAGCCCCAGCACGACGATGAGGATGTCGTAGATGATCGGCAAATTCAACTCGCCGAAGACGACGTAAGCCGCATCCAGAATGGCATTGACGATGCCCAGGACCAGGGCGGTGATCGATGCCGCGATGCCTTGCACCCGTTGCAGGACCAGCAGGTCGGCGGTGACGCCGCTTGCCGTCACCTGCAGGGCCGGATAGTCACCTTCCACAATCCGGTAGATCAAGGTGGTGGGGATGGCAATCACGAAGGCGATCAGGTCCAGCCAGGTCAGCGTTTCACCGGTGAGCGCGTGCCAGAGCGTCGACAGGATCGGGATCCCGGCGTTACCGGCCCCTTGAATCAACGCGGCGATGTCGGCGGCAGCGTTCATGACATCGTCCACCAGATTTTGCAGAATGCCGAGCATGAACTTGGCCAGAGCCTCGAGTGCCTCGAGCAAATCGGCCAGCAGCGACGCAAAGAAGTCCTTGGCGGAATTGAAGCGGATCGAGCTATGGAAGCCGGTGTTGAGCTGGCTGTACGCGCCGTTGTTGCTGCCCCCGGACAACAGGCTGTCCACGAAGGTCTGGAGCGTGGCCGCCAGTCCGCTGTCGGCCGCGCCGGCCGCAGACGCACCGGTTGCTGAGGGCGTGGCTTTGGAATAGTTCTGGCGCAGCTTGTGGATGCCCCACATGGCCGGCACCGCCTGGGAGGATTGGGCCTGGGTTCCCTTGGGCGCAACGCTGAAGATCGTGTGTGGGGTCGCGCCCATGCCCTGTAGATTGCCGATGCCGCCCGCGGCGCCGACCTGCGCACCGCTGCCGGTCACAGTGCCGTCGAGGGCTGCGATGATGCCGTTAAATGCATTGGTCAGATCGGTCTCCACTGTGGCGAAGATCCCGTTGACCTGGGTTTCCACGCCCTGAATGATGGACGGCAGATTGCCCAACATCTGCGCGAAAGTGGCCTTGATGGCCTGGGCGGTGTCGATAACCTGGCCCAGATGGAAGATGATACTCAGCGCCTCCACGACTTTGGCAATGTCTTTGCCCAGTTGCACGAAAACGCTGCCGATGGCGATGGCCACGTCCACAATGTCGCGCAGAGCCACGCGCAGCACCTTGACGACACCATCCGCCACATACTTGATGCCCGCATAGATGTCGCGTCCGATGCTGACGACGACTTGCTCCACCGTGCTCAAGCCATTTTTGATATTATCCCACAGGCCGCGCAGCCAACTGACAAAGCTGCCCGGCAACGCGTCGGGCGTTCCTTCCAGGGCGTCGATGGCCTCCGCGGCGGTCACGGGCGTCAGCTCGGTTAACGTGGTGCCGTCAAAGCTGAAGCCGCCGGATGCAGTGGGCGTAACGGCGCGGTTCGCCGGTGTGCTGACCGGGCTGTAGGCCGCGCCCGCCAGATCCGCGTAGGCGAGATAAGACGATGCCGTCGCCGTCGCGGCCGCCGCGCTTGCCTGGGCCGGGGTGCCGCCGCTTTGATAGGCCACCGAGCTTGCCAGCTTGCTGGTCACGTTGGCCGCCGCGGTGGCGAGAGGCTGTTCACTGCTGCTGAAGAGCGGCGCCGGGCTGGTGAGGTTGGTCGGGTCGTAGGGCGCGGCGGTGGCCAGGTTGATCTGGGTCGGATCGGGGTTGGTGGTGCTCGCGTAGTGGGTGGTGGCGAGCCGGCTGTGGAATTCCCGGTCGGGATAGACCACGATGCGCTCGTACGGGTCCATGAAGCCGGCCCACAGCTTGAGCGCGCTGGTCGTGAGATCCGTGGCGTCGCTGACGATGGTCAGCGTGCCGGTGGCGTCGGTCTGGACCGAGGCCGGCGTGGTCGCGTCCACGGTGTAGGACTGGCCGTCGATCAGCAGCGTGGTGGACGCATCCGCCCAGACTTTCATCGACTGGTACGGGCGCGGGGCCTTGTTCGCATCCACCACGGTCACGTGGGTCTGGTAGCGCGCCGTGGCCGTCAACTGCCCCGGCGTGTCCTCGTCAAAGTCCTGCATCAGTTCGGAGTCGACGATGAAATCTCGTTCCGCCTGGAGCAGGTCGTCGATGCGGATGGCGTAGACCTGGCCGAACGGACTACTCGGATCATTCGGATCCTGGCCTGCCGCATACAGAATGCCGTTGCTGTCAACGGTCAACTGCGCCGCAAGCATGTGATCAGTGAAGACTTGGAGGAAACTGCCCGTAGTTGGGTCGACGACAACGACGCTGTTTTGGCCATTGAGGCCGAGGCTGAACACGAGCAAGCTGCTATCGCCGCTCTCGACCGCCATCGGCCCAGCCCCAATCACGCCGCCTCCGGTGGGGGTTTGCAGGTTGAACTGCGTGAACGCTGGAAAATCGTTAAAGGGTTTGGTCAAATCAAGCTGATAGAGATTGCCGTCACTGCCGCCGGCAATCAAGACGTGTAGACGTCCTCCAGGGATATTCGCATCCGCCACATCGATTACCGCAAGTCCTTGTGTAAAGGTGGCGTTGTTCGGTAATCTCAAAATGGGATCGTTGACGAAGTAGGGATCGACCGGAGTCGCCAGCATCGAAACGCCGTAATTGTTGAACAGGAAAAGAACATTGTCACTATTCCAATTGGCAGTAGAGATGGCTGGGACGGTGAAATCGCCTTCTGAGTAAGAACCGACGATCATATTGGCCCCACTGCCGTCGTGCGCACTGAGCGACCATAGGTACTGCTGGGGATCGTTATCTTGGACGTAGTACAATGTGACGTAGATCGTATCCAAGTAGATGAGTACAACAGCACCCGTGAAGTCGAAATAGTCTGATTCCAATGTCGTTGACCAAGCAGCGGAGACAGACTCAGCAGTCCCTTGCGCCAAGGCGGCACTCGTATCGATCCAGTAGGCTGTGCCGGCGCCGACAACACAGAGCCCGCTGCCACCGAGGGCGGGTTGGCTGATCGGGCCTGCTGCCGTCTGAAAGTACCAAACTTCAGCGCCCGTGTTCGCATCCAATGCAAAGAGCGTCTGCGCATTGTCGGTTGCGTAGATCAACTGCTGCACCGGATCGTAGACCACGGCGGCGCATTCGCCGCGATCGGCAGAAGTGTGCTCCACAGCTCCCGGCTGGTATGGCTGTCCAAGGCCACAATCCCGGTGCCCACATTGACGTAGGTCAATCCGCTGCCGGCGGTCACCTGGGGGTGCTGGATGACAAGTCCATTGGCGATGGGCACGTAGGATGGCGAGGTCTTGTACAGATACGGCGATGTGTACGTATAGAGTTGGTTGGCGCCGTTTTGCTGCACCAACATCATTGCGTTGCCGTACGCGGTGCTGGTCACCTTCTGCACACTGCTCACATTGGGCACCGGCAGTTGTGTGGGTGGATAGCTTCTCTCCGATATGAAGCGGAAGGAGTTGGCCGTGCCGTCCGTGTGCCATACCGTGCCGTCGTGGTTGGCGGCAAGATGCGCCACATTGGACCCCAACTCGGGCACTTGCACGAAAGCGCCGTCCTGCAGACGGTTGACCGCGCCGTCACTGCCCAGCACGTAGACACGCGTGGCATCGCCCACCGAGAGCTGCTGCGGCGTGATGCTTCCCAGCGCGACCGGCGTCTGCCAGATCCCGGTCGCCATGTCGTACGCGTGCAGGGTGGCGCTGCCGGGTCCGGAGGCCGGCTGGGCAAGCGCAAAGGGCTGGCCGTCCTGGCCCACGTCGACATGGGTCACGGTGACGCCGTCGGGCGGGAGGATGAGAGTCCACTCGTCACCGTCATGTTGGACGATGGTCCCGTCCGTCGCCAGGCTCCACAGATTGCCGACCTGGCCGCGCGGGGCGTGGGCCAACCGCGGCGCCCACGCCGGCACAAGGTCGCCCAGCGAGGTTGTCGACACTGCCCCCGAAACGTCGACCGTCCACACCGCAGATCCCCGGAACAGCGTCATCACACCGTCCCCAGGCGACGTGGTAAAGGCGTCGAAACCCGCACCGATGATGTCGACCATTTGTCCCGGAAAGACCGGCGTCAACGATGGGCATGCTCGGCGCCCTGCAGCAGTCCGCTGCCGCCGGATGAGATTGAACCCAATACTGTTCTCGTCTTCTCCTGGAACGGGATCCACATACAGCAGACCCCATTGTTCAGTATGACCGGACCGATAGACCACCCTGTCCGGCGCGACATTTGCGGGCCAGAATTCCAAGCTGCTTAACGTATGCGGTTCCGTCGGATAGTTCACGCTGACGTAACGACCGCTGCGGATGAGGAAAAGTGAGCAGTCGAGATACACGGCGCCGTCAAGATCGTTGGTGAACATGGGCGGGAGTTGCGTCCACGTTGGGCGATGGTATTCGTGGACAGCGAGCCGGTTGACGGGGTATTGATCGCCACTTCGTCGCCCCGAAAGAGGAAGAACTGGTTATTGGTCTGGATGGCTGCATCCACGCCGCGGCCGAAAATCTGCCACTGCCCTTGCAACGCATCATAGACATGGGGAATGCCCTGGCTGTCCACGGCCCAGTGCGTGCCGTCCCAGCCCGCGCTGATGTCCATGATGGCATTGCCGGTGGCAACGCCGCCGCCACCGTGTTGAATGTCCGCTTTCTTCAGTGAACAATTTGCTGCGGGCGTGGCACGGCGGGCGCCGGGGGACCACGACGCCAGCGACACGGCAGCCATTGCGGCTGCGGTCGCCTTGAGAAAGTCACGGCGGCTGAGCTTGTGGGTCATGAAGTATCTCCCTGGTCTGCAAGTGCAGAGACTCTATGGTGACGGGTGCGAGCACCGGATGCACATTCATGCGAGGTAGGGCATGGCGAGACGGTGGGCCATTGGGACGGGCACCCTATCCGGCGCCGCAAGGATTATAGTCGCCCGCAATCTGACCGTCAATCCAGAAAAATCGTCTTTCGACGATCTCTACATCGAGTAAACTGTGGTTCTGCTTACGGGTACGTCGAAAAGCGGAGGATTAATTGCTGTTCGCAACCGTCCCTCGCTGGGCCTGCCGGCTCCTTGCCCGGGCAGCCCCACGGCGCATGGTGTCACGCCGACACTTCGACGTCCCGCGCCATGCGTGATAAAATCCACAACGTCGGATCGATGCGGATGGCCAGGGCGCAGGCGTTCCGCTGCCACAGTCGGTCGAATGTATGGCCGTGCCCGGCGCCACATTCCCGCTTATTCCATGGTACCGATCGCATGTCGGCATGTACTCCACGAGAGCTTCGATGAATCTCTGCAAGATCTGCCCCTGACCACCCAGCGCAAAGCCGTCTGGGCCCAGGTGTTGCTAGGCACGCGCGGACGCACACCCATCGTCAAGGGGACGGCGGGTCGCAACGCGCGCTGGCGGCGCACGCCCGTGCAGGGCAACCACTACTACATGTGGTGGATTCCCCAGAGCGAAAGCCCCCTGGCCGACGCGACCATCGACATCAGCGGCGACCTGACCGACGGCAATGGCGGCAACGGCGCCGATGCCGTCAACACCATCCTCGTCCACTCGGTGCGCCACCACGACCGCACCGACGTGAACCCATCCGCACCGGCTCGCTCACCGAGTACCGGGCCGTGCCGGTGGCCAGTCTGGACCCCGCTTCGACGAACAGAAGGCCGTCAGTGCGTACTTGACTGCGGACGATCTGGCTGTGGTCACCATCAAAGGGCTGCCCGGAAGCGGCAAGACCGTGGCGCTGCTCTACCTGCTGCGCTGACCTCATCGACATGCCGGGCGACGGCCGCATTCTTCATGTCACGTACACAGCAGCGGCTCAAGCGCGCCGCGCGCGAGTTCGTGGAGTCCCAGTACACCGGCGGCGGACCGGACCCGGCTGGAGCGCATCCATATCGCCACGCTGGACGAAGTGCTCCACGACTTGATGGGCATCTTCAGCCTGGCTCGAGCTCTTCGGCGAAATGGACGTGAATTTTACGCCTTCCTGAACGCCAAAACCCGGCCGGATCTGGGACCGTGGCGCAAGTATCCGCGCACTTTCACCGAGCTGCGCCTTTCTCCTCGGCCAGGATTTTCCTGACAGCTACGACTGCCCCAGTCCAACCGGGGCGGCGGCGGCATCGATCTGGACGTACGCCCAGGGAACGGGGCTGGAGCCGGGGCGTGCGGCCGAGGTGGCGTATCAACTGGCGCAGCGGGTGCGGCACATGCGCTTCTTCCGCGACCAGATTGCGGCGCGGCGGGCGCTGGCCTCTCTAGCCACGGGCCGGACGCCGGACTGGGTGCGCAACTTGGATGCGCTGGTCATCGATGAGGTCCAGGATCTCACGCTGCTCCAGATCGCCTGCCTGACCGAACTGGTGCGGGCGCCTGCGACAACGACCCGCCGGCGCTGCGCTTCGCCCTGGCCGGCGACGAGTCGCAGATCGTCCAGCCCAGCGGTTTTGACTGGGGCATGACCAAATACCTGGCCGGCGAGCAGTTGAACGTCTGGCCCGACGAGTTCGACTTTGAGCACCAGCGCCGCCTGCCCGACAACTCGCCCAACTCCATCGACAACACGTGGACCTTCTACGGCCATCTGCCCAAGCCGTTGCGGCCCAGCGCGCAGCGAGCGCGCGCTGTGGACGGAGCGCCCACCAGGGCCGCATCTACATCTGTCCTGTCTGCGGCGCCGCGGCCCAGGCCCAGGTCCAACCCCTGCGTGAACTCTTCACCGCTGGAACGCCCCCGCCCGCCGACCCGGCGACGGAGACGCCCGCCGATTTTCTGTGGGCCACGCTGCTGGCCGAAGCGGTTGACCGCTCCCGGCCGCGCCTCGGTCGACTTGACTGAGCGTCTGCACAGCGCTGGCCGGGTGGATGCCGGCCATGGACGAGATTCTCTCCTTCCGCTTTCAGATCAAGGGCCTGGAGCGCACGACGATTCTTATCCATGGCCTGAACGAAGTCTATACCCGCTTTCCTGGCCCTGTGTGACGACAAGGGCGACGGCACATTCCCTGGCTTCTGAGTAGCGCCGTCTCTTCGACGAAGTGCGGGTGCCGCACTCAGCCGCTCCACCGACAACCTGATCCTGCTCGGAAGCCCCAGACGCCGGTGCTCCAGGAGCTGGAATTGCAGGCCATCGACGGCGTGCAGCGGGTGACTTGGACCGATCTCATCGAGACGCTCCAGATGGAAGAGATGTGAAGTCCGAGCTGGATGGCCATCGAAGGGCATTCGCGCGAGGGTGGACGGATCTCTGAGCGGGAGAAGTGGGGAGCAGGCCTTGCCCGCAACCGCCGGGCCTAATGCCATGGCCGTCCGCTTCAAGGCAGACCGCGCTGCAGCGCGAAGCCGACGTGCAGCGGGTCAACGGCATGTTGCTCCAGGCCGACACCCATCTCTACCGCGAACAGTGGGCCGAGGCCCATGCTCGCAACCAGGCTCGCTGGACCGGCTGGCCGCGCCGCCGTGGGACCGACCGAGCGCTGCCGCGCGACCGCATCGCCGAGCAGCGCACGTTGATCGGTCGCCAGGTGGCGCGGTGGAATGCCATCTGCTGGGCAGGTGGCGAAGGCCATTGGACTGTACTATCCTGCCGCGCACGACGCCGCGCAAGCCGGCTACGCCCTGGCCGCGCTGGCCGACGACCATCGTTGCACCGCCGCGCTGTGGACACCGCGCCGCGACACGGCGTGGCAGTGGGCTGCGCACCTGGTCAGCCGGGGTGAGGTGACCGAGATCGCCGGGCAGGTGGCCGGACTGCTGGGTGACGCCGCTGCGGTCATGGATGTGGACGGCAACGCAGGCAGCGCGGAGGCGCTGCGCGTTCAGGCGCGCTACCGGGAATTGCCCGTTTCCCACGACCTGTCGGAAGAGCAGGTGCTCAACGCTTGAACTGGCCGAGCGCTACATGGACGTGACCGGCCCCTCCACGCCGAGCCGGAGGCCTATGTCTTCATCCGGCGCTGGCTGCAGGAAGCGTACGGCGGCCTGGAAGACCGGGTCACCCTCTCTACGCCTGGGCGTCCGCGGTGCGGTCTGGGCCGGTTGACCGACGACGCATCCTATCGCACGCAAGTGGTCCATCTGGAACAGCGGCTGGCCAGCCTGTTGGAGCGGGCCGGCCCCTTCAGCCATCTGTGGGACAACAACGTGGAACTGGCGCGCTTCCGCGCGCTGGCCGCCGGCGTGCACGGTCACCAATAAGGAAGCGTCGGCCACCTGGGAGGCACTGGGCGACCCGGAGCAGGCCGCGTGGCAAGCCCGCCAGGCAGGCGACATGGAACGCGCCTTCGCCCTCCTGCGCCAGGCCAAGCTCCCCGTCAGCGAAGACCTGGCCACCACCGTCAAATTCCTGCGCCTGCTGGACCAAATCGAACAGAAAGAGTACCCCTTCTCTCCCGGCGAAAAGCGCATGCTCATCGACCGGCTGGCCGCGTTGCAGGCGCGGTTGGAGGAAGAAGAGCGACCGGGGGATTGAGAGATTGAGTATCAGACGGCCGCCGTGCCACCAATCTCCCAATCTCTCAATCTCTTAATCTCTTAATCTCTCCATCACGTTTCACGCATCACGCATCACTTCCCGGAGGCACCCATGCTCATCGTCCACGTCTTCGTCCACGTCAAACCCGAATCCATCGCGGCGTTCAAAGCGGCCACCTTGGAAAACGCAACAGCGTCCAAGAACCCGGCATCGCCCGTTTTGATTGCTCATTCAACAGGCCGATGACCCGACGCGCTTTGTGCTCGTCGAGGTCTACCGCACGGCCGACGATCCGGCGCGCCACAAGGAGACGGCCCACTACGCCGCCTGGCGCGACGCCGTCGCCGACATGATGGCCACACCCCGACCAGCGTCAAGTATGCCAACGTCTTCCCGGCGAGTACGGCTGGGACATGGTGCAGGCATGAGCTTTGGTCTCACCGCGGCGCATCATCGTCGGCGACGGTGTGCTGGCCCAGGCGGGGCACGTTGGCCGCGGAACTCGGCATCGCGGTGCTGGTCATCGGCGGCGGCACCCCGGCGTACTCGACCCGCTCCTCGCCGTGCTGGACGCGGCGGGCGTGGCGACGACCGTCTTCTCCGTCACCGGCGTATTTCCTGCGGTGCAGACCGTTATTCACCGTTGCGCGGCGCTTCACGGCGCGGACCTGGTCGGCATGGGCGGCGGCAGCGTCATCGACACGCCATACGCCTGCGCTGCTCACCAACCTGGGCGACCCGCTGGATTATCTCGAGGTGGTCGGGCGCGGCAGCCGCTGGGGGCGCCCGCCGCTTCCGTCATCGCCATCCTCACCACCGCCGGCGCCGGCGCGGAGGTGACCAAGAATGCCGTGCTCAGCGTGCCGGACCGGCGTGTCAAGGTGAGCCTGCGTCACAACAGCATGTTGCCCGCGGTGGCGTTGGTCGACCCCACGTTGACACACTCGCTGCCGCCCGCGGTCACAGCCGCCACCGGCATGGACGCGCTGACCCAGTGCCTGGAGCCGTTTGTCTCCCACCTGTCCACGCCGCTCACCGACGGCTTCTGCCGCGAGGGGATGGCGCGGGCCGCGCGCTGCTGCGCCGCCGTGACGGACGGACAGGAGGCCGCGGCCCGGTACGACATGGCCGTGGCCGCACCTGTGGCGGGCTGGCCCTGGCCATCCTCGCTCGGTGCGGTTCACGGTTTTGCCGGACCGTTGGGCGGCATGGTCGACGCGCCCCACGGTGCACTCTGCGCACGCCTGTTGCCCCTGGTCATGGCCGCCAACGTCGCGGCGTTAAAGACACGGGATTCTGCGTCCCCGGCGCTGACGCGCTACGACGAGGCGGCCCGCATCCTCACGGGCGACCCGGAGGCTCGGGCGGTCGACGGCGTGGCATGGGTGGAGACGCTCTGCGCCGACCTGGCCATCCCCGGGCTGGGTACCTACGGCTTGACCGCGGCCGAGATTCCCGCCGCGGTGGCCAAGGGCAAGGCGGCCTCCAGCATGAAGGGCAACCCCATCGCTCACCGACGGCGAACTGGCCGCGATCCTGACCCAAGCGCTGTGACCGCCCCGACCGCGCCTGCCGATTTGCCGGCAGATCCCTACGTCCGCGCGCTGGCGCGCCTCTTTCGTGACGATCCGGTGTGGGTCGACGCCATGAAGCGTATCGCCGTGGGCGCGGGCAGCAACGTCTACTTCACCCATCTGCCCGAGGAGCCTTGGCATTTCATCAAGACGGCGGACGGTGTGCGCGTCCTTCCCGGGCGTGTGGCCGGTTTCGATTTCGTCTTTCGCTTCACGCCGGCCGCCATCGTCGCTTTCGACGGGCGTCAAAGGCGGCGCGACGCCGTGGCCGTGACGCTTTTCGACCTCATGCTCGATCCCGATCCGGCCCGCCACGTCGACTTTCGCATCGTCGCCTTTCACCCAACTGGCGCGGTGGCATGGGCATGTGCGGTTGCTGGTCACCAGCGGTCCCAAGGTGCTGGCCTACGGCGCGACCCACGGCGTCTACACCCTGGGCTAACTGCGCGACTCCGGTGCGTACCATGCGCCGGCACACGCCCGCACCGTGGGAAGTGAGCGCTGGTACGATAACGGCTCGCTGGCTTCGGTTGGAAACCGGGCGCTGACAGCGAAAAGTCGCCTCAGCGACTGCCTGCTGTGGATTCCACCCGAACTTGCTCGAACGCGTGTTCTGTGGCACAAACATGAGTATGGCATCTCAGCAGCGATCGAAACAGAGGCCGACGCCGGCGCGCAGGATAGCTGCCGCACGGCGGACGACGCCGACCCTGGCCTTGACGCCCCAGCAGCAGGCCATCGTCAACCACGACACCGGCCCCGCGCTGGTCTATGCTGTGGCCGGGGCCGGCAAGACGACGGCCATGGTCCACCGCATCGCGCGCCTGGTTGGCGACCGGGTCTTTGCCCCCGAGCGCATTCTCGCCACCTCCTTCAATCGAGATGCCAACGCCCAGATCCAAGCAGCGCTGGCGCAACAGCGCGGCTGTGACCCGGTGCAGGTGCGCACGCTCCACGCGCTGGGCTACAGCATCGTGCGCATGGCGCAGGCGCGCGGCTATCTTCCGCGCCTGCGTGCTGACAGCCTGGACAAGGTGCACGCGGCCGAGCGCCAACTGCTCCACGCCACCGTGGACGGCGCCCATGCCGCGCGCGTGGCCTACGTCCCGCAACTGGCCGCGTTGGACGGCGACGAGTTCCTGGGCTACGTGCGCCGCCAGAAGGCCATGCTCTGTTTTCCCGACCCGCGCGCTCTGGGCTTGCCGCGACGTCTGCGTCGGGTGGCGCAGCGGGCCCAGGCGCCGCGCGGCCGCGCCTGGTACGCCGATCTCTATGCCCGCTTCGAACAGGAGCGGCTGGCGCGGGGGTTGCTCACCTTTGACGATATGCTGGCGACCGGCTGGTTGATGTTGGCCCAGCACGCCGACATTCTCGCCGCCATGCAGCAACGCTACGAATGCGTGCTGGTCGACGAGTTCCAGGATGTGAACCGGGCTCAGGCCGAGATCCTGGACCTGCTCACCGCGCCCCATCGCAACTACATGGCCATCGGCGACGACGACCAGACGATCTATACGTGGCGCGGTGCTTCGCCCTTCTTCATCCGCTCCTTCCGCAAACGCTATCGCGCCACGGTCTACTTCATGACCGACAACTTCCGCAGCCGCGCCGTTCACCTGGCGCTGGCGAACCAGGTCATTCGTCACGACAACCAACGCCAGGAAAAGTATCTGCAATTGACCCAAGGCTTCGGCGGCAGCACCGTGCTGGAGACCTTCGCCGATGAAGAGGCCATGGCCCAGGCCACGGCCCAAGCCATGCAGCGCCACCACCGCGACGGCATCGCGGGGACGAGATGGCCGTGCTCGTGCGCGCCTACCAGCAGACGCCCGCCGTGGAAGCGGCCCTGGCCGCGGCCGGCATCCCGCACCGGGTGGTGGGCCTGGAAGAGAATTCTGCCCGTGACCTGCGTGGGGCCGGCGGCGTCATCATAACCAGCATCTATCGGGCCAAAGGGCTGGAATGGCCCGTCGTCTTCGTGCCGGGCTGCAACGATGGTCTGCTCCCCTATAAACTGGCCTCCGCACCGGACGAAGAACGACGCCTGCTCTACGTGGCCATGACGCGGGCGCGCACGCATCTCTATCTCTACGCGCGGCAGGATGTGCGTCGCTCGCCGCTCCTGGACGCGGCCGCGCCGGACGCGGTGTTGGGTGCAGTGGCGGAGGTGGAGGCGGCGCTGCTGCGTGATCCGTCCACGTGGTCGCTGGCCGATTTCCTGGCGGTCGCGGTCAACGCCAAGCGGCTCTACTTGCACGAGTATTTTCTGCATTGGTGGCCCGCCGGCGACGCCGAGCGGATCGCGGTGGCCGGCGCGGTGCTGCGTTTCTACGCCACCCTGCGCCAGGCCAGGATGCTGCGCCGGCTCGCCGTCGGCCGCGAGGACATCGCCCTGTGGCGCACAGTTGCCGGTCGCCCGCTGGACGAATCGCCACTGACTGACCTACGCATCCGCGATGGTCTCAAGAAACTGCGCGTCTAGACGCGCTTACGCACGGTTTTTGCATCAACCTCGCCGCATGCTCAGCACCGGATTGCAACAGCCGCGTGATATACTTTTGAGATGCAGATATTGAGAACATTCCCAAGAGCGTATGCACGCATGAACCGACGGCTCATTCTGACTTTGATCCTGTTGTTCTGCCTCAGTCTGCCGGCAGGTTCCCGGATCGTTGCCGAGAACGCGGCCGCGCACTGGTCGGATGCCTTCCCCAACGGCGTCGCAGCCGGCGACGTCACCCAGACGTCGGCTGTGCTCTGGGCGCGCACATCCGTCACCGGGACGTTGACCTTTTCCGTCCTGGGCGGCGGGACCGTTGTACGCACGGTGAGCGATCCGCTGGAACCGGCGTCCGTCACCATCCGCAACCTTTCACCCGATCAGCGCTACGTCTACACGGTGACCACCAGCGACGGGAACAGCATGACCGGCACGTTTGTGACGCCGGCGGAGGACGGACACCACGGCCTGCGCTTCGGCGCCAGCGGCGATTGGCGCAGTGATTTCGCGCCCTACCCAAGCATCGCCAATGTGCCGGCGCAATCTGGACTTCTTCATCAGCTTGGGCGATACGGTCTACGCCGACGTGGGTTCGCCGGCCGTGCGCCGCCCCGCCGTGACGCTGGACGAGTTCCGCCTCAGCATGATGAGGCCTACGGCGAGCACCTCGGGCTCAACACGTGGGCGTCCATCCGCTCGACCACGTCGCTCTACGCGATCTTTGACGATCACGAAGTGCGTGATGACATTGCGGGCGCCGCCCCCGCCGCCGATTATGACGGCTTTCCCGAAACCAGCGGCCTGGTCAACGAGACCCAACTCTTCCGCAACGGCACCCAGTCGTTTCAAGAGTACAACCCGCTGGAGCGACTCGTCTACGCGGCCGATAGCGACGGGCCGCGGCGCAACTCCCCGACTTCTATCGCTACCGTACCTTCGGCCAGGACGCGGCCTTGTTCATCCTCGACGCGCGCACCTTTCGCGATGCACCCATTCCGCCGGCCGCCAGCATGGGCGACGTTGCCCGGTATCTCGAAGGCGCGTTCGCGGAGGGCCGGGCCATGCTGGGCGACGCAGCTTGGCCGCTGAAGGCCGACCTGCTTGCGGCCGAAGCGGACGGCATCGTCTGGAAATTCATCGTCATCCCCGAACCCATCCAGCATTTGGCCTTTGGCACCGCCACCGACCGCTTTGAGGGATATGCGGCGGAACGCGCTGAGTTGCTGCGCTTTCTGATCAACCACTGCATCGACAACGTGGTCTCGTGACGGGCGACGTGCACGGCACCGTCATCAACAACGTCATGCACCTGGAGGCCGGACGCAACGCCCATGCCCACCACCGCGCTGGAGGTCACTGCCGGCCCGGTCGCCCACAATGTCACGGTTGCATCGCGGATCATGAGTGCGGCCACGCGCTACGGCTTCGTCACGGACTCGGACATGGAGGCTTACGCGGCCATGTCGACGTCGGCCGCCAAAGACCGCTTCATGCTCGACACGGCCAACGCGATGCATGAGGCGTTGGGCTACGATGCCATCGGTCTGGAGGATGCGCCGGTGGATGCTGAACTGCTCAAGGGTGAATACATGGCCGCCCACGTCTACGGCTGGACCGAATTCGAGATCGACGAGGAGACCCTGCAGTTGACGGTGACCACGTACGGCGTTGAGCCGTACGATCGCGGCGACGTGGAGGATGATCCCGAGGGCGTGATCTCACGCAGCCTCGCCATCGTGAGCCAGTTCACCGTCGACCCGCTCCCCCAGCGTGACCACACGGCCTATCTGCCCATCACGTTCCTGCCGGCCGATTGATGCCGGGCTGGAGTACCGTCGGCTTGGTGTAGGCGATACGAAAGCCGAAGCGCGCCACGTTGCGATAGGACGCGCTGCCGGGGGATGTCTGCACCACGGCCAACTCGCAGCCTGCTGCCCGGGCATGGTGGAGCCGCGCCGCCAGCAGCGCCGTCTGCACGCCCAGGCGACGCATGGGTGGCCGTACACTCGTGGAATAGCAGATGGCGACCCCGTCGTGCATGGTCACCGCGCCGCCGCCCGCGGGCACGTCGTCCAGCCACGCCAGAAAACAGACCGTCCCCGCCTTGTGGGCATGGGGCAGCGGCAGGCTGATGGACCTGTCATCCAGATCCGCCCGGCCCGCGAAGGCATTGGCCACCACCTGCGCCCACAACGTCTCCTCGCCGCGCACAATCGGACGCACCCGGACCCCAGCACCGGCCGGCGGGATGTCGTCCAGCGCCGCCAACTCCCGATACAGCACATGTTTGAAGAGTGCCACCGCATAGCCGCGCCGCTGTAGCTCGGCCGCCAGCGACGGGTCCGCCAGCGGGCACAGATCGATGGCCGCGGGGATCTCGTGCGCGTTGAAGAAGCGCGCGGCCTGGTCGATCATGGCCGGTGTCACGGGCGCGGTCATGCCCAGACCGTGGACCCGGTTGATGGGCGACTGCCGGCCGGTGTAGACCGCCACGCCGTCGCCGATCGTGCGCGTCGCATGGTCTGCCTCCGGTTCCAGCATGGCCCGGGCCTGCACGTAACTCACGTTGTTCCAGGTGTCGATGGCCTCCAGGCGTTGGGCCAGCGTGCGCTCATCCATCACGATTGTCCTTTGTCTGCAAGTTGACATAAAAGTTGATGCGGCTACTGGGCGTCACCCGTGGCGTCGATGAGCTTGACGAAGACCGTGCGCTGCATCACCCGGCCCGTGAGCCACGGCGCCACGCGGCCCACGGCGGCGAAGACGCGGTTGCCCGCACCCGGAATCAGCCGCATCCGCCGCTGCTCGACCGCGCGCACGATACGCTGCGCCAATTCGTCGGGCGGCATGCGTTTCTGCTCGCGCCGATTGTCGGGGCTGTAGCGCCGGGCGTGGGCCGTGCGCGTGGGGCCAGGAAAGACCGTGAGCACGTTGATGGCATCCGCGGCCAGGGCCGGCGCCAGGCTGCGCGCATACGATGCCAGCCCGTCCTTGGTGGCCGCATAGACCGCCGCGCCGGGATAGCTCACGAAGTGGGAGAGGGACGCAAGGCAGACCACCGTGCTGCCCGGCTCCAACCGGCGCGCACGGAGCAGATCGCGCGTCAAGAGCAGGGGCGCGCGCAGGTTGACGTCGATGACGGCTTGCGGACGGGCCGGGTCGACCGTGGCGAACGGGCCGACCGCGTTGATCCCCGCGTTGTGGACGAGCAGCGTGATGGGCGGGCGCGCCGCAATGCGGTCCAGCAGCGCGTCGAACGTGGCATGTTGAGCCAGGTCGGCCCCGAAGATCGTGGCATCGCTGTCCAGGGCGCGCAGTTCGGCCGTCACCGCGTCGGCGCGGGCCGCGTCCACATCCACCCCCGTGATGGCGTAGCCCTGGCGTGCCAACGCCAGCGCCAGCGCACGGCCGATGCCGTCTGCCGCACCGGTGATCAGCGCATGGTCGCGAGGCGCGTCATGCGCCTGTCCGTGCCGGTCGGACGCCCGCCGGGCACGTCGCACCAGCAGCCGGTCGATCAACGTGCCGCTCAGCCGCACGCCGTGGTAGGCCAGGCGATTGGCCGCGCCGATGGTCTGCTGCCGGCGTCCGCGGGCCACGGCGCGCTGGATGGCGGCTGCCACCGCGTCGGGGTCGGCAAAGCCGGTGCGCGACTGCCGCGCAGGCATCCCGGATTTGGCGTGCATCTCCGTGCGCGTGGCGCCGGGGTGGATCACCTGCACGTGGACGGGGCGGCGCTGGGCCTGCAACTCCAGGCGTAGGTTGGCGGCGAAGCTGTCCAGTGCGGCCTTGGTGGCGCTGTAGACGGCGTAGTCCGGCGTGGGCATGACGGCCGCCAGCGAGCTGACGAAGACGATGCGTCCCTGCGCCGCCATGCGCGGCAGCAGGCGCCGGGTCAACAGCACCGGCGCGCGCAGGTTGACGTCGATCAGCGTGTTGATGTCGGACGCGGGCTGGTCGGCGAGTGCGCCCACGTAGCCCAGGCCGGCGTTGTGGACCAACACGTCCAGACCGGCGATCGCGTGCGCGTCGAGCCAGGCCGCGATCTCTGCGGCGCAGGTGGGGGACGCCAGGTCGACGCGGCAGTAGCGCGCCGGCGTGAAGAACGTCGCGTCCAGCGTGGCCGGGTCGCGGCGCCCGACCAGCACCAGCCGGTCACCCTGGGCGGCGTAGCGCCGGGCCAACGCCAGCCCGATGCCGCTGGTGGCGCCTGTGATCGGACCGTTGCCATGGAAACTCCGGTGGGTGATTGTGCAGATAGACGCAAGAAGGCTATTTCATTGCGGCGTAAATACCACGGCGGAAATTCGGCACTTGTACCACTGGTAGAAACCGTGGATCCATTTCCGCCGGGATTTACTATCGGGTTGGCCATGTCCGGCGCATGGGTTGGTGGAGGATTTGCAGCCGCGCCGTCTTGCCCGCGTCGGCATCGTCGGCCGCGTTGGGGACAAACGCGATGAGCATGACACTGCCGTCCCCCTGGACGCTCACCGTGTCGTCGGCGACGGTGTAGCCGGCCACCACGGGCGCATCCAAGGCCAGCACGCGCACATCCAGTCGGCTGACCTGGGCCAGCAGGCCGTGCAGATCGTCCACGGCTTTGACGTCGTCGATGACGACGCAGCCGGGAATGAGATTGAGCCCGGCGGTCACGCCGTCCTGGAGAAACGCGCCGGCGGTGGCGGTGGCCGGCCCCACCAGCGCAAGGTCGAGCGACTCTTCGGCCAGCCGCCCGAGGACGTCCACCAGACGCCGCCCGGCGCGGCTGAGCAACTGCCCCGGCGTGAGGTCCAGCAGCACCAGCCCCACGGCGTCGAAGTTGACGCGGCTGAGGCGCGGGCTTTCCACGTCCACGACCAGCGCGTCGTCGACGCGCGCCTCCAGCGGCGCGCGCAAATCGGTCGCGCCGGCGTAGAGCAGGGCGATGAGTCGGTTGTCCTGCCGCTCGGCAAGCGTGTCGAGCAACGGTGTGGGATCGGGCGCCAGCAGAATACTCATCAGGTCATTTTCCCATATTTGACACCCCGTCAGAGACGGGTAAAATTACATTCAAGTAGATCAATTAAACGTTAAACCGAATTACCACTGGTTGGAGGACTCATGCCCACTCATCATTCGGGCACGGCGGAAGAGGAGCGTGTGCTCAACACGTTCATCAAACTCACGCGCGCCGTGGACGCGTACATGGCCCGGGTCGCAAATCACCACCCGCTGGGCGATCTCACGCTCAGCCAGTTTGGCGTGCTGGAGGCAGTGTACCATCTCGGCCCCATGTCGCAGAAGGACATCGGCAAGAAGATTCTCAAAAGCGGGGGCAACATGACGCTGGTGATCGACAACCTGGTGAAGCGCGGGTTGGTCGAGCGCAACCAGGCCGAGTACGACCGGCGCGTGATGCTGATTTCGTTGACGCCTGCGGGGCGGGCGTTGATTGCGGAAGTTTTCCCGCGTCAACTGGAGGCGCTGGTGGAGGAGATGCGGGTGCTGACGCCTGCGGAGCAGGATGAGTTGGCGCGCCTCTGTCGCAAGCTCGGTCGCGGGGCGGGGGGCGCGGCGTAGAGCCGGGGAGCACCGCGCGGCGCTTCACGGCGCCGGAGTTGCCGCATCGTACTCGCGGCGCAGCAGCGAGAAGCAACGCAGATCCTGGTATTCTTCCTTGAAGTAGTCGTACTCGCGCAGAATGCCCTCTTCCGTGAAGCCGAGGCTGCGCAGCAGCGCGGCCGACGCCGCATTGGCCGGCACGGTCATCGCCTCGATGCGGTTGAGTTCCATCTCTGTGAAGGCGTAGGCGAGCAGCGCGGCCAACGCCTCGCGCATGTAGCCTTGGCGCCAGTACGCGCGCCCCAGTTCGTAGCCGATTTCGCCCCGGTGCTCGTAAAGCGCCACGAAGCCGCATGTCCCCAGGAGCCGTCCGTCCTCGCGGCGCTCGATGCCCCAACGAATCTGGCGCTCGTATTGGTAACTCTCGTCGAAGTACTCGACGAGATCGTACGCCTCGTCCAGCTCCTCAAACGTGTAGAGATCGTAGTGCTCGGTCACGGCGTCGTCGCTGAAGACGGCGAAGAGGTCGGCCGCGTCCGCTTCGGTGATGCGACGCAGAATCAGACGCGGCGTTTCCAGCACGGGAAAGTAGTCAAAGACGGACATGATCACCGTTCGGTCTAGGGTGACGGGGGCAGGCAGTTGCCCACCGTGAAGGACGGACTGTTCACACTTTGCCCCGGCGGCCACAGAAAGAAGCGGATGCTGTTGACCCCGCACTCGGCATCGTCGGTGATGCGCAGCATGAACCGGAATGTGGCCGTCTGGCCCGGTGCGCTCTGGGCCGGCCAGATGAGAATGTTGTTCAACTGATCGAAGGTGCTCGGCGCCGTCGGCAGGGTGCCATCGAAGGCGTCCAGCGCGGCGGTCTTGGTTTCGCCCAGGTACTGCAACGTGACCTCCTCGGGCACAATCTGGTCCGCGCGCGCCGGCACGTTGACCGTGTAGGTCACCACGTCGCCCGGGTTGACCAGCGGCGGCGTCGCGTCCACGGCCACAGCCGGCACGGTGACCGCCAGCGTCTGCGTCACGACACCGTCGAAGAAGTGCGCCTCATTGGCGACCGCCGGCGCGTCCAACGGCACCAGACTGTTGTCCACCGTGGCCTGGTAGCTGATGCTCACCGATTCATCCCGGCGCAGGGGACCGGTCCACGCCAGCGTGTGGGTGGCCGTGATGTAGTCGACGCTGCCCACCGCGGCCTCGATGCTGTTGGGGTACAGGGCCAAGGCCGGCGGCAACGGATTCACGAGCCGGCCCTCCACCGTGCCCTCCATGTCCGGGTTGGCGACGATGACCAACTGGTAATCCACGCGCGCCCCGTTGAGCAGGAGATCGGCGTCGGCGTGGAACTGGGGCTCCACCGCACAGTAGAGCGTCACCTGGGCCGTGTCCACATTCCAGTGACGCTGCGGCTCCGCTACAAATTGGGTGTCCGCCAGATTGTGGTCGTCGTGGACCAGCAGGCGGATGAGCTTGGTCCGGCCCTCCTCCGTGCACGTCCATGTGGTGGTGACGCCCGTGGCATCGGCGTCATCGTCGACCCCGTCCACGCCGTCGCGGTCACAGTCCTCGGTACACGGTTCGTCCAGCGGGCGCGTGCTGCTGCCGTAGTCCGGCAACGGCGCGGCACTGTCTTGGTCCAGGTCCAGGTCCCAGTAGTAGCGCAGCGTCGCGCCGTCGCTGTCGCTGGACCCGACGGCGTCCAGCGTGACCGTCTCGCCCATGCGCAGGACCAGCGAACGGGCGCACGTGTCGTCCGCGGCGCGGGCACAGACCACGGCCACGGGCGCGTAGTAGCGTTGCAGGAATTCGTCCCATTGTTTCTGCTGCACGAAGTCCAGCCGCACCTCGCCGGCCGCGGCCACGTTGGCCGCCGTGACCCCCGCGCCCGCCGCCATGACCGCGGCGATGGCGTCGTTGTCGGCGTAGAGCTGAGGCGACGGCAGCGGATTGTCCCAGCCGCAATCGCTCATGGCGCCGGCGTTGCACGTCTCCGGAGCGGCACGTTGCGTGGCCGGGAAGAAGAGCGAAATGCCCCCGAGATCCGCGTTGTCGCTGCTGCGCCCGCACCGGGCCGTTGCCGGGCGTGGAGAGCGCGGCGACGATGGCGTCCGCCGGCGTGCTGATGGCGTCCAGCGCCGCGATCCCGGTCAGGCGGCGGGCGAAGTCGAGCAGATCGATGAAGGTGCGGTCGGCCATGGTCGCGGCCTGGGCGTACTGCTGCGCCAACAGGACTTGGGCGTTGTCGTCCGGCGTGGCCAGGTCGCCCGGGTCGTCCATGCCGCGCATGAGGTTGGCCGCCAAGTCGGACACGCACGCGGCCAGCTTGGTGAGCGTGCCGCACGTGCCCGCGTCCGTCGTGTTGTTGAGCGCGAGGGCAACCAGCGTCTGGCCGGGCGTAGGCGCGAATTGGCTGACGAACTGGGTGGCCACGGCGGCGCCGGTGGCGTTGCGGACGCCGTCACACGTCCACTGCACGCCGTCGGAGCCGCAGCGCAGCCCGTTGAGCAGGCCGCGGTAGAGGTCGGCGTACGCGGCCGTGGTCCGATCCACCGGCGTCTCCCAGGCCACCAAATTATTGGCCACATCCAGGAATTGATAGGCCACATCCAGGTTGGCCATCTGGCCCATGTCCAGCACCAGCAAGTCCAGCGGGACGGGCGCTGGGTCCGGGTCCGTAGTACGCGGCAGCCCGGCGGCGATGGTGTCAGCCAGTTCGGCGATGGTGAACGCGCCGGCGTCGGCGTCAAAGTCGGCCGCGCCGGACTTGCGCGTGTCCTGCCCCGGGCCGAGGGCGCGTGCCGGGTCGGCTTTCCAGCCGTAGCCCTGGGGATCGCCCCACAGCACCAGCGCCGAGCGGGCCGCGGGGAAGTGGGCCAGCCCCCAGTCGATGAAGCCGGCGAGGGTGGCCGGTGCGCTCATGTCGACTTCGTTGTCGGCGCGGTTGAAGATGCGCCCGGCCGGCAGCACCACCGAACGGTTGCTGGTCTCCGTCAGCAGATCCTTGCGCACGCAGTAGACGGCCGCGTCGCCGTCGTTGACGCCGTCCACCTGGGCGCGGCTCGTGCGCGACCAGTTCGCGCGGTCGTAGTCGATCAGCGCCAGCACCTGCACTTCCTGGGTGCTGCCGAAGCCCGAGCCGACGGTCTCCAACTGGTTGAGCAGGTCGAAGGCGGCCTGGTCGAGATCGTCCGGCCCGGCCATCTCGGCCGACGCATAGACGAGGATGGTCCACGTCACCGGGTCGGTGAGGGCGAGGGTGAAGGCGCCCGCGCCGTCCACGTGACGGACGACCGCGTAGTAGATGCCTTCTTCGCGGACTTGGAAATTTTCGATGCTCTCGGTGGCGCCGTCGGCGGTCGCCTGCAGCAGACGGTCGCTGCCCCAGAAGCGGGCCACCACCGGATTGCCCGCGGCGTCGGGCAGGCTGCGGTAGAGGTACAGGTCAAAATCGGCGTCGGCGGGACCGGTCAGCGCCAGGCTGTAGTCACGGCCCGGGTGCAGGTAGAGCCGCCGGATCAGGCGCCGGTCGCGCCCGTTTCGCCGGTGAACGTGCCGCCGTCCATGGCACAGAAGTCGTGGTCCAGCGCATCCTCCATGGCCCGGGGATCGAACGCGCCGAAGCCGCTGGTGGTCGTCTTGGTGGCTCCTGTCTTGGTGGCGAGCGTGCTAGTCGCCCCGGCCGCGGCCGGCGTCGGCACATCCGCCGTGGACATCAGGAGCAGCGACTTGAGCGTGCGCAGATTGGCCGCGGACGGGTCCCACGGGCCCAGATCGCTGTCGAGGATGTCGTCCCGGTTGTCGTCGTAGCCGTTCCACGGGTCGTTGTCGGGAATGCCGTCGTCGTCTTCATCGCCATTGGCCGGGACGGCATTGCGCATGATCAGTTGCGCCGCCACCCCCGCGACGATGGGCGCGGCCATTTCGGTGCCGGAGCGATTTTCGTAGCCGGTGGAGCCGGCCTTGGCGGAGTAGATGTTGCTGCCGGGCGCCAGCAGATCCGGCTTGATCACATTCGTGTACGGGGCGCCGTGGCTGCTGTCGTCCAGCACGTCGGCGCGCGCGTTGGTGGCGCCCACGGTGATGATGGCCGGGTCATCGGCCGGCGCGCCCACCACCGTGTCACCGTTGTTGCCCGCCGCGCTGACGACCAAAACGCCCTGCTGGGCCAACTTGCGCAGAGCCACGGTCCAGAACGGGTTCTGGATGCCGGGCACCGTGATGCTGTTATTGGCGACCGCGATCTGCCGGCTGCTGCGCTGTTGGATGACCCAGTCGATGCCGCGCAAAAAGTCGCTCAGTTGCCACTGGTCGGTCGTGCCGATGCGCACAGGCGCCAGATTGGCGTCGGGCGCGACACCCTCAAACGGCTCGGCGCCGCTGCGCGTTTCGCCCGCGATGATGGCCGCCACATGGGTGCCCTGGCCGACGATGTCGTCGGGAAAGTTGCCGGGGGCGAGCGCGTCATACGATGCCACGATCTTGTTGTTCAGGGTCGGATGGCTTGCGTCCACGCCGGTGTCCAGCACGGCCACCGTCACGTTGACGGTGGCGGCCGGCGCCACCGCGTCGGTGCGCCAGGGGACGTTGAGCGGCCCCGCGGCCACCGCGCCCGACGAGCGGCGGGAGAGCGACACCGCCGACGCGTCGAACCGTTGGTCGGCGCCGATGAGCAGGGCCCGGGCGCCCAGTTGTGCGCGCAGCGCGGTCTGCGCCGTCGCGCCCGAGAGTGTGCCGATCATCATGTTGAGCTGGGGCAAGTCGACCACATCCCGGCCGCCGACGCCGAGAAAGATGTTGTGGTCGGCCTGGGACGGCCCGTCCGGCAGGAGCACGATGATGCGCTGGCCGGCGTCCGGCGCTAGCCCATCCTGCACCTGATTGTAGTCGGCATCGTACGCGCCGAAGGGCTCGGGGCTGACCGTCGTCCGGCTGAAGTAGACGGCATCGTCGCTTTCCGTGTACACGCAAGTGAAGACGACTTCGCCGGGCGTGCCCGCAGCCGCAATGAGCGCAGGGGTGAGCGCAAAGACGCAGCCGGGCGGGCCTGTGGTGATGCGGGCGCCTTGCTCCGGAGCGTCATCCTGGGTGGCGCAGGCGGCCGCCGACCCTGCCGCTGCGCCCGTCACCGTCACCGCGCCCGCGTCGACTGTGAAGAGGTGCTCCAGCGTCAACTGCGCCAGTGCACTGTCGGGCGCTGTGATCACGTCGTCCAGCGCAATGGTGAAACTCACGCAGCGCGCGCCTTCGGCGTTGCGCGCAGCGGGCACGGTGCGCTGCACGATGTACGGGCGGCTGCTGACCACGAGCTCGCCCGGCTCGGGCGTCGGCGTGGGGATGACGCCGGTGTCGCCGTTGATCAGGGGCAAGAAACTGCGGTGGGCGGTCTCACTCTCGTCGGCGTGGGTGGCGTGGTGGGGGGCCGCATGGAGCGGCGCCGGGGCAAACAGTGTCATGAGCGCACCGAGCGTGACGACAAGCAGGGCCGTCAGGATCGCACCGCTCCCGGGCCGGGGCTGCGGCGTCCACGCGTGACGGTGACGGTGCCCGTCATGGCGCGATTGGGTGACTGCGGGGGACGGCACCGTGGTGCGCGACCGGTTGGCGGCTGGCATGCATGTTCTCCTCGACGACGCCGAACGGTGCGAAAATTGTGACGGAAACTCCGGTGCGTGCGGCGGAATCGATCTATAACGACATGAGGACGACGGTATCGACGTCGCGGGAAAACAAGTCGTTCCAACTCGGCGGCACGTAGCGGGACTGTCGCACCCTGATGGCACGCCACTGCGTGGATCCATTGCGTGGACCCATGGCATGGACATTGGCGTGTTCGATTCCATTCTCATAGCTGCGCGCCACATTGTCAAGAATCTATTTCACAATCCGGCTACGTTTATGGCGCCGGGATCTGGGCGGCGGTTGATGAAGCCGGGCGCATGCGGGTATCACCGCCGAAATCTTCAAAACAACAAGGAGCGTTTCATGGCGAAGACCATCGCACTGTTTGGAGCAACGGGCGGCACGGGCCGCGAGATTTTGCAGCAGGCACTGGCCCGTGGCTACACCGTGCGCGCACTGGCGCGCACACCGGATAAGCTGGCGCCTGCCCCGGATGGGTTGACCGTCATCCAGGGCGACGTCCTCGATCCGGACCCGGTGGCTGAGACCGTGACGGGCTGCGATGCCGTGGTCATCACATTAGGCAACACGGCGAGCAACCCCGACTTTGTGGTCTCAGACGGGACGCGCCACATTCTGGAGGCGATGACGAGGCAGGGCATTCAGCGCCTGCTCGTGGTGACATCGTTGGGTGTCGGTGACAGCAAGGACCAGGTTCCTTTGGCGTTCAAACTCTTGATGAAGACCGCACTGCGCAAGGTCATGGAGGACAAGGAGCGACAAGAGGCCATGGTGCGCGCCAGTGGGCTGGACTGGACCATTATCCGGCCCGGCGGTCTGGTGGACGGCCCGGCCACCGGCGACTACCGGGTCGGGACCGACAAGAGCCTCAAGGCGGAACGGGTGGCGCGTGCGGATGTCGCCGCATTCCTGCTGGACCAGCTCGAGTCGGAGAAGTACGCGGGCGCGGCGGTCGCGATCACCTAGTCGAGTGTGTCGTCGCGCAATTCGGCGTCAGTGCGCCCGTGGCTACGCTATGCGCACGGGTGATCTACGCTAGCCATACCCCGGGCAACGGGCGCGGAACTGGGGCAGATCACGAGGCGTTCACGATGGCAGACAGAGGGTCATGTGGCCGCACTGACGGCGGCCGTGGCAGCGGGCTGTAACTGGCGTGAAACTTGCTCGGCATAGACTGCTGCGCGCATGGACTGTCCAGTCGTAGTCGGACGGTTCGACGACCATTATATCTGCTCGACCCATCTGCAAACGGGTTCCATCCGGTTTCATCCGAAGGAGATCAGCCGTGGCCACACTTCCCAATGCCTCATCGACGCTCAGCCGGCCGCTTCACGATATCGCAGAGCTGTTCCTGGTCGAATGGCAGAGGTCCCACGGCCGGTCGGGCCAGCAAGCCTGCGCTTCACTGACGGGCGATACGCTCACCGTGACCATCGAGCATGCGCTGACCGAAGGGGAAATGCGTTTGGCCGCCAACGAGCCCGGGCGTGAGATGGTGCGCCGCTACATCATCCAACTGGTCAACGAGATCTATCCGCAACTGGCGGCGTTTGTGGAGCGGAGCCTGGGCTGCTTCGTGGCCGCGTCCGACGTGGACGTGAACAGCGAGGAAGGCAGCGTCTGTTTCTGCGTCCACCTCCGCGACCTGCGGCGGGCCGGCCTGCGTGTTGACCTGTTGCAGGCCTGTGTGGTCCTCAGCGAAGTGACGGTGAGTGTGGGCTAGACGCTGTCGACATTCCGTGCTGCACGGGTTAGAAACCCGGCGCTGACGGTGAGAAGCGCCCTCAGGCACTGGTCCTGTAGTCGCTGAGGCGACTTTTCGCTGTCAGCAGCGGTTTGCAACCGTGGTCATCGGCGGTCAACATGTCAGCCGGGCGCCCAGGCGCCCGGCTTTTTTGTTTTGGCGCTTCACGGTTTTAGGGCCGGCAGTGGTAGGATACGAGGCATGTATGACGGTGTCCTACCACAAGTCATCTGAGGAATCGAGTGTGAGTGGCGATCAGATTTTGCTGATCCTGATTATCGTCGGCGCGACCACGCTTTTCATGACGCGCTGGCTGTCAACCGAAGTGACCGCGCTGCTGATCATCGTGACATTGGGCATGACCGGCCTGTTATCGCCCGAAGAAGCGCTGTCGGGCTTTTCCAGCACGGCCATGGTGACCGTAGCGGCCATGTTCATCCTGAGCGGCGGGTTGCTGCGGACCGGCGCGCTGGAAACCATGACCGCGTTCCTGGCCCGGTTCGCCCGGGGCAGTTTGCGGCGGCTGCTCGGTTCCATCGGGCTGATTGCCGGGGGCGCCAGCGCGTTCATCAACAACACGCCCGTCGTGGTCATGATGGTGCCGGTGCTGCTGTCGCTGAGCGGACAGTTGCGCCTGCGTCCTTCCAAGCTGCTGATTCCCTTGAGCTACTTCTCCATCCTCGGCGGCACCATGACCCTATTGGGGACCAGCACCAACATCCTGCTCGACGATCTCTACCGCAAGGCCGGCGGCCCGGGCTTCGGCATCTTCGACTTTCTGCCGCTCGGCCTGATCTTCACGGCCATCGGCCTCGTCTACGTGGTGACCATCGGCGTGCGGCTGCTGCCGGCGCGCGCACCGCTCTATGACCTCACCGCGGGCGCCAATCAGAACACGTACATCACCGAACTGTGGCTGACCGGTGAGAGCACCATCGTGGGCTTGCCCGCGGACCGTGCCTTTGAGCGCATCGCCACCATGGATCGCACCCAATCCGCAACTCTGCAACGCAGCCACCGGCGCATCCAGAACACGCAGCCCCGGGCGCGCAACCGGGCCCAGGACGACCAGAAGTCGGTGGAGCTGCTGCAACTGTTCCGCGACGGGCGCATCTACCGCGCCGAGGAGACGGCGCGCCTGGTGTTGGCCAGCGGCGACGTGCTGATCGTCGCCGGCACGCCCGGGGAAATCGCGCGCTTCGTGGAGACCACCGACTCCCATCTCGCGCCGGTGTTGGCCGACGGCACGCGCGTGCCGGTGGACGATATCGAGCGCAAAGTGTGCGAGGCCGTCGTGCTGCCGGACTCGCCGTACAACGGCCAGTTGATCGGCGAATTGAAGCTCAACGAGCTGTTCGGCGTACGCATCATGGGGCTGCAACACCGGGGCCGCCAGTTTGTCACCGGCCTGCGCGAGATGCGGCTGGCCAGCGGCGATGTGCTGCTGCTCCAGGGCCGTCAGCCGGGGCTGCACCAGGCCAGTGATCAGGGCAAGCTCATGATGGTGGAGGGGGTGGAGCGGGGCATTCTGCGCACCAACAAGAACCGCACGGCGCTGATCATCATGGTGGCCGTGGTGGCGTTGGCCGCGCTCACCGACTTGCCCATCGCGCTGCTGGCGCTGACCGGGGCCGCGCTGATGATTGTGCTCAAATGTCTGCGGGTGGAAGAAGCGCTGCGCGCCCTGGACGCGGGGACGCTGCTGTTGCTCGCGGGCACCATTCCCCTGGGGCTGGCCATGGAGACGACCGGTCTGGCCCAGATGGCGGTGGACCTGCTCCTGCGCGTGCTGGGCGACGCCGGACCGGTGCTCATTCTGTCGTGTTTCTACCTTCTGACCAACCTGCTCACCCAGTTGCTCTCCAACAACGCCGTCGCCGTGCTCCTGCTGCCCATCGGGCTGAACTTGGCGGCCTCGGTCGGCGTCAGCCCCACGCCGTTTCTCATGGCCATCGCCTTTGGCGCGTCGGCCAGTTTCTTGACGCCCATGGGCTACCAGACCAATGCCATCGTCATGGGACCGGGCGGCTACAGCTTCGGCGACTACCTGCGCATCGGGCTGCCGCTGTCGATCATCATGTGGCTGGTGGCGTCGGCCATGATCCCCATTCTGTACCCGTTCTGATTAGCCGCGCACCAGACGCATGCGATAGACCGCGGCCTCATCCACGGCCGCGCGTGACCACGGCATGCGGTGGTAGACGCCCTCCCGGAACATGGTCATCTGGTCGTCGTAGTGGTCGCTGAACGGGTGGCCGGACTGGCCCGCCGTGGTGACGCTCATGCCCCGATCCCAGTTGCCCACGTCGACAAGTTGGCGATAGCTGGGTGTGATCTGCACCAGTCCCAGGGGCAGACGCGGCGCGTGACGGGTTTGCAGCGGCGTGGTCCCGTCGCCGCCAATGGGGAAGGGGCCGCGGTTGAAGAAGCCGCGCAGAAAGCGGGCGCTGCCCAAAGGGTGGACGTAGCGGATCTGGTGACTGCGGCCCCAGTCCCACTTGCGCGCACTGTCGCCCACCGTGGCGCGGATGGTGCGCACCGCGCGGGTGAATGCCTGCTGCAACAACTCGTCGCGCGTGCGCGGCGTGTCCG
>JAWKOK010000009.1:0-122181 GCA_041391205.1 Caldilineaceae bacterium
GTCAACAGCGTGCGGAAAATGTGGGGGCGTCATCCGCAGACTGGCAGCGGTCACCTGTCCGGCTAGGTCGATTCACCGGTCTCGACCAGTTTCGTAGGTCCGGCAACCTGCCGGACAATCCGGTTGACCAGAGATGTCACGCTGGTAGCGATGACCTACAGAACTCATGATCCCGTAGTGTCTTTGGTTTAGGTCGATTCACCGGTCTCGACCAGGGGCGGCGGTGTGGCGTGAACGCTCAGCGCCACCAACGACTCCTCGGGATGTTCGCGCCAGTTCCAGTTGATGTGACGGATGATCAGCAGCGCGGTGGCGGCAACGATCGAGCCGATGGCGATCCACTGGGCCGTCGCCAAATTGCCCATCACCCAGGCGTCGGGGCGGAAGAGTTCCACCCAGAAACGCCCCAGCGGATAGGCGATGAAGTAGAGCAGTGCGCCGTCGCCCAGGCGCAGGCGGTTGCCGAAATAGCGATAGACCAGGGTGAGCACCACCCACATGGAGAGGCTCCACAGCGACTCGTAGAAAAAGGTGGGATGAAAACCGTGGTTGGCATACCATGCCACCGCATCCGGCGACAACGACGGCTGGCCGCAGATCCAATCCGCCGTCATCTGCGGCAGATTTTGGGGAACCTGGCACGGAAATTTGGGGTTGATGTGGAAGGCCCACGGCAAGGTGGTCGGCGGGCCGTAGAGTTCCTGGTTGACGAAGTTGCCCATGCGGCCCACCGCCTGGGCCAGGAGCACGTTGGGCGCGATGAAATCCAGGTACAGGAGCAGATTGAGCTTGTTGTACCAGGCGTAGCCGGCGATGCCGAGAATGCCGCCGATCAGACCGCCGTAGATGCCCAGGCCGCGGAAGCCGCCATGCCAAAAGTTGATGATGTCGATGGGGTTTTCGCGGTAGTAGGCCCAGCCCAACCCGTCGGCCGGCGAACTGAACACGTGGTAGAGGCGTGCGCCGATGATGCCGAAGATCAGGGCGAAGGCCAGCATGTTCCAGACATGGTCCGGGTTCTCACCGGCCTTGGCCGCATAGCGGGCGGAGACCCACGTCGCCAGCACCGCGCCGCCCACAATGAAGACGCCGTACCAGTGCAACGAAAATGGGCCGAGTTCAAAAATCACCGGATTCATGAATGATGCTCCTTAGACAAATCGTGCTTGCATGCTGTGTAATCGGGCTGACGGCGTGTCGCGCACCGCAACAGTTGCCCGAGGCGCCCAGTCCACCGGCTGCGTACTTGCCCGCAGCAGTCTCCGCCGACGTGAGCGTGGCCGCGCCCGCGTTGCTGCAACTGGAACGCAACGCCGCCGCCGCCCGTGACGCCGCCACACTGGCCGCACTCTGGACCGAGGACGCACGCATGGTGGACGGGCGCAACACGGTCGCCCCGGCTGACGACTACACGTGGACCGGCCGCGCCGCCATTCTCGACCGCTACAGGTTGGCGGTCTTTCCGGCCTCGCCGCCGCCCATGGCCGAACTGCCGGCCCCCGACATCGTCATGACGGGAGACGGCGCGGGCGGTCGTCACCAATGGCGGCGACCGCTGGACGCTGGTGCGCGTCGCCGGTCGCTGGTATCTACACGAACTGGTCTACCAGATGCCGTGACGGCCGGATGTTGCGGGTACGGTCCGGCCGCGTCGCCCGCCCTCATTCCGCGCCCCAGGGGTGCGCCCCGTTCCAGCCGGTTGGCCAACACACGTCCCACGCAGGCAAAACTCTCCGCGTCCAACTTGTCCACCGTGTCCTGCGTGGTGTCGCGGTAGGCGTAATCGTAGTCCAGCATCACCGCGGAGGGGATGCCGGCCCGGTTGAGCGCGGCATGGGGACCGCGAGCCAGCCACTTCACCTCGGGCACGATGTTCTCCTCGTAACCCAGGCTGCACGCGCCCCACAACTCCGTGCTCAAGCCTACATCACTGGTGCGCTCCACGAAAATCTGCTGATTGGCGCCGCCGACCAGGTCCAGCACCACGGCGAAGCGCGGATTGGCGCACTGCTCCACCTGGCCGTTGCGCAGGCCGATCAGGAAGTAGTCGATGCCGTGGCTGGTCTCCCACCCGTCCAGCCCCCGGTTGGCCTCGCCGTTGACAAAGACCAGGCACGGGCGATGGCCGGTGCTGTCCACATCCAGGATGCGCCAGTTCCAGCAGCGCGGCGGTGCCGGATGCGCCGGCATTGGCGCCCGGGTTGAGATCGGCGCGCAAGGCCGGGTCCGGGTCGGCATCGGAGACGACGCGGGAGTCGAAGTGGGTGACCATGAGGCCCACCGGGGGATCCTCCACGTCCGTGGGCGCCTTGACCGCGATGATGTTCTCCCCTTCCACGGTGTAGAAGTCGGCGCTGACCGTGGCGGAGAGCACGTCGCTGCCCACGGCGCTGACCGGCACCTGGGCCACGTAAGGCTGGACGGCGGCGCGCCAATCGGCGGCCTGCAACTCGCCGATCAGCCACGCTTCAAGCTCGGCGTTGGCATCCGACGTGATGGGGCGCGGGCCGAACTCCATCTGGCGCGCGGCATAGGCCAACGCCGATTCCCCCGAGTAGCCCTCGACGGCAGCGTCGGCACGAATCAGGCCGTAGCCCAGATAGCCGAAAAAGCCGACGGCGGCAACCAACATTGCCACCAGCATGAGTTCAACGCTGTACGAACGCAACCAAAGACTCCACAGAATTATCTAGAGCCCCGCCGATCTAGCGGTCGCTGAGCTAGCGGCCGCGCCCTTCACGGGGCCGGAACAGCAGCCGGATGGGCGTGCCCAGAAACTCGTAATGACGCCGGATCTGATTCTCCAGATAGCGCGCGTAGGAAAAATGGACCAGGTCCGGATCGTTGACAAAGAGCGCAAAGGTCGGCGGTGCGACATCGACCTGGGTGCCGTAGTAGATGCGCAGCGGACGCCCCTGGCGTGACGGCGGTTGATTGACGTCGTAAGCCGCACGCAGAATGTCGTTGAACGCGGCGGTACTCAAGCGATGCCGCCGGGCCTCCGCCACGGCCATGGCCGTGGGCAGCACCGTGTGGATGCGCTGGTGGGTGAGCGCGCTGATGAAAACAACGGGCACGTAGTCAAGAAAGTGGAGGTCGCTGCGCACCTTTTTGGTGAACTCGACCATGGTATAGGCGTCCTTCTCCAAGGCGTCCCACTTGTTGACCACCACCACCACGCTTTTGAACCGTTCCAACACATAGCCCGCCACGTGCGTGTCCTGGGCGGTGACGCCGTCCACCGCGTCGATGAGCAGCAGCGCGACGTCGGCGCGGTCGATGCCGCGCAAGCTGCGCAGCACACTGTACTTCTCGATGCCCCGCTCCACCTTGCCGCGCCGGCGAATCCCCGCCGTGTCGATGAGCCGAATGCGCTGCTTCTCGAACATGATCTCGGTGTCGATGGGGTCGCGCGTCGTCCCCGGCACCTCGCTGACGATGGCGCGATCCGTCCCGATCAACGCATTGAGGAGGCTGCTCTTGCCCACGTTGGGGCGGCCGACGATGGCAATGGAGACCACGTCTTCGTCCGCCGCCTCCTCGAAGGGATAGGCGGGCAGTTCCTTCACGATCTCGTCCAGGAGATCGCCGACGCCGTCGCCGTGGTAGGCGCTGATGGGGTACGGCTCACCCAGACCCAGCGTCCAAAACTCCACCGCGTTCAAGCGCCGCTCCGGGCTTTCGGTCTTGTTCACCGCCAGGAAGACCGGCCGCGTGGCCCCACGTAACACCTCGGCCACATCCTCATCGCCGGCCGTCAGCCCCTCCTTGCCGTCCACCACGAACACGATCACATCCGCCTCTTCCATGGCCACGTTGGCCTGGTTTTGGATGTGGGTGATGAACTGGGCAGAGTCCTCGGCCAACGGTTCCAGCAGCGGACGTTGGCGCCGCGCCGCTTCCATGTCCGCGGGCGCTTCCAAGCCGCCCGTGTCCACCACGATAAAGCCGACGCCGTTCCAGTCGCTGTCGCCGTAGATGCGATCGCGCGTGGTGCCGGGAATGTCCTCAACGATCGCCGTGCGCGAACCCGTCAGACGGTTGAAGAGCGTCGATTTTCCAACATTGGGTCGCCCCACCAGGGCCACCACAGGTTTGCGCAGACTCATACGTTCGTTGCTTCCTCGCTCAAAGCGCACCCACGGCACACAGACCGTCATTCAGCCGGCGGTCCGGTTGCGGCACCGGACGGCATGCGCGTCAAAACAGTGGACAGTGTACCACCAACTCGCCGCGATCTCATTACGGCGCAGGGGACGGCGTAACGGTTGGCGAGGGGCGCGGCGTGGCCAGATTCGACGCGGGCGCGCCGGCCGTCGCGCTCGGCGGCGGCGTGGTGGACGCGGCCGGCGCCGGCGAGGTGGGCGGCACCGACGTGGTGCCCGGCACGGCCGGCGTGAAGGAGGCGTTGGCGGTGATGACGACCTCAACCGTCTCCGGCAGCACGCCTTCTTCGCGAATGCCGGGCGGCAACACCACCGTGGGCCGGATCACATGGCTGCCGGGCAGCAGACCGGTGAGATCCAGGATCACGAACATGTCGTCCGGCTCCAAGGATTCGAGCATGGGCTGCGGTCCGCTGAGGATCACCTCCACCTCGTCGATGGAGACCGTGGACGTCAGCCCCGGCCCCAGGCCCTGGACCACCGGCGTCTGGCGCAAGGTGGTGCCGCTCTCGATGGGCGTGACCGTTGCGCTCAGCAGCACGGTGCTGCCCTCCGCGGCGGAAACGCCCTCAGGCAGGACCAGCGCCACCCGTTCTTCCAGGCTATTGACGGCCCCGTCCAGGCTGATCTCGGCGGTTTCCACAAAGCCGGGCACTTGGGCCAGGATGTCGCTGTCGCCGGTGAGCACCACCGTCGACGGCGTCACACGCACCGAGCCGAGCCGGTAGCCGGAGGCGGGCTGCCCCACCAATTTGGGGCGCACGGCCACTTCCTTGCGGCCGGGGCGTTGTTCAATGGGCACGATCACCCGCACCAAGGTGGGCTCGGCCGTGGTCTGGGGCACCACCTGGTTCTGGCCGTTGCGCAGTTCCACCGGCACGACCTGATCCACCTGGCTCTTGGCCGAGTTGAGGAAGACCTCGGCGCGCATTGATCACCTGCTCCACCTGGGTGGCCGGTCCGCTCACCGTCACGGTGATCGGTTCGACCAGGGGCGTCTGCGCGTCATAGCCGAAGGCCGGGCCGTCCATCAAGACGACGCGCACGGGCAGTTCCTTGGTCTGCACCTCGTCCAGTTCCACGTGCAGTTCGTTGGGCTGGGCGTCCAGCACCTCCACCGCCGTGTCGAAACGGGTGACCTGCACCTCCACATCGTGCTCGCCGGCGCCAAGGTCGGTCAGGTCGATAAAGGCGGTGAAATCCTCGGGACTAAGATTCTCCCAGCGATCTTGCGGGGCGCGAATCGTCAACTCCACCGTGCGCCCGCTGAGATCCTGCACCGGTTCCAGGGTGCCGTCCAGGCCGCACGGTGACGGGGATGGCGCGGTCGTAGGTCCCTTGGACGATCGGATTGGTCTCATTGGTGGCGATGATCCAGACGATGAGGGCAAGGATCAGCGACAGCAGCGCCGTTCCCAGGTTCTCGATGATGGAGTTTCTGCGGCCGTCGGCCAGATAGCGATTGCGCGATTCCAACGTCGTCTATTCCCGCGGTTCAATACATCTCAGTCAAAGTTGCGGTCGGAAGTAGTCTTCGAGCAGCGTGCGCAGGCGTCCCGCGTCCAGACGCAGGATGCGGCCGTTGCGCGCCACGGAAATGGCCCCGGTCTCTTCCGACACGACCACGGACATGGCGTCCGACTGCTCCGTCACACCGATGGCGGCGCGATGGCGCGCGCCAGTTGCGAATCCGCCAGGTCGCGCTGGTGAGCGGGAGCACGCAACCTGCGGCCAGGATGCGGTTGCTGCGCACGATCACGGCGCCGTCGTGTAACGACGTATTCGGGTAGAAGATCGTGGTCAGGAGCTCGCTGCTCAGTTCGCCGTCGATGGAGACGCCGCGCTCGATGGTGTCGGCCAGCCCGGTCATGCCCTCGAAGACGATGAGCGCTGCCGCCGTTCGGCCATGGCCTCGACCGCGCGCACCACTTCGCTGATCAGGCGCTGGCTGTCGGTGCTCTCGGGCCGGCGCACGATCCACGGCGCGGTGCGGCCGATCCGTTCCAGCGCGCGCCGCAACTCCGGCTGAAAGATCACCGGCAGCGCCACGAGGATCGCCCCGCCGCTGGCGCGCAACAGCCAGTTGAACGCGGTCAACTGCATGGTGCGGCTGATGATGGCGATGGCCAAAATATGACCATCACTAGACCGCGGATCAACTGAATTGCCTGTGTGCCGGGCAGGCGCAACAATGTATAGAAGACAAGCGCCACCAAGGCGATATCCACCCAGTTGCGCCAGTCTTTCAGGTACTCAAGGGACAACAATATTTCGGACATCGACCACTCTGTCGAACGGGTTCGGCATCAATATTCGAGAAGGGCAACGGCGTCGCCAGGCCCGCAGCGCTCCCGCGCGCCGGGTTGACGTAAGGGCGACGGCCACATGGTCACCGTCGCCCTTTGGTAAAACGTATGACGTCGTCACAAGATACGCTATCGATCCGGATCGACGTTCAACAGTCCGAATTGGGTCCGATTCGATTGCGTTGGCACCGGCGGCGGCCTGTGTCGCGACAGGTCAGTTCATTGCGGCGTACATACCACGGCGGAAATCCGGCATCTATCTGCGGGAGCAATCGTCGGTTCATTTCCGCCGGGATTCACTCGCGCCCGGTACTGCAACGGGATTCCGCCGAGCAGATGTGCCAGCAACGCCTTCTGCGCGCAGCCGTTGTGCGCCTGCGGGAAGAGCAGACTGCCGGCGCTGTCGGCCACCGCATCGGTGATCTCCTCGCCGCGGTGGGCGGCAGACCACGCATGATCTTCACGTCCGCATTGCGCGCGCGGCCCACCAAGGCGTCGTTGAGCTGATAGGCGGAAGACTGGAGCCGCGTCGGTCTCGGCTTCTTGGCCCATGCTCGTCCACACGTCGGTGTAGAGCACGTCGGCCCCGACCACGCCGTCCAGGTCGTCGGTGACGGTCACATCGGCGTCGGTCGCAGCCACGGTGGCCGGGTCCGGTTGATAGCCCGCGGGCGAGACGACGACGACGCTCATGCCCACCTTGCCCGCGGCGGCCATGAGACTGGTGGCCACATTGTTGCTGCCGTCGCCCACGTAGGCCAGACGCACGCCTTCCAGCCGCCCAGATCCTCCCACACGGTGAAGACATCGGCCAGCGCCTGGCACGGATGGCTGAAATCGCTCAGACCGTTGATGATCGGCACGCTGCTGTACTCGGCCAGTTCCAGAACGTGGGCGTGGTCGAAGACACGTGCCATGATACCGTCGCAATAGCCGCTGAGCACCCGGGCCACATCGGCCACGCTCTCGCGCTTGCCCAGGCCGATTTCCTGGGGGCTGAGATAGAACGCATAGCCGCCCAGCTGGATCATGCCCATTTCGAAGCTGACCCGGGTGCGCAGGCTCGGCTTTTGGAAGAGCAACGCCAGGGATTTGCCCGCCAGGATGGGGGCATTGCGACCGAGGCGGGCGCGCTCCTCCTTGAGTTCCCGCGCCAGCCGCAGCAGCGCCCAGAATTGGTCGACGCTCAGTGATTGGATGTCAACATAGTGGTGCAGCGGTGCAATCGTCATGTTCAAGTTCTCCTGTGAATGCGAGATGGGAAGAGGCTCTGCCAGGCGCGCCACGCAGGCGTCCTGCTGTCGCCGTCACAAGCAACGCCCCCGCGGGAGCGCGGGCATGATCCGTCGTCCACGACGGTGTGTCATGCCCGTGGCGATCTCAGCTCATGGCGACGACGCGCGTTGAATCTACGCGGAATAATCGGCGTCGCCGCGACGCCTGGCCTCTTCCTCGGTAATCACAGGATTGGAAATGCCGCCCAGCCCGTCGATCTCCACGGTCATCACATCGCCCGGCTGGACCGGACCGACCCCTTCCGGCGTGCCGGTGAGGATCACGTCGCCCGGCTCCAGCGTGAGGAAGCGGGTGACGAAGCTGAGGATGCGCGGGATGGGGTAGATCATCAAGTCCGTGTTGCTCCGCTGGCGCACTTCACCGTTGACGGTGACCAGCAGATCGCGATTGGCCGGATCGAACTCGGTGTCGATCCACGGGCCGATGGGCGCAAAGGTGTCGAAGCCCTTGCCCCGGGTCCACTGGCCGTCCTGCTTCTGCAAGTCGCGCGCCGTCACGTCGTTGGCCACGCTGTAGCCGAAGATCACGTCCATGGCGTCGTCCTCGCGCAGATAGCGGCAGCGGCGCCCGATGATGACGGCCAGCTCGCCCTCGTGGTCGACGCGCGTGCTGATCTCGGGGTAGACCACGTCCGCGTCCGGGCCGATGACAGAGCTGGGCGGCTTGAGGAAGATCAGCGGCTCGGTGGGGACTTCGTTGCCCAGTTCGGCGGCGTGGGCGGCATAGTTGCGCCCCACGCAGACGATCTTGGTGGGGCGCACGGGCGCGAGCAGCACCACGTCGTCCAGCGCCAGCGGGCTGCTCTCGATGATGGGCGCGTAAAGCCCCTCGTCCAGCGGGTCCAAGTAGGGCGCTTGGGCCAGCGGATAGACCACCTGGTCCACCAGCATGCCCCAGCGTGAGACCGACCAGGAGGCCGGCAGACCTTCAAACGCTTCAGTAAATCGCACGATTCGCATATGCAATTCCGATCAGGTGAGTCTCGTTTCGTTGACGATCAAATGAAAATCACAGCCCAAGAACTGGACGGCCTGCCGCACCATGGTCATGCGGTCGAGGAAGATCTCGAAGTATTCGATGACCTGGGCGTAGTTGGTGTCGATCTCCAGTTCCAGCGCGATGATCTTTTGCTCTTTCAGCACCCGCACAAAGCTGCGCGTCGACGCATAGTTGACACGGTCGTGGATGTCGAAGTCGGCCATGTTCGGGTTCTGCACGCGACTGCGGTGCACGTCGGCCTTGTCGGCGATGATGAGGGCCGCGGAGATGGGCGTGGTCGCGGTGCCGCGCTCCTCTTCGTGGTTGCCGATGGCGTTCATGACCAGCGCGCACTCCTCGGGCGACATGCCCAGGCGCGTCAAAATGCGCCAGGCCATGAGGCTGCCGCTGAGGGCGTGGTTCTGGCGGTGGATGGCGTTGCCGATGTCGTGGAGGTAGCCGGCAATGTTGGCCAACTCGTGGGTGCGCCGGTCATGGCCCAGACGTTCCAGAACATTCTCAGCGATGTGGCCCACCAGCCCGGCGTGCCGCTGGCCGTGCTCGGTGTACCCCAGCGCGCGCAGCGATTCGTTGGCACGGTGCAAGAAGGCCAGCACCTCGGGGTCGCGGCGCACTTCATCGATGGTGACGAGATGGAACTCGGCACCGTTCGCTTGCTCATCCGTGTTCGCAGCAGCCTGCGCGGATGATGTGACAGTACTCATACGTTCTTCCTTTACGCAACAGTCAACCCACACTGTTCCAGCCACATCGGCGTGACGTCGTGGACGGTGGGGCGTTCATGCTCAAATGACGGCCTGACCCACGGCCGCGGCGCAGGCCAGCAGCGCGCCCACGTGCCACAGCGCCACCCTGCGCACCGACGTCCGTTGCGCGACGGCGAACCAGGTGGGCAACGCGCAGGCGAACCAGACCGCCAGCCAGAGCGGCGTTTGCAGCCAGATCAACAGTGCGCCGATGGCCACGTCGGCCGCCGCCAGCAGCGCCAGTCCCAGGACGTCGTCGGCCACGCGGGCCAGTCGCCCCGCGCCCCACTGGTGAACGACCCACAGCGCAGCCATGAGCATCAGCCCGCGGCTGTCGGTCAAGGCGGCGCCGGCGAGCAGCGACGCCAACAGCCACGGCAAGCCCACCGTCATCACGCTGTGCAGAAAGATGGGCGCGGTATGGGCGCGGCGGGTGTTGATCCAGCCGAAGAGCGTGACGACGATCGCCAGCCCGGTGAAGACCAGCGCCGGCACGCCCAATGCGGAGGCGACCAGCAGCGTCACCACCACGGTGGGAAAGGCGATGCGAAACAGGACGGGCAGCGTGTCGCCCGTGTTGCGGCCAAACAGATGGGCGGCCGGTGAATCGGGCGCCAGATAGGGTAGCCAAAACTGGCCGCCGATGACCCGATCATGCAGCGGCAACTGCTCGGCGCGTCCGGCGGCCAAGCGCCAAACCGCCCCCCACAACGGATCGACCAGCAGGAAGAGCAGCACCGCCACGGGCCAAGTGATACGCCCTGCCGGCGACATGCTCCCGGCCGCCAGCACACCGGCCAACGCGGCCCACGCCGCCGTCGGCCGCCACGGCATTTCGCCGAGCCAGAACTGGACATTGACCGACGCGCTGGTGCTCAGATCCGTGCGCCGGGTGGCCAACGGACGCAGCGCATTGCGCACCACCCCGCGCCAGCGGCGTGAGCGTGATCCGGACGACATGGTTTCGGTCGGCAACCCCGACGTGGTGTTCATGGGCAAACGGTTTTGACTCGGTTCACCAAGAATTGGTGAATGACAGGCAAAAAGAGATTATATCAGACTGTTGGCACTCTAGAAACTTTCTGCAGCAGATCGACACCTGAACCCGCCGCAAGAGTCCAGCGCAGGCTACGCGGGCAAGCCGGTATCGTCGTACAAGAGCGCTCCGTGATCGACTGCGCCCGCCGGCCGCACGAGGTGTTCAGCACAGCGGTGGCCAATCGCCAAGAGTTCACTTGTATCGGCTTTCCGCTGCCACTCTTGCGCCAATCTTGCGCGTTCATTGCGCAACGCATCGAGCACAACGTCGTCCACGCTCTGTCCTTTGATTTCGGCCAGTTCCCGGGCAAGCCGGTAGGCGTCCGGGTCATGAATAGTCAATGTCACGAGATTCTCCGTTCATCGTGAAGCCCGCAAAAAGTCCAAGCTTTCGGAGCCGACTCTACGCCGGCACGATCACGTCGAGGCTTGCGGGCAGCAGCGTCACATCCACCTGGGTGGCCGCGCGTGCGACCACTTCGCCGTCCAGTTGCACGGGGATGCCGGCGGGCGCAACCAGGTGCAGGGACGTCACGCGCAACATGGTGACGGCCGCGTCGTCCGTGTGCCGGCCACGCAGCGCCTTGGGCAACAACACAAAGCGCCGGCCCACCGACACGTCCGTGGCGACGCACACATCCAGCGCGCCGTCGTCCACGCGCGCGTCGGGTGTGAGGTAGAAGCCGCCGCCCGAGCGGGGCGAATTGCCCACCGTGACCATCAACGTGGGCGCGTGACGCTGCCACGTGCCGCCGTCG
Source organism: Caldilineaceae bacterium (assembly GCA_041391205.1). GTDB lineage: Bacteria > Chloroflexota > Anaerolineae > Caldilineales > Caldilineaceae > JAWKOK01. Next base: position 11,310 of record JAWKOK010000009.1, read on the forward strand.
CCGACGTGCGCCGTCAGCGTGACGTCGACGGCCCGCAACGCGGTAGCGTCTTGAGCGCGGCGGCCAGGTAGAGAGGCAGCCCTTGCAGCCGGCGGACCGTGTAGCTGGCCAAGGTGACGGCGGCTTCCAGACCCACGCCCATGCCGTTGTTGAAATAGCGGGATGTTTGCCCCTCTTCGTGGCAGCGCACGTAGCCGACGTCGATCCGGCGCGTGCACCCGGCCGTGATGACGTCGACTGCGCCGGCCAGCGCACCGGGCACGCCGAAATGGGCGGCGAAGTCGTTGCCCGAGCCGAAGGGCAAGAGCGCCAGCGTGCCGGCCGGTTGCCCTGGCGACGCCGCGGCCATCAGCCCGTTGACCACCTCGCTCACCGTGCCGTCGCCGCCGGCCGCGCCACGATGTGCCGTAGCCGGCGCGGACTCGCCGCGCCAGTTCCACCGCATGGCCTGGCCGCCGTGACCAGGAAGTGGGCGTCCAGCCCGGCTGCGGCCAGCGTGCGGCGAGGTCGGCCTGCTCGCCGCGGCGCGCCTGCGCCCGGACGATGGGTTGAGCACGACGGCGACGGCGGCCATGGAGTCAGCGGCGGGCGACCAGCACCACCGCTGCGGGCCGGCACGGTCAGCGCGCCGGTCGTGTGCGCGTGGACAGCCACCTGTCCGCTGCCCCATGCCGCGTCAAAGACCGTGCCCGCGGCGATGGTGTCGGGCAGCGCCAATGCGACCGTGACGGCGTGGCGGCTGCGGTTGAAGATCACCAGTGCGTTCTCGCGTGTCGTCCTCCTCCAGTGTGCGCAGAAAGGCGACGACATCGTCATCCGCACGCAGAAGCTGGACTGTGCCGGTGCGCAGCGACGGATGCGCGTGGCGAAGAGCGATGGCGCGCTTGAAATAGGCCAACAGGTCCAGATCCCAGGCGTCCTCATCGTGCCACGGGAATGCGCCGCGACTGTCCGGGTCGTTGCCGCCGGTCATGCCGATCTCGTCGCCGTAGTAGACGCAGGGCGCGCCGGGCATGGTCATCTGGAAGAGGGTGCAGAGGCGCAGCGCGCTCTCGTCGCCGCCGACGATCCAGAGGGCGCGGGCCGTGTCGTGGCTGTCCAGCAGGTTGAGTTGCGCCAGCGTCACCTGCCAGTCGTGCAGGTTGAGCATGTGATCCACGGCGCGGGCAAAGGTGGGGCCGTCCATGGCACGCAGTTCGTAACCGCCGGGCTTGTAGTCGGTGCGCAGCGTCTCGGCGGCGAAATAGCCGAAAGCGTTGCGGTTGAAGACATAGTTCATGACCGCGTCGAAGCGGTCGCCCCGCAGCCAATCCTGGGCCTCGTGCCAGATCTCGCCCACGATGTACGCCTCGGGATTGGCGGCGCGCACCCGGCGGCGGAATTCCTGCCAGAAGGGGACGTCGTCGATCTCCTCGGGCACGTCGAGTCGCCAGCCGTCGATGCCGAAGTCGACCCAATATGCAGCCACGTTCAGCAGATAGTCGCGCACGCCCGGATTGGCGATGTTAAACTTGGGCAGCGCCGGCAGATCCCACCAGGCGGCGTAATTGTGCGGCTCCTCCTCGCTGTGATTGTAGGGGCGCAGGGGCCAATCGTGCACAATGAACCAGTCGATGTAGGGCGAGTTGCCGCCGTTTTCCAGGATGTGATGGAAGGCCCAGAAGCCGCGGCTGGCGTGGTTGAAGACGCCGTCGAGCACGATGCGAATGTCGCGGGCGTGCGCCGCATCGATCAGTGCGCGCAGGGCCGCGTCGCCGCCGAGCAACGGGTCCACCACCATGTAATCGTAGGTGTGGTAACGGTGGTTGGAGGCGGACATGAAGACCGGGTTCAGGTAGAGGGCGGTGATGCCCAGATCCTGGAGGTAGTCGAGTCGATCGACGATCCCGTAGAGGTCGCCGCCTTGGTAGCCCTGCTCCGAAGGCGGGGTGCCCCACGGCTTGAAGGTGACGCCGCGTGGGTGGTGTGTGCGCGGGCTGCGGGCGAAGCGGTCGGGGAAGATCTGGTAGAAGACTGCGTGTTTAACCCAGTCCGGTGTCTGAACAGTGGTCATGGCGGTTCGGTTTCGTGAGTGGCGCCGGGTGAGCGGTTTGAGAGCGGATCGATTGTCAATGGGCTGGATTGTGGCACACGCGTGCGGGTGTGTCAATCCAACCGGATGGGCAAACCTGTCACCAAACATTCGCGCGCCGCAGCCGTTGCGAAGTCGCCCGGATGAAGGTTACAATGGTGGCGCACAGAAAGGAGCAGACGTGTGAACGATCCACGCATTGACAAACTCGCCGACACCCTGGTGAACTACTGCACCAGCGTGGGCGCGGGCGACTGGGTATACATCGAAGGCCATGTGATCGCGCTGCCGCTGGTGGAGGCGGTGACGGCGCATGTGCTGCGGGCCGGGGGCAATCCCACCGTGAACTTGACGGCCGACGGTCTCAGCGCCGCACATTTTGACTATGCCACCGAGGAACAGTTGCGCTGGCTGTCGCCGTTTGAGGAGGCCGTCGCCGCGCACGCCGATGCCCGCATCATGATTCGCGCCGCGGAGAACACGCGCAACCTGTCTCACGTCGACCCGCAGCGCCAGCAGGTCTGGCAGAACGCGCGCCGCGACATCCGCCGCCGCGTCATGGCGCGCAGCGCCGCGGGCGAGCATCGCTGGGTGGGCACCCAATACCCGTGCGCCGCCTACGCGCAGGAAGCCGACATGTCCCTGCGCGAGTACGAGGACTTCGTCTTTGCCGCCACCTATGCGGATCAGCCCGATCCGGTGGCGTGCTGGCAGGCGGTCCACGCCACGCAGCAGCGCCTCATCGACTGGCTGGCGGGCAAGGATGAGGTGATCGTCAAGGGGCCGCACGTGGACCTGCGGCTCTCCATCGCCGGGCGCACGTTCATCAACAGCGACGGCAAGCGCAACATGCCCAGCGGCGAGATCTTCACCGGCCCGGTGGAAGACTCGGTCAACGGCTGGGTGCGCTTCAACTACCCGGCCATCCGCCAGGGCCGTGAGGTGAGCGGCGTGGAGTTCGAGTTCAAGGACGGCAAGGTGGTGGCGGCGCGGGCCGAGAAGAACGAGGCATACCTGCTCAGCCAGCTCGACAGCGACGCCGGCGCGCGCTATCTGGGCGAGTTCGCCGTGGGCACCAACTACCAGATCCAGCGCTTCACCAAGAGCATTCTCTTCGACGAGAAGATCGGCGGCACTATGCACATGGCCGTGGGCGCGGGCTATCCCGAGACGGGCAGCCGCAACGATTCCAGCGTCCACTGGGACTTCATCTGCGACATGCGCAACGACAGCGAAATCCTGGTCGACGGCGAACTATTCTACAAAAACGGTCAATTCCAAATTTAGGGGTCATGCAATGAACGTACGGGACATCATGAGCAGCCCGGCCATTACGGTCGGCCCGGAGACGTCGGTGATCGAGGTGGCGCGCATCATGCGCGAGCGCAAGATCAGCGGCTTGCCCGTGGTCGACGGCGGCGGTCGTCTGCTCGGCACCATCACCGAACTGGACATGATCGCACGCAATGCGCCGGTGGAAGAGCCGCGCTATTTGACCATTCTCTCCGGCTACATTCCGGTGAACCCGGAGAAGTATCGCCAGTACAAAGAGCAACTGCGCCTGGCCCTGGCCACCACCGCGGGCGAGTTGATGGAAGGGGATGCGGAGGACTACGCCACCGTGACGCCGGACACGCCGGTGGACGAAGCGTTGCGCATCATGCTGGATCCGGAGAACTTCATGCTGCCGGTGCTCGACAACAACGTGGTCGTCGGCGTCGTCACGCGCACGGACATGGTGCGCATGATCGAGTCCCTGGAAGGCCAAGACGCCTCCTCCACGGCCACGAGCGAGTGACAAGCTCATCAGCCACAGATGGACACAGATGAACACAGATAAACACAAAGAAAGAGTTTGAATTCATCTCCAGATCCGTTTTTTGTCTAAAATAATTGAATCTGAATTTGTTTTTCTGCTGTTCAATCTGTGTTTATCTGCGTCCATCCGTGGCTCATGTTTTTTTCACTCGATGCGGAAGCCGGCGATGCCGAGGGCGAAGAGAACGGCGGCCGCGGCGGTGAGCACGCCCAGTTCCAGCGTGATAGCGGAGAATCCGCGCCGAAGTAAATGATCTTCTGGAACGGCGGCCCATGGCCCAGGCCACCGGCGACAGGTGCCCAATCGTGCGCAGCGAAATCGTACACGATCTCCAGCGGCCACCACGCCCCGCCCAACGGCGCCAGCGTCAGCCCGAGCAAGCGCCAGCCCTGACGCTTGCTGCTCGCTGCGCATGCGGGGCCAGCGCAAACGTCAGCGCGGTCACGCAGAGGACGAACGCACCATGACGGCCAGGGAGCGCGCCGGGCGCGGGCCGAAGTTCGTCCCCAGCGCCCAGCCCACCCCAAAGATAATCTGATACTGGATCATGCCCAGCGTGAAATAGGCCAGATCCGGCTTGCCGCCGAGAATTCCGCCCTCGGCGCAGCGGCATGACGGCCAGCCGCTGCAGCGTCCACTGCTGCCGTTCGCGCACCAGCAGCGCCATCCTGCCATCACCGTGAACATGACAAACATGGAGCCCATCCCCGGCACCGACTGGGTGAAGCTGTCCGCGGCCGGATCTGCGGTGGTGTCCCTGCCACCACGAAGCGCACCGCATCCGGTCGCTCCTCTAGCCGGGTGACCATGGGCGGGCAGAGATGCATCGGCGAACCCAGCAGCGGCGCCACCCCATCCGCAAAGAGCGGCGGGCGCGGCCGCATCGAGCCGATCGACCACGTCCATGCTCACCTGCCCGGCCACACTGGCCGTATTGACCTCGCTGGATCACCGCGGCCATTCACGCTTTGGAAGACGGGGCTGGGTGCGGTGGGGTCTTCCTGGGAGAAGTAGTCGATCTGCACCGTGGCAGACGCGCCACGCGCCGTACGCGGCTGGGATGACGATGACGGCTGTGGTGCGCCCATCACGGACGCGCCAGCGCGGCGTCCACGGTGAGCGGCGCGCCGGCGTCGGCGAGACGGCAGTCATTGTCCGGCGTGTTGTCCACGACAGAGCAGCAGCTGATCTGATGACCTGGCAGCTCACGTCCACGAATGCGATGGCGGGCGCACGTCCAGACAGGTCCACCACGTCGACGCACGTAGGTGGGGCCGCCGTCGTCGCTGAAGGACCAGCCCAGCACCAGCGTGAAGGCGATGGGAATCAGGTCAGGCCGATGATGTTGCCCCACGAGGCGAAGAAGACCCGCAGATCTTGCGGGCAATGTTGATGACGCATGGAGTCAGTCCGATCTACAACGACATGCGCCGGCGGAAGAGCCAGACGCCGATGCCAAAGAAGAGGATGCCCTTGGCCAAAGAGCACGGCCAGGTTCAGCCAGATGTCGGTGTCGCCTGCGGCCAAGGCGCTGAACGCACCCACGCCCCAGGTGATGAGCGACAGTTGCGCCACGCCGCGGGCAGGGCGAAGCCGAACGCACCGCCCAGCGCGGCCAAGGTCATATTGACCATGGGGCCGAAGATCTGCACCTGCCCGGGCGTGCGCGATGCCCAGTATACCTTCACGAGCACGCCTAGCCCCGATACGCAGAGCGCCAACGCCAGCACTGAGCAGCGCTGCCAGCAGACCTGGCGTTGCTGCCCCAGATGAAGGGTCAACGCGCCGCTGACGATACTGGCCACCACGGTCAGCGCCAGCAACAGCAGCACCAGCTGCATGATGACCACCACCAGGTTGCCGGTGAGAAAGCCGGCCAGCACCTGCCAGCGCGGCGTGGGCGTCACCAACAGGCGCTGGAGCGTCCACTGGCGGCTCTCGTAGAGGCCGGCCACGCCGAAGACGCCGGTGAAGAGGGCAAAGAAGACGGCCTGCGCCGCGCCGATGGCCACGAGCACCCGGTTGAAGCGGCTCTGGGTCTGGAGGTCATCCAGCGGCTGCTGCACCGCCGTGACCGCGTTGAGGTCCGGATCAAAGAGGCAACTGAGATTGGCCACCGCGCCCCGGCCCCGCGCTGGACGATTGCGCCGAACCACGTGGCTGGCCGTGGCCAAGCGCAGCAGAAGCCGCTTCACTCGTCCCACGACGCGTGCCCGCGCGGGCACGGCGTCGGCATTCACGGCGCCGGTGTCCAGTTGCGCCAGGTCCACCGCCCACAAAGACCTGCATCGGCCATCAAAGCCCCAGGCCACCGAACTGCGCGGGACTGGTTGGTGATGCCCTCGACCACGCTGCGCACCGCTGCTTTCCGACACCGGATGCGCGCCGCTGCCGTAGACCTCGATCTGCACGCTCGGCATCGGGACTCACGGCGAACGGGCTGGAGCGGCGCCCCCGCCGAACTGTGGCAGCATGCCGGAGAAGGCAGCGGGATGATGACGGCCACAGTCTGCGCCGCTGTCGACAAGCGCCCTCGCAGCGTCCGCGCCGTCGAGCGTGGTCACGGCGAGCAGTTCCTCCAGCGTCATGTCGAAGCCACCGTTGTCACCGGCGCCCTCCTCGCCGCCGACGACGAGGCCGGCATCGCCGGCAGCGCAAACGTGTTGCCGGCATCTCGCTGTCGCCGGTCGTCCCGCCGAGGATGGACGTGAGCCTGCGCGCCGAAGCTAAACGGCTGGTCGTCGCCCGCGCCTGCGTCCTATCCGTCGAAGTCGATGCCCTCGTCCAGATTGACCACCACCACCGGCACGTCGGCAATGGTCGAACCGCCACCGCCCCCGCAGCGCCAACTCAAGAAGGGGTATTTCCAGCCCAATGATTTGAGCAAGACAGATTTCGTTAACGCCAACTACCCGCTGGCGTCCAGGCCTTTTTCAACGTGGCAACTTTGGATGCTATGTGGACATTATGATCGTAAGCTTGAACGTTGATATGGGGCAAACCATGTTCCATGGCGGGGTATGTTTTCGAAATTAAGCGTAGAAATATATGTGCTATCTTCTTTTCAATTCGTATCTAAGCAAGCAATGGTTGCCAGATTTGCCGCGGATCTTTTAGATTCGATTGCGGAAGGGATCCAAACTGATTTCTGAAAGGTTACTCCCGCTCCGGAAAAAACGCTTTAATCCTCAAGGGGTAAAAAGCAGGATTGAAGATTGAAGATTGGGTTGACTGCCGACTGGGATGATTGGCGACATCCGGGTAACACAGTCTCAAGTACCCCGAACGCATCTATTTGACCCGATCGGCAGTCAGTCCAATCTTCAATCTTCAATCTTGCGTTTTCAGTCACGCAACGCCCGTCCCGTCAGCGCCAAAAAGACCGCTTCCAGATCCGGCTCTTTGACGCGGACGGAGTGAATTTCCACGCCCGCCGCGTTGACCAGTTGGATGATGTCGGGCAAGGCTTGGCGGCCACGCCGGGCGAAGATGGTCAGTTCGCCCAGCGCAATATCGCGGGTGACGGTCTCCCGGCCGGTGAGTTCCCGGTCGGAGGGCGCGGTGTAGAGCACGTTGGTGACGCCGTCCACTTCGGCGCGGATGCGATCCGGCAGATCGGCGGGCATGGGTTGGCCGTCCACGGTGAGTTCCAGCCGGTCCTCCTCGCCCACCTGCTGCGTCAGTTCGCCCTGCTCGCCCAGCGCGATGATCTCGCCGTGGTCGATGATGCCGACGCGGTCGCTCAGTTCCTGGGCCTCTTCCATGAGATGGGTCGTGTAGAGCACGGTCATGCCGTACTCGTCCCGCAGTTGCATGACCGTGTCCAGAATGCGGCGGCGGTTCTGCGGGTCGATGCCCACGGTGGGCTCGTCCATGTAGATGAGGTCCGGGCGGTGGATGAGGCCCGCGCCGATGTTGACCCGCCGCTTCATGCCGCCGGAGAAGGAGTCGACCTTGTCCTTCTGCCGGTCGGTCAGGTCGATGAAGTCGAGCACTTCGTCGACGCGGCGGTTGAGTTCCTTGCCGCCCATGCCGTACATGCGTCCGAAAAAGAGCAGGTTCTGACGTGCGCTCAGTTCGGGGTAGAGCGCGATCTCCTGGGGAATGAAGCCCATGAGCCGTTTGGCCGCCAGCGCGTCCCGGGTGATGGAGTGGCCGCCGATGAAGGCATCGCCCGCGCTGGGCGCGACCAGCCCGCTGATCATGGAGATGGTGGTGGTCTTGCCCGCGCCGTTGGGGCCGAGCAGGCTGAAGATCTCGCCGCGGCGGATCTCCAGGTTCACGTCCTTGACCGCGTGGAGTTCGCTGCCGTCGCCGCGGCGATAGGTCTTGCTCAGGTGTTCGGTGCGCACCATCGGGTCCATGCCGTTCCGATCCATGCCATTGACTCCGCAAAGGTGGGGCGGTTGGGTTGACGGAGGCTAGTGTAACGGCAAATACGGGAACCGGCTAGTGGCGATGGTCATGGTGGGGTCATGTGAGGCGAGGGGCGAGGGGATCCGTCTAGCTTGCGAACAGAACGTCGCCGTCGTCTTCCAAGCGCAAGGGGCGTTCGGCGAAGGGGGCGGTGTCGCGGGCGTCCTCCCGATCGCGGCCGGATTCGAACCACTGGAGCCACTCTTCCGGCGCGTTGATGCTTTCGCCGCCGTGGGTGGTGAGGCGGGTGCGCACGCGCAGCATGACCGGCGTGTTGACGCTGGCCCCGGAGACGATGACCTGGCCCTTGCTCAGCGACGGCAGTTCGCGCAGCAGGTCCCGGCCCACGCTCTCCACCGACTCGGCGATGCGGTTCTGGTCGATGGGGTTGGTGATGCGCATGATGCATTGGGTCATGCACTGGCTGAGCACGTCGCTGTCCAGCTTGCCCGGCCGCTGGCTGATGAGGCCGATGCTCACGCCGAACTTGCGCCCCTCGCTGAGGATGGTCTTGAGCACCTCGGAGCTGACCGCGTCCGCGTTGGCGGGCGCGTAGTTGTGGGCCTCTTCCATGAGGCAGAAGACGGGGAAGGGCACGTAGGTGGCGTCGCCCCGCTGCACCTTCTGTTTGCTGGTGTCAATGCGCGCCTGGTAGACCCGGCGCAGCAGCGTGGCCACAATCACCTGCTGCTCGCGCTGGTCGACTTCGTTGAGTTGGATGACGGTGCACAGGCCCGGCGCAAAGAGTTCGTGCAGGTCCAGGTTCTCGAAGTCGTTGAAGACCCGGCTGTTGCCCAGCACCGAGTGCAAGCGCCAGATGAGCGCGCCGGTGGTCGGGTCTTCGTCCTCGAAACCGGGCGGCTCGTCGCCGCCGTCCTTCTTGCCCTCGGACGTCTGGCGCACGGCGTAGAGCAGTTGCTCCAGCGTGTAGCCGCTGCGGAAGCTGCGCTGGGCAAAGTTGAAGGCCCGGCCCAGTTGGTAGTGCATCTTGTCCGAGAGATTGGGCAGCAGATAGCGCAGGTCGGCCAGCGTCAGGCTGTCGATGCGCACACGCAGTTGGTCCGGGCGGAAGATGCGCACGCGCGGCTTATAGTCGCCGTCGTAAAACTCGGACCGATTCTGCATCTCCTGCAGCGTGTTGTACTCGCCGTGGGGATCGACCACCAGCACCGAGGCGCGGTTGTAGGGCCGCATCATCTCTTCCAGCAGCACGCCCGCAAGATAGCTCTTGCCGCTGCCCGTGCTGGCGATGATGGCCAGGTGCGTGCTGGTGAAGCCGGTCACGTCCAGCACGATGGGCACCGCGTCCTGCTCCCGGCTGAGCAAGTTGCCAATGTGCGCGCTGCCGATCTCGGCGCGCTTGCGCTTGCTGAGCACCTCGGCCAGGAATTCGTCCTCGGCGATAAAGACCGGCGACCCACCCAACGGCGGCACGCGCGGGTTGATGAAGTCGCCCAGTTGCGTGCTGTGGTAGCCGAGCACGGTGACGGTCAACTCGAAAAGTTCGTTGGCGTCGCTGTCATAGCCCACCAGCGCGGCCACCTCCGCGGGCGGCACGTCCGGGTCGGCCATGAAGCTGTCGGGAAAGATGCGCACCGCCCGCCGCGCAGTGATGCGGCCCAGGATGCGCCGCTCCTGGCCGTCCACGTCGGTGATGTAGTAGACGAATTCACCGAACTTGGCCTGCCGCGCCGGGTCGGGCGCGATGACCGTGAACTCGTTGGGCGTCTCGCCCGGTCCTTTGACGGTGCCGATGCAGTGGGTAGTCATGAGTACGAAACTGGATGGGTTTGCCACCGTCGGGCGGCGGCGGTCAATTCATCAACGTAAGCGGGCCAGTTGTGGAGCGTCTCCGGGTCGAAATCCGCGTCGTTGGGCCACACGATCGTATGCGCCTCATCGTCGACGCGCACCTGCGCAAACAAGGCCTGGTCACGCAGCGGCCCGAACAACTCGCCATGCAAGACCGGCTCAAAGTTGATCACGCGCACCAAGCCGTCATCGAATTGAAGCGAGAGCGTGTATGGTCCGACGACAACACACTTTTCGACGCGATAGAGATCGTGCATACTTGCCTCCTTCACGAAAGCGGATCGATCTGTTGTGCTGTGCGACCGCTCCACAACCGCACCCAATTCTCCTCAAGTTCGTTGCGGTGCTCACGTGCCCAAGATAGCACGTAACGCATCTGACGTTCAGGCAATGCGCCGCCCAACAAACTCAGGTCATCGATGGCGAACACGGCGGCATAGTCTTGATAATACGCATGGAAATGCGGGCGATGATGTGGATTGCCGGCTTCCCAATACATGCGTATCGCAATGCCAAAGAAACGTGAAATCGTAGGCATCGGGGGCCACTCCTCGATTTCTGAGTGTGTATTCGCTGCCGGCCTATCCCATCGGCGTCACAGTCCGTCGCCATGCCAAATTGTTGCGCATAACGGTCAACCGGCTGCGTTCTTCGGGAAACAACTCGCCCAGCCGCTCGATGATCGCCAGCAGCAGCGGCGGCACCAGCGGATTGTCCTGGGCCATGAGCACGGGCAGATAATGCAGGCAAAGCAGCCCGTCCCGGCGGTGAAAGGCCACGAGTTCATCCTTGCGCAAGCGGCGCACGGGCGCGTTGACATTGGTGGCCAGCGCGGGCACGCCCTGATGCACGCCGCCCGCCGCGTCCGTCCAGCCCACCGTCAGCAGCCCGACCAACGTGGCCGTCTCCATGAGGTAATCGGGCGAGAAGACCTCCAGATCGGCGCGGCTGCTCAGGCGCGGGCCCAGGTTGCCGAAGTCCGGGTTGACCAGTTGCGTGTTGTAGACCACGCCGATGAGCGCGCCGGTCGCGGCCTCGCTCTCGATGGCCACGAAGGAGCCGAACGCGTATGCATCCGGCGCGGGCGCGGGCGTCATCTCGCCGGGCGCGTAGACCTGGCAGACGTAGTCGATGTGGCTATTGGATTTGACGATTTTGCCGATTGCGGCGCCCATTGCGTCCTTCATGCCCCAATGAAACCAGAACTTTTGTGCGAATGCAAACGCGGGGAAAGCTTAGCCACGGATGGACACGGATGGATTGGAGATTAAGAGATTGGAGATTGGGCGGTGACGAAGGACGCTTCTTAATCTCCCAATCTCTTGATCTCTCAGTCTCTCTTCATCCTGCGGTCCAGCCCAGATCGATCGTCATCACCGCGCCTGAAATGGCCCCGGCTTTGTCCGAGGCGAGGAAGGTGACCAGGTCGCCCACCTCGTTGGGTTCCACCAGCCGTTTGATTGCGGCCGGCGCCAGCATCACTTTCTCCACGACCTCGTCTTCAGAAATACCTCGTGTGCGCGCTTGATCCGCGATCTGGTTCTCCACCAGGGGCGTGCGCACGTAGGCCGGCGCGATCAGATTGACGGTGATGCCGTGTGCGCCGCCCTCGCGCGCGGCGGTGCGCGTGAGGCCGAGGAGACCGTGCTTGGCGCTGATGTACGCGGCCTTGAACGGCGACGCGCGCAGGCTGTGGACCGAGCCGATGTTGATGATGCGGCCCCAGCCGTGGGCCTGCATGGACGGCCACACGTACTTGGTCAGCAGAAAGGGCGCGGTGAGCATGAGCGCGATCATGGTGTCCCACGTGTCTTCGGGGAAGGCGTCGATGGCGTCGATGTGCTGAAAGCCTGCATTGTTGACGAGGATGTCGACGCGGCCGTGGCGCGCCAGCGTCGCGTCGACCAGGGCGCGGCAATCGGCCCGGGTGGACAGGTCGCCGCGCACGAAGAAGCCACCGAGCGCTCGGGCCACCGCCGCGCCCGCGTCTTCGTTGATGTCGCAGACCACCACCTGCGCGCCGTCGGCCGCCAGCGCTTCGGCCACGGCTTTGCCGATGCCGCTGGCGGCGCCGGTGACAATGGCGATTCGTGCAGACATGGCGTCCTCCTTGTCGTGGAATCGTTACGGAAACGCAGAGATAAAGGTGCTCTCTTTGGGAAAGAGCGCGTTGAGCAGAACTTCGCCGGCCGCGTTGGCGGCAAAGCAGTCACGCAGCACGTGCTCCAATTCGGCAATGGTGCGATAGCGGAAGAGCACGTGGAGGATGGTGAGGTCCGGCAGCAGGATGTCGCCGTCGTAGAAGTGCTCGGGCGTGTAGGTGCCGATCTCAATGAGCCGGCCGCGCTCGAATTGCAGGCGCAGATGCCGGGTGATCAGGTTCAGCTTCAGCGCGAGGTCATAGGTTCGGATAAATGAAGAGGAAGAGGAACCAGGCAATGTACTCGGCCTTGCCCATGCGGCGAACTCGAAGGCGTTGGAGTAGATGTATTGGACCACCGTCAAGGTCGATTGGCCGGACCGCCGCGTCGTCACAAAGGGTTCGGTGAAAAGCTGGAACGCCGCCGATCATCTGCAGGATCATCAGGAAGAAGGTCGTGGGGCTGATCATGGGCCAGGTGACGTGGCGGAAGCGCTGCCAGCGGTTGGCTATCGGTCTCGGCCGCGTCGTAGAGCGATTCGGGCACACCCTGGAAAGCGGCCAGGTAGATGACCATAGTGAAGCCCACGTTCTTCCACAGCGTTAACATGACCACGGCCCATTTGGCGTAACGTGTGCTGTTGAGCCAGTCCGGCGGGCGGATGGGCAACCCGGTGACGCCTGACGAACGGTGACATATCAGCCAGCGGTCGTTGTTCGCTAGGCAACAACCGGAAGACGATCGCCCGCGACGATGGTGGTCACCACGGGCATGAAGTAAATCACCCGGTAGAAGAGCTTTGCCCCGCAGCCCCTGGTTGAGCATGACCGCCAGCAGCAGGCCAAGGGCCAGCTGCAACGGCACGATGGTCACGATGTAGAAGACCGTGTTACGAAACGCCTTCCAAAAGACCGGATCGCGCACCAGCGAGCAGTAGTTGCTCCAGCCCCGTGAAGCCCTTCCACCCGGTCAGCCCCCAATCCGAAAAGCTAAGCCCCAACGAAATCACCACCGCCAGAAACGCGAAAGTGGAACCCTTACCAAACTGGGCAGCAAGAACAAATACCCCTCCCACGCAGATCGGACGCCAGCGGAAGGGGTTGCGGGAGGGTGGGGGTGTGAAGCCGATAATGACTGTTGGGTCATGAGATTGGAGATTAGGAGATTGAGGGATTACGGAGATTGGGAGATTGACGGGAAGCAATCTCCCAATCTCCAATCTCCCCCAATCTCTTTGCTCTTATTTCGGATACCCATTCTCCGCCAAACGCGATTGACCTGCTCGCAGAGGCCGGGCAGGACATTCGAGGGTGGCTTCACCGGCCCAGATGGGTGTCCAGCGCCAGGCCGATGATGAGCCGTCCAGTTCGTTCCACTCAGGGAAACCCGCCCTGCCGGCCGACCTTGCCGTTCTCACCTTCGGTGATGAAAGCCTGGCGATTGGCCGGTGGCGTGTCCATACCCAAGAAGGCGTCGGACTTGGCCGTGGACATGAGCGCCGGCGGGATTTCGCCCGACTCGGTGTAGATGCGCTGGCGCCGTCGGTGCTCTGGAGCCACTGCAGGAAGGTCCACGCCGCGTCCTTGTTGTCGCTCTGCTCATGACCCAGGCCGCCGCCGGCGTTTGCTGGAAACGTTGGCCGCCTTCGGGAATCGGATCACGGAACGTCGTAGTTCATGTCCGCCGCATTTGAAGGCCGAAACGCGGCTGGCGTTCTGAATGATCATGGCCGCCTGACCGCTCTGGAAGACACCGGCATCGCCGCCCGCAGTTCAGTTCGGCCGGACGCATGGCGTAGCCCGCACATCCATCAACCCGGCGAAGAACTTGATGGCGTCCATGGCCGCAGGCCCTGATCAAGCTGACAACTGGACGGGTTGTCCATGTCGTCGAGAATCAAGCCCATGTTCTGCATGATCCACAGACCGTATTTACCGCCCTCCATGGCCAGGCCGTAACGCTCCACGCGGCCGTTGGCGTCCACGATGGAGAGCGCTTCGGCGGCCGTCGCCAGGTCATCCCACGTCCACGAATCGTTGGGATATTCGATGCCGACCTCGTCAAAGATGTCCTTGTTGTAGTAGAGCACTTCCAGGCCACTGTCGCGCGGGAAGCCGTAGACTTGACCGTCGTAAGACGCAAACTCGATCAGGCCGGGCCAATAGTCGTCAAGATTATAATCTGAACCGGCAATCAAATCGTCCAGCGGCTGCAGCACACCTTCCGCGGCATAATTCACAACAGGCGACAGGAAGAGCACGTCCGGGATGACGCTGGAATCGCCGCTGGCCCAGAGCGCCTGGATGCGGGTGAAGTAGTCGCCCCACGGCTCGCTCAGAATTTCGACCTTGATGGCGTCCTGCTCGGCCATGAACGCATCGGCTACAGCCTGATGCGTCTCGATTTCGGCCGGGCTGCCCCACATGGCCCAGGTGATGGTCACGGGGCCTGCTTCGCCGCCGGCCGCTGCTTCACCGCCACCGGTGTCCCCGCTGGGCGCGGCCACGGGTGCGGCACAGGCGCCAAACACGACCGCCAGCAACATCAGCACGGTCACGAGCACCAACATGCGCTTTCTCAACATTGTATCCTCCTATGCGACATGGATAATTTTGACGGTTGAACACGGTGAACACGCTTTTTGTGGACAGCGTCAACGCCAAGATGCGTGCGAGGGATCACACCGATTCTATGGGTTGACCAGGTCCCATGATAACATCTGCACAAAGGGCCTGCAAGTGAGTTTTTGAGATGAGTCTATCACCGATTTGGGGCAACACGCATGATTCGAGCATTGATCTTTGACGTCGGTGGCGTGCTGGTGCGCACGGACGATCCGGCGCCCCGTCGCCGCGCCGAACAACGGTTCGGCCTGGGACCGGGGCGCGCTGAATTTCTGGTCTTCAACAGCGAGATGGGCCGCCAAGCCCAGCACGGGCAGATGTCGGCGGCAGAATTGTGGGCCTGGGTGCAGGCCCAACTGGGCGCGGACGACGCGACTCTGGCCGCGTTCCGCCGCGACTTTTTCGGCGGCGACCGCCTCAACGCGGCCGACGTGAACCTGATCCGGCGGCTGCACGGGCCGTACCAGACCGCCATCATCAGCAACGCCATGGACGATCTCACCGACGTGGTCACACACCGCTATCCCATGGCGGACGCCTTCGATCTCATCGTCGGCTCGGCCTACGAGGGCATCATGAAACCGGATGCGCGCATCTTTCAACGCACCCTGGAACGGTTGGGCCGGCAACCGGACGAGGCGATCTTCGTCGACGACTTCATGCACAACGTGGAGGGTGCGCGCGCCGTGGGCATGCACGCCATCCACTACACGCCGGACCTGGATCTCGCGGCCGCGCTGGCCGAGTTCGGCGTGGCGAACCCTCATCCGTGAGGAACGAACGGATATCAACACACACGGCCTCCCCGACCGTTGTCACTCTCAAGATTGAAGATTCAACATGCCCACAGGAGCGCAACTCATGCCCTTCAAGACCATCATTGAACCCTTCCGCATCAAGACTGGAGCCGATCCGGCGGACGACGCGGAAGAACGGCTGGCTGCGCTGGACGCGGCCGCTACAACCTCTTTCTGCTCCATGCCGACGACATTCTCATCGATCTGCTCACCGACTCGGGAACGGGGGCCATGTCCTCGCGCCAGTGGGCGGGGATGATGATGGGAGACGAGTCCTATGCAGGCGCGCTCGTTCTATCGCTTCGAGGCCGCGGTGCAGAAGATCACCGGTTTCAAGCATGTAATCCCGACCCACCAAGGCCGCGCGGCCGAACGCATTCTCTTCGGCTCTGAGCTCAAGCCGGGCGATGTCGTGCCCAACAACACCCATTTCGACACCACCCGGGCCAACGTGGAATACCTCAACGCCCAGGCGCTGGACATTCCCTGTCCCCGAGTACCGCCCGAGTTGATTCTCCCGTTCAAGGGGAACATCGATCTGGCCGCGCTGGAACGGTCCCTTGCGGAACAGAAAGAGCGGTGCCGCTGGCCATGGTCACGGTCACCAATAACTCGGGCGGCGGCCAGCCGGTGAGCATGGCCAACATCCGGCCGCCAGCGCCATCTGCCGGTTCCACGGTGTGCCGCTCTTCCGACGCGGTCGCTTTGCGGAGAACGCCTGGTTCATCAAGCAGCGCGAAGAGGGCTACGCCGACGCCACGCCGCTGGCCATCGCGCAGGAGATGTTCAGCTATGCCGACGGCTGCACCATGAGCGCCAAAAGGACGGCATGGCCAACATCGGCGGCTTTCTGGCCATGAACGATGACGACCCTCGCCATGCGCTGCAAAAATATGGAGATTCTGGGCGAGGGCTTCCCCACCTACGGCGGCCTGGCGGGCTACGACCTGGAGGCCATCGCCGTGGGGCTGGAAGAGGTGCTGGAGGAGGACTATCTCCACTATCGCATCTGCTCGGTGGAGTATCTGGGCGAGCGCATGGACCGGGCTGGGATCCCGTTCGTCAAGCCCACCGGCGGCCACGCGCTCTACATCGATGCCAAGACTATGCTGCCCCACATCCCCTGGAACGAGTATCCGGCCTGGGCACTGGCGCTGGCGCTCTATGTGGAAGGGGGGCGTGCGTGCGGTGGAGATCGGCTCGGTCATGTTCGGCAAGCAGCCGGACGGCAGCGAGCAGCCCAGCGCCATGGAACTGGTGCGGCTGGCCTTTCCCCGCCGGGTCTACACCCAGAGCTACATCGACTACGTGGCCGAGGTGCTGGAGTACGTCAACACACGCAAAGAGACGTTGCGCGGCGTGCGCATGGTCTACGAGCCGCCGGTGTTGCGCCATTTTACGGCGCGGTTTGCCATGCTGGGGGCGTGATGCGTGAGGCGTGAAACGTGATAATTTGTAGCCAGTAGCAATACCTTCGCCAGAATTTGGCGGAAAAAGAGATGAGCGATTGAATAAGATGATTTTCAAACCGACCAAAGTCAGAAGATCATCGAGGTCAATCGCTCATGACAGAGATTATCGCACTCTGGCCTGTTTAACCAATGTAGACAAGACAACGGTCAGGCAACTGAACCGAATCATCGTGGCGATGTTGACAATGACGGGTCGGGTCACCATGCTGGGCCTCCCGCTGGACGGAAAAGGGCGGCAGCCATCGGACGATTCAACGCTGGTTCGGCAAGAGCTTGCCCTGGTTGCAGATGAGTTGGCTCTTTCTGCGTCACCATCTGCTGAAGTGGGACGAGGAATACCTGCTGGCCGTGGCGATGAAACGGTGGTGACGAAAGCTGGGAAACAGACGCACGGATTGATTTCTTCTCATCGATCTACGGCAAGCCGGTTGCAGGGCTCTCTTTCTTCGCCCTCTCACTGGTGAGTTTGCAGGAACGAAAGTCGTATCCGCTCCTGGTTGAACAACGGGTGCGCAGCGACGCAGAAAAGCAGCAGCGTGCAAACCGCCAAAGGCAAGAAGCAGGCGAAGTTCAAGAAGCCTGCCGCAAGCAAGCACAAGCGGGTCGCCCTTAAGGGGAGTAAGAACCAGGACAAGACCCAAGTGGAGTGGACGCCTGAACTGCACTTCGTTGAAGGTCTGCTCCAGAAGGTGATGCACTTGGTGACCGGCTTCTGTTCCGTTTCATATCTGGTCTTGGATGGTCATTTCGGCAACAACAATGCGCTGCAGATGGTCCTGCACGCAACGTCGCTGCATCTGGTGAGCAAGTTGCGCAACAACGCTGCGCTCTACTTTGTCTACGACGGCGAACAAAAGCAATTCGGGCCGCGACGTCGCTACGGCGCCAAGCTCGACTACCAGGCGATTCCGGAGAAATATCGCAAGGCGACCTATCAGGAAGACAAGATTCGGACCGACATCTACCAGGCGCCCCTGTTGCATAAGTGTTTCGCGGCGCCCTTGAATGTCGTCGTCATCGTCAAGACCAATCTGGTCTCCAGCGCACGTGGTCACGTCGTCTTGTTCAGCGATGACCTGGATCTGGCGTATGACAAACTCATTGACTACTACCAGCTGCGCTTCCAGATCGAGTTCAACTTCAGGGATGCCAAGCAGTTCTGGGGACTGGAAGACTTCATGAACATCAAGGCGGCGCCTGTCATCAATGCGGTCAGTCTTTCGTTCTTTATGGTCAACGTGTCTCACGTTCTCTTGCAACAGTTGCGTCAGACAGATGCCGATGGCGGCATCCTCGATTTGAAGAGCTTCTACCGGGGACGACGGTATGCCATCGAGACATTAAATCTCTTGCCCGAACCACCGTCGTCTTTTCTTTCTGACCAGATCGTTCGCATCATCACCGCACTCGGCAGCATTCATCGTCGATCTGCTGCCCTAAAGACCTGAGCTTTGGCGAAGGTATTGCAGTAGGCCTGCACACAAATCCGGCTCACTGGCTAAATCATCATGCAAAGACGGCGTATGTGCATGCGCCCACATAGGCCGCGCGATCTTCCACAATCTTGGACCAATCAAACCCCTGCGTCAGAGCACGCTCGCCGCCCAGCCGGCGGCGACACCCTTCACATTCCAGCACGTCCAAATGCGCGCGGCCAGCGCCGCGGGATCGCGCGACGGCACGAGGTAGCCGTTGTAGCCGTCGCGCACCAGGTGCGCCAGCCCACCCACCTCGGGCGCGATGACCGGCGTGCCCATGGCCATGCTCTCCAGCGCCACCATGCCGAAGCTCTCGTAATGGGACGGCATGACCACCATCCCGCGGCGGCGTAGTAGTAGGGCAACAGATCCTGGTCGCGCGAGCCGGCGAAGGTCACCAGATCGTGGAGGCCGAGCTGCTCCCGCAGACCGTGCAGCCGCGCCATCTCTTCGTCCAGCGTATCGGCCCACGGGTTGCCGCCGATGATGGTCACGCAGACGTTGTCCAACTCGCCGGGGTGCCGTTCACGCAACAGCGCCAGCGCGCCCAGCAGCGTGTCGATGCCCTTGAGCGGCTCGATGCGCCCGGTGAAGAGAATGTTCTTGCGCCAGCCCGGAATGCCGATGAGATGCTTGGCCTCGTTCTGTTCGATGGGCCGAAAGCGGGACAGGTCCACACCGGGCGGAATGACGGTGATGGCGGCCGGATCCGCGCCGTACAGTTCCATCAACTGGCTGCGCTCGCCGGCGTGGCCGCGATGAGGCAATCCACGCTGCGCACCAGATGCGTTTCCCCGTCCAGCCGCTTGGGAGGCGCTCCCCGGCGTCGCCTGCAATGGCGTCTTCTGTGGCCCAACGTGTGGAACATGTGGACGAGAGGCGTGCCCGGCCAGGCCGCGCGCAACTGTTCGCCTGCCGGGCCCGACAACCAGTAGTGGCTGTGGATTACATCGTACTGATGTCCCTCGGCTGCGGCGAAGGCGAGGATGCCCGCAGCGAATTCGTCGACAAACGGTTCCATCTCCGCCACGGAGATCGGCGCGATGGGACCGGCGGGAATGTGGATGACCCGGGCGCCGTAGCCCAGATCGTGGTCGATCTTGGGGCTGCATTCCTCCTGCATACGCGTGAAGACGTCGACCTGCACGCCGGACGCGGCCAGCGCGCGGGCGAAGTCACGCACGTACACGTTCATGCCGCCGGTCTTCTTGCCGCCCAGGCGCGCCAGAGGACAGGTATGATAGCTCAGCAGCGCCACACGTCGCATCTCGGTCATTCGGCCGTTCACTCCTCTTCTACACCAGTTTTGACATGGGGTCCGGTCGGGTAAAATGAATCAGGATTATGCATACGATTCAACCAGATCCTCGACACGAAAGTCTGTAATCTTGCCCATGCGCAACCAATACGACGCGATCTATCTCGCCCCCCATTTGGACGACGTGGCCCTTTCCTGCGGCGCGCAGATCGCCGTGTTGACACGCACCGGCGCGCGCGTGCTCATCGTCACCGTCATGGCGGGCGACCCGGACGAGCCGGAGCTGTCCGACTACGTGCGCAGCCTCCACGACCGCTGGCAGTTGGCCGCGGACGCCGCCGCACAGCGCCGCGCCGAAGACGTGGCCGCCTGTGCCATTCTCGGCGCGGACCACCTGCAGCTGGCCGTGCCCGACTGCATCTACCGCACGGATCCGGCCACTGGCGCACCGCTCTACCTCTCCGACCCGGACATCTTCGGCAACGTGGCGCCCGCCGAAGCCTACCTGGTGGACGAGATTGCCGCGACCTTGGCCACCCTGCCGCCGACGGCGCGCATGGTTGCGCCGCTCACCGTGGGCCATCACGTGGATCATCTGCTGGTGCGGGCAAGCGCCGAACGGTTGTGGTCCAAACACGAGCTTTGGTATTACGAAGACTACCCGTACGCGCAGGAACCGGGCACGGTGGACGCGGTCATCAACGCGGACGATACGTGCTGGCGCACGCACGTAGAGCCGATGGACGACGCCGCGCTGGCCGCCAAGGTCGCGTCGATTCTGGCGTTTCGCTCCCAGTTGAGCACCTTCTTCACCGACCGCGCCGACCTGGAGCGCCAGGTGCGGGGCTATGCTGCGCAGGTGGGCGGCGAGCGGCTTTGGCAGCGTGCCACAAGTGCGGGGGACTCATGACGCGTCGCTCGAGCCGGTTGGATCGCCGCCGCTACTGGACGACCATCGACCGGGTGCGCCCCCGTTTTCGCACGCGCACCGGACGGCGGGTCCGCATGCGTTTGCTCGCGCCCGACGACGCGGCGCGACTGCGCGACTTCTTCTACCGCCTGTCGCCGGAGAGCCGCCGCCGCCGCTTCCACACCGACGTGGAGCACATCAACGACGAGACCATCCTCGAAGCGTCGGTACGGCTAACGGATGTCGACAACAAGACGCTGGGTGGGGCCGTCATCGCGCTGGCGCCGGAGGACGACGGTGAGGCCATTGTCGGCGTGGCGCGGCTGGCGCGGCCGCCGGGAGAGCCGGAGAGCCCGGAGGCGGAAGCAGCCATCACCGTGCGCGACGATTTTCAGGGCGAGGGGCTGGGGCTGGAGTTGCTGCGGCGCATGATGTTGTTGGCCCGGCGCATGAACATCAAGACCGTGGTGGCCGAAATCGAGGCCGACAACCACGCGGCCATTCGGCTGTTTCGGCGGCTCAACGTGCCCACCGAGACCGAAGTGGACTATGGCCTTGTGGTCATGCGACTCGCCGTCCCGGGGGCCAAGCGCGACTAGCGGGAAGCACCCGGCGCAAGAAAAAAAACGCCCGGAGTTCATCTTGGAACTCGGGCGTTTTTGTCGGATGTGGCGGCTCGGCACGCCTACAAGACGTTGCGATAGCCGTAGGTGCGGCGATAGCCGTAGTCGGTGCTGAAGCTGCCGAAGAGCTTCTTGCTGGCCTGGCTGAGCGGGTAGCGCATGACCGAGCGCATACCGCGCCGGGCGATCTGCGTGGGGCTGTAGGTCTTGCGGCAGAGCCAGTCGTAGGCGGAGCGCAACTCGTCCACGGTGAAATTCTTGGGCACGAAGGTGACGTGGGCGGTGTCGTAGTGGCTCCACGGCACGTCCAGCAAACGATTCTCCCGCTCGACCACCTCGCGGAACGGCGTGCCGGGATAGGGCGTCAGCATGGTGGTGCTGATGCTGTCCAATTCGCTCTTGCGGATGAAGTCCCACATGGCCTGGAACGTGGCGGGCGTGTCCTCGTCAAAGCCCATGACAAAGAGGCCGACCACACCCACGCCGTGGGAGCGGATGATGCGGATGGCTTCTTCGGCGCTGCTGGCCACACCTTTGGACTTGCCGCCCAGCGAGCTGCGGTTGTCCGGGTTGACGCTCTCGAAGCCGATGAAGTGCTTGTCCAGATGCGCGGCCACGCTCATGTCCAACAGTTCGGGATGCTGGGCCACGCTCATTTCGGACTGGCAGGTCCAGCCTTGCAGGTCCAACTTGGCCAGCGCCTGGAAGAGATCGGCGCAGTAATCCGGGTCCGTGGTGAAGTTGAGGCCGAAGTTATCGTCGGTCAGGAAGAAGCGCTTGATGCCCCGGCGCTCGATTTCGTCCACCACCTCGTCCACCGGGCGCAAACGCATGCGCCGCCCGCTGACGCGAATCGCCGTGCAGAAGGAGCAGTTGCGCGGGCACCCGCGGGTGATCTCCAGATACGGCGTCCAGTAATTCTTCTGCTCGTCCACCATCTGGATGACACGATCGCTGATGGTGGCCAGGCCGGTCAGGTCGGCCCAGGTCTCGTCTTCGTAGAGGGGCTTCATGCCCTTGACGCCCTCGGCGGCAAAGTCCTGGATCAACTGCTGCCACGTAAAGTAGCCTTCGCCCACCATGACGCTGTGGGCAAAGGTGGCCGTGTGATCGGGCATCAACGTGGCGTGGACACCGCCCACGACCACGCCCGCGCCCTGTTTCATGGCCCGGCGCGCAATCTGCTCGGCCCGCTCGATGGTGACGGTCATGGCGGTGATGCCCACCAGATCGCCTTCCTTGAGCGTGTCCAGGGGGAGGTCATTGAGGTTCTCGTCCCAGATCTCCACGGGGATTTCATCCGGCACCAGCGACGCCAGACGCATGAGCGTGTAGGGCGAGCCCGGCGCTTTGCCGAAGATGCGGCCGTCCCGCTTGGGGCGAATCAAAACGATGCGACGCATAAGACCTCCATCTCGAATGCGGCAGATCCGTAAAAATCAGGCATAAGTCCTGTTTGTCAAGCATAACGTCAAACAAGGCGGCATGATACCACAGGTCACGGCAGGGAGCAAGAATTTATATAAAAGCCGCCATAAAAATTCAGCGCAGATGATTCCCCCGAGGCTCACGCCTCGTCTTCCCAGTCGTCCAGCGGCGCGGTGGTATTGTCGGGCAGCCATTTGCGCACGCGCAGTTCGGCCTCTTCCAGCTTGCGCTCGCAGAACTCGGTCAGCGCCACGCCCATCTCGTAGCGCGCCAGCGACTCGTCCAGCGCCAGATCGCCGGCTTCCAGTGCGGCCAGCACCTCTTCGAGTTGGGCATAGGCCTCTTCAAAGGTGAGATCCGCGGGCAGTTCCACAGCCATGGTCAATTCCTCCCGGATAGACACGTTCGCGACGACGGTCAGTCATTGTAGCAGAGGGCGGCGCACAACGGCGAAAGGGGATGGCGAAGATCCCGAGGGTCAACAGGAGCGATCTTCCAGGCGAATGCTGCGGTGGGTACTCTGACAATACCCAGCTTCCTTCATCAATCGGCCGGACAGAACGCGAAAGCATGACGAACCAAGATGCATCATCGACAACTCAGACCACACCACAACCAACCGTCGTCTGTCTGGTGCCGGACCTCTTCTTTGCCACCCGGTTCGAGGACGTGATCCGCGCGGCTGGCGGCGTCCCCGTCATGGTGGACGACGCGGAGGCGCTTATTGTGGCGGTGGACCGCACCTTCCGTCCTCGTGCTGGTGGATCTGGACGCGCCAGGATTGGGCGTTGCGATCCGGCGCATCAAGACGCGGCCCCATCTGGCGGCAGGTTCCCGTCTACGCCTTCGGCAGCCACGTGGACACGGCGACGCTGCGCGGCCGGGCCGCCGGCGCCGACCATGCGCTTCCGCAGCAAGATGGCCACCGACCTGGTGGACGTGGTGCAGCGTCACGTATCGCCGCCGGTGCGCTACCCGAGGGCTGATGACCGACTGAGCGCAAGGCGCGGCAGGGCGTGCACGAATTCAACAGGGGCGAATTCTTTGAGCAGCACGAACTTTTCGAGGAGGCGTGGCTGGAAGAACCCCGCCCCATCCGTGAGATGTACCAGGGCATTCTCCAAGTGGGCGTCGCCTTCTACCTCATCGAGCAAGACAACTGGCCGGCGGGTGAAGATGTTCCGCCGCGGGCTGCCACGCCTACGCACCTGCCGGATGTGTGTCAGGGTATCAACATCGCCGCCCTGCGACGCGGCCGAAGCCATCCCGCGGAGATCTACGCGCTGCCGGCGCGGCTGGACGAGTTCGACCGGGCGATGTTTCCCCAGATCAAGTTGGTGGACGCATCCGATCATCCGCATTCCACCGACACCGAACCTGCTCTGATCGGCCCCATCACCCGTTCATCACCAG
Organism: Caldilineaceae bacterium; assembly: GCA_041391205.1. GTDB lineage: Bacteria > Chloroflexota > Anaerolineae > Caldilineales > Caldilineaceae > JAWKOK01. The sequence goes on from JAWKOK010000009.1 coordinate 35,572, forward strand.
ACTGTAGCCGCCGTCCACCTCGATGGTCTGCCCCACAATCATGGCCGCGGCGTCGCTGCACAGCCACGCAGCCAACTCGCCCACGTCCTCGGGCGTGACCAGGCGCCCGGTCGGCGTGTGTGTTTGCGCATGGCCGACCATCGTGCCCTTGTTGCTGAAAAAGTCCAGCGCGCTGGTGATGACCACGCCGGGGCTGATGCAGTTGGCCACGATGCCGAAGGGCGCCAATTCCACGGCCAGGTAGCGCGTCACGGCCTCGATGGCGGCCTTGCTCACGCCGACGGCGCTGTAGTCGGTGAAGACGCGCCGGCTGCCCATGCTGGTGATGGAGAGGATGCGGCCCCAGCCGTTGCGCCGCATGTAGGGCGCCGCGGCCTGCGCCCCAAAGAGGATGCTGCGCGCGTTGATGTGCATGGACCAGTCCCACGCCTTGGCGTCGATCTCCATGACCGGTTTGAGCACGCCGCTGGCCGCATTGCCCACGAAGATGTCCACGCCGCCCAAGGCCGCGGCGGCCGTGTCCACCAACCGGCGCACGTCTTCTTCCTTGCCCACGTTGGCCTTGACCACGACGGCCTTGGCGCCGGTTGCCTCGATGGCGGCGGCGGTTTCTTCCGCCTCGGCCCGTTTGCGCACGTAGTTCACGGCGATGTTGCAGCCGCGCGCGGCCAGCGCCAGGGCGATGCCGCGGCCGATCCCGCGGCTGCTGCCGGTGATGACGGCGCACTTGCCTTCCAGGGTCATGGTATCTTCTCCTTGCCGTGGCGGCACGACGGTGGGGTGCAGATTGGGGTGAAACGGCTTGGCGCCGCGCTACCAGTCCAGTTCGAGCAGACGGATCAACTCGTCCGGCGTCGTGGTGTTGCGTACCCGCACGCGCGGCAGTTGAAACATGTCATCGCTGTGATGGGTGGCACCTTGGCGCGTCGTCAAACCGGCCCAGTAGCCGGCGCTGGCAAAAATGTCGAGGGTGCGCTGGTCGTAGTCGCCCGCGGGATAGGAGACGAAGCGCGGACGCACGCCCAGCTCGTACTCAATGGTCTCCAGGCTGCCGAGCGCTTGCCAGACCAGATAGTCGTCGTCCTTGCCCGCGAGCGACACGTGGTTGCGCCCGTGGGATTCGATGAACATGCCGCCCGCGTACATGGTGCGCACCATGTCCCAGGTCAAATACTCGGGGCGCTCCTCGTCGATGAAATCGGTGACCACGAAGAAGGCGGCCGTCATGTTCCGCGCCGCCAGCAGGGGAAACGCGTGCTCGAAATTGTCCCGATAGCCGTCGTCAAAGGTGATGATGACCGGCTTCTCCGGCAGCGGCGTGCCCAGGGTCAAAGCGTTGACGAGCGTGTAGGGACTGATGGCGGTGTAGCCCTCGGCCAGCATGCGGTCCAGGTGCGCAGCAAGAGATCGGGCGCCACCGACAGATCCCTGCGGTAGACATCCGCATCGGCCGGCGGCACGCTGACGTGGTGGTACATGAGAATCGGCACCTGCACCGTGCGCGCCACACCGTCGGGCGTGGGCGCAGGCACGGGCGTGGCCGTCGGCTGCGGTGTGGGGACGAGGATCAGCGGCGGCGCGGCATAGGGCATTGGTCGTCATGGCGGTCGCGTCCGTAATGGCTGCTGTCGCCGTCACGCGCGGTGCCGTCAGCGCGACCGTTGCGGTGAGCGGCTGCTGCAACAACGTGGCCAATTGCGCGACGTCGCTAACGGTCAGCGACGCGCTGATGGCAACGTTTGCCGACAGCATGTTCGTGGCACTGAGCGGGCCGGTCGCCGTGAGCGTCTGCGTGACCGAGAGCGCGAGCGTCGGCGAGAGCGCCGCGGTGGACGAGAGGTGGCCGGTGTCCGACAGCGTCACCGTCGGTGAAACGGCAGCGCCGGCATCCACATCCACGGCGCCGGCCGGAGCCAGCGGACTGCGCTGATGCGACGCGGGTTCGGTCGCCTGCGGGGTCGCAGCCGGCGTCGGGCTGGGGATGGCGGTCGCCGTCTCAGTGGGCGTGACGGTGGGCAGGGCTGTTACCGTGGCTGTCGCGTGCGGCGTGGGCGTGACGGTGGCCACCACCGGCTCATTGGGCGCGGTCACCTCCGGTGTGCTCGGTTGGGCCACGCTGTGTGCGCACGCCGCCAAGACCAGAGCCAACAACAAGACCACTGCCGTGGGTGGCAGTGGTAATCCGGCCATTTTTCGGTTTGACAGAGCCCGCCTCCACAGCGCGCGATCACGCTCAGCACTCATGGGATTTATGGTATCACGGAGGATTGACCGCCACAATTTTTCATCAGTTGATAATTCCCAAGGAAATCGCAGCGGAAAAGGGGCCGACGGATGCGGCCGGTGGTAGAGTCATAGAATTTCCGCCGTGGTATTGATCTCACAATGAAACAGGAATTTTTGCGGTACATTGACAGAGGAAATTGCCTCACCTATACTGCGATGATACGCCCCATTCGCACAGCCCGCTGGGAGATGGACATGTATCGCCAGAGGATCCGAGAGAACTACGAGCGGCTCAGCCGCAGCTATCGCCGTGTCGCCGATTTCATCCTGAGCAACTACTACGAAGTCTCGTTCATGACGGCGGCCCAACTGGCGGTGGTCGTGGACGTGGACACGACGACGGTCGTCCGGTTTTCGCAGCGGATCGGCTACAACGGCTACCCGGAACTGCTGGCGGACATCCGCAGCCAGGTCCGGGCCGAAATCTACGCGACCTACGAGCCGGCCACCCTGACGCCCGGCGACCCGGCTGCGACTTTCAACGAACGCATCGAGTGCGAGCGGGAAAATCTGAGCCAGATCCTGGTGCAGAGCCCGCCCGAGCACATCGGCGCCATTGCAGACATGTTGTCCGCGGCCAATAAGATTCTGCTGATTGCCGAAGGCTATGCCGACGCGGTGGCGGTGATGGTGGCGGACCAGTTGCAACACCGAGGCATACGCGCCGCGGCCGTCGCCCAGGACTTGGTCAAGCGCGCCGCCACCTTGATCGCGCTGGAACCGGGCACGGTCGTCGTCGGCATCAGCGCCACGGCCTACGGCGATGACGTGGCGCGCGCGTTGACCTTTGCCCGCGCCCAGGGATGCCGCACGTTGGGCGTGGTCGGTTCGCTGGCCAGCCCGGTGAACCGGGTGTCGGATCTGGTCCTCTACGCGCCCACCGACGCGGCCGGCCCCCTGCCCAGCATCGTCGCGTTGACGGCGGCGCTGTCGGCCCTGGTCCAAGTGCTGGCGGCGGACACGGATGCCGCCGCGACCGAGTATCTGCAAACCTTTGAGAACGCGTATCAATATCTGGTCGAACGCGAGGACGTGGAGCCTGTGACGGACTAGCTTGGGCTTCGATTCAAATCGGCGCAGACAGCGAGAAGTCGCCCCAGCGACTTGCACGGGCGCTACGTTGCCGGGTCGTCCCAGCGCTGTGCGAAGATACCGATGGCCAGGAAGGCGAGGATGAAGCCCAGGTAGTTCTCGTTGAGGAAGCGGCTGGCGTAGAAGAAGCCGAGCAGCAGCACCGCGTAATGCCAGGACGCATTGGCCAGGGTGTTGTCCAGTTGCTGGCGGCGGAGGAACCAGACCAAGAGCGGCAGCGCCACCAGCACCTGCGTCACCCAGAACGGCCACTGATCGAAGCGGTCGGTGACCAGCCCCAACGCCAGCACAAAGTTGCTGCCGCCCCAGCCCCAAATCTGGTACCCCGTCTCGCCTTTGCCGCTGCTCCAGCGCCACACGTCGTCATAGAACGCGCCGGCATCCCACAGCACATACGGCAGCACGATCACCGCCACGGTCACCAAGGCCGGCCAGGCGCGGCCGATGGCACGCGGGATGGCACGGGCGAGATCGGCCCACGTGCGGCCGGCGCCGGCATCGTCGTCGGCGGGGTCGTCGGCCAGCAGCAAGAGGCCGTAGAACGGAGCGAAGAACCAGGCCGTCGGTTTGCTGGCACAGGCCAGGCCGAAGCAGACCAGCGACAGCAGGTGCGGCCAACGCGCCGGTGTGCCCCGCCGCGCCAGGTCATGCCCGTAGGCCAAACTGACGAGACTGAAGAGCAGCCAGGCCAGCACAAAGACGTCGTTCTGGCCGAAGATCACGTCCAGCGCCATGATGGGGTTCAGCGCCAGCACCATGACCAGCGCAAGCTGGAAGCGAGCTGGTCGGCACCCAGACGCCGCGCCAGGACAAGGCCGATCAGCAGCAGTCCCAGATAGATCAGGCGCTGGTCGTAGAAGCCGAGGCGTTGCCCGCCACGTAGAACGGCGCTGAAGAGGAAGGTCCAAGGCAGATACGGATAGTGGTAGAAGCGCGGTGCGGTACTCGCTGAAACCCCATCTGGCCATGGGCGTCTCGGTGTAGTCTTCCACGTAGGGATTGCGCCCTTCCAACAGAAAGCGGATGGTCGCCTCTGTCTGGATCACGCCGCCGTCGTGGGTGTAGCTGGCGGGGCCGCTCCCTGGCGCAAGAGGATGAGCTTGCCCGTGGGCAGCACCAGCGCCGTGACGATGATCAGCGCGAGGAGCGCCCACTTCACCTGTTGCTTGCGCCGGCCGCGCAGGGCCAGATCGGCCACGAAATAGAGCAGCACGCCGCCCACGGTCAACGCAAAGAGCACCAGGCCCACCGGCTCGCCCGGCCGCGGACCGACCTCGCCGAAGGCCGCGACGCCCGCGGGCGGGATGAGACGCCCCAGCACGGGATGGCGCAGCACGTCCTGGAGGCGCAGGGGCAACGCTGCGGACTCGGCCAGCCCCAGCACCTGCAAGTGGGCCATCACGAGCAAGGCCAGCAGGAAGGCGTCCCAGCCCGGTCGGCTCGGCCTCCGGCTCGGCTCCCGGCCCGATGTCCGGGCGGGCGCGCGTTCGTCACTCATGGGATGACTCCTCGCCAGTTGTACATGTTGCCGTCCACGCTCGGGATGTAGACGTCCGTGCCGCTGACAACCGGTGCGCCGGCCATGGCCGCGGTGGCAATGGTGCTTAGATTGCCCCCGTTGGCGGCGGCATAGACATGGATGATACCTTCGCTCAAGGCCACGAAAACGCGCTGCCCATCCACCAACGGTCCGCCCAGCGGGCGCGAGGTGAAGGTGACGGACCAATTGAAGGAAAGGTCGTAGAGGCGATAGACAGACAAGCCGCTCACGGTCGTCACGTAGATCTGCTCGTTGTCCACGGCGATACCGGTGATCTCCTGGCCGGTGAAGAGGCTCTGCAGATGCCGCCCGGTGTTGGCGTCGATGATGTGCAGCTCGCCATCGCGCTCGCCCACGTAGAGTTCGGCCAGGGCACGCCGCCCCGGCGTCACGTAGGCGGGCGGCGCCGAGACCGCATCGTTCAGCCCCTGCTCGTAGACCCACACTTGCCGGGAGACATTGTACAGGTCCAGCGCCCACACCCGAGTGCCGCCCACGTAGACAAGCTGATCCCCGATGACAGGATAGGTCAGTTCGCTGCCCTGGGTCTCAAAGCGCTGCACAATCGCGTGATCGCTGCGCCGGACCATGAGCAGGACGCGCTGTTGCGCGCTGCCGGTGCCGGTGAAGTAGAGATAGTCGGCGCCCAGATTGATGCCAAGGCTCATCGTCTCGCTGGGGACGACGCCGGTGTCCTGGGTCCAGAGCGCGGTCGCCTGGCTGAACTGGTAGAGTCGCCCGCCCTGGTCGACCACGTAGTAGAGGCCGTCATGCAACGCCGGAGCCACGCGACTGGTGGTCGCCAGATCCGCGCGGAATGTCTGGGAACCGCTTTGCCGGTTGACGCCGTAGAGCCGCGGATCGACGTTGGCCGCGACGACCGTGTCCTCGCTGGCCACCGCGCCCGATGTGAAGGCGCTGCCCGCGGGATAGGCGGACCAGCTGCCCACGTCAAGCGCCTGGGGCACCGCCGGGATCACACCGCGCCCCGAGCGTTCATAGCGAAAGACCGGGTAGGTGCCGGGCAGCGCCGCGGTCGGCACCGGCAGCGGCTCCACGTTGGAATCCGGCTGGCGCAGGGGCAGCCAGCGCACGGTTTCGTATGTGTCCACCACCTCGGTCGGCAGCCCGGTCGGCGTCGGCGTGAGCGTCACAATGTCCACCTGGGCGGCGCGCAGCCAGCGCACATCCGAATTTCCCGCGCAACACGCGGCCACCCATTCACCCGACTCGGTCCGTCCCTGCAAGCTGATGTCCCGGTCGTTGGGGAAGTTCCCGCTGACGGCCGAGATGGTCGACGGCCCTTCATAGGCCGCCGTGTCCGCGCTGATGACGCGGGCGAGGATGTTGGACCGGGTATAGACCGTCGGGGTCGGCGTGGGCGACGGCGTCGCCGTGGTCAAGGAGGGCACGGTCGGCACCGTGGTTGCCAGTTGCACGGGCGTGGCGGTGTCCGTCGCGGTGGGTGTGGGTGTCTCGGTCTCCGTCGGCGTTGCCGTGAGGGTCGCCGTCTCGATGGGAACGGCCGTCGGCTCGTCACCCGGGCGCACGACGATGGGCAAGTTGCTGACCGACGTCGGCGTGACGCCGGGCGCGTCGACCGTCTGCGTGACAGCCGGCGTGGGGGTGACCATGGCGACCCGCGTGCGCGCCCGATGTCGATCCCCACCGCGTCGACCAGGGCGCGGCCTGGGTGAGCATGTCCTCTTGCCGCGTCGCCATGGCGTTGCGCGTGGGTGTGGCGGCCGGGCGCAGGGTGGACGTAGGCGTGGGCGTCGGCCCGAAGATCAGGCTGTCATGACCAGAAGGAAAGCGCGGACAGTGCGCCGACGACCAAGGACCACCAGGGCCAACAGCGTGACCTGCGCACGGCGCTGCGCCGGTCCGCCGACGGATCCGGCGGCTCAAGCTGATAATTGGACATGGCAGAAGCGGGCTAGAAACTCAACGAAAGATTCACGGCGCATGTTGCTCATTGTAGCGCGAAAGCAAGGGCCGACAAAACCGATTCCCATCGCTTGCGTTTCCGCGCGCGGTCTATAATGACGGGAGGGATGGGGCGTAAGTACGCTCACCGACGCCTGCGCCCGATGCGGGTAGGCTGGCTGCGGTCCGTTCAGGCACTGTGCCCGATGCGGCCATCCCAACGACGGCGAGGAGCTGTCATCGGCTGGGGTCGACCAAGCACCCATTGAGCCGGTGCCCTTTGAGATTGAAGGTGCGTCGCATGAGTTCGCCTGCAAAATCTGACACCGCGCATTCACTCTCCATCTATGTGTCCGCCCACTGCATGACGTGTGTCTATGCCCATGAGGTGGCAGCAGGCATCCGCCGGGACTATCCGCAGGTGGATGTACGTCATCGACGTACCAGCCGGATGCCGTCGTGCCCGAGGTAATCTTCGCCACGCCGACCTATCTGCTCGACGGTCGTGTGTGGTCGCTGGGGAACCCCTCGGCGGAAAAGATTTGCGCGGCCTTCGGCACACCGGCGCCCGTCATCGATGCACCGGCCCGCTAAATTTGGCTCGGTAAGTTTGGCCCAGTGAATTTCTCACTATGTGATTGGAGTATGGGGTGAAAGCAGAAGACAAAGCGGCTCCCAATCAACCGGCGGAAAAGATGCGCTATCTCTCCGAGTTGACGGTCTTTCGGGACTTGACGCCGCGCGAGATGGAAGATCTGAACCGCATCACGACCATGAGCACCGTGCCGCGCGGACGTGTCTTTTATCGTCCCGAAGAGCCGGGCGAGGTGCTCTTCATTCTCAAGGAAGGACGGGTGCAGCTCTACCGCATCAGCCCGGAAGGCAAGAAGCTGGTCATCACGACGCTCGGTCCGCACACCCTTTTCGGCGAAATGGCCCTGCTCGGCACCAAGATGCACAACACCTTTGCCGAAGCCGTGGAGGATTGCCTCATCTGCGTCATGAGTCGCACCGATCTGGAGCGCCTCATTTTGAGCAAGCCCCAGGTCGCGCTGCGCATTTTGGAAGTCACCGGCAAGCGGCTGCGCGAGGCCGAAGAACGCCTGGAGAACATGGCTTTCAAGGGCATCCCGGCCCGGCTGGCCAGCCTGTTGCTGCGGCTCTCCCGGGAGCAGGACAGCAACACCATCACCGGGTTGACCCATCAAGATTTGGCCGAGAGTGTGGGCACCTATCGTGAAACGGCCACACAGGTGCTCAACGACCTGAAGTCCCAAGGACTGATCGAAATCGGGCGCAAGCGCATCACCATCCTTGACCGCGAGGGGCTGGAGGAAGTGGCCGAAAGTTGAGGCTTCCACTGGTGAAATTTTTCCCGAGCCCAGTTGACAATTGGCGAAATCGCAAGTACAATCGCTTTAATCATGAGGGCGGTAAATCCCGGTGAAAAATGATTCACCATCGATTTGTCTGCAAGCCCCACCAGTTCTACCATTTCTGACTCATGCGGGTGGTGAGTGACGAATCCAATTCAGCGTGAACCCTGTGACGCAGGTCTGCCGGAATTCACCCGATTGGTCGCTCCATTTGCGTGACAAAGCGACAACTCAGGAGACTTTTCAAGATGACCCACGTGATTTTTGAACTGTGTATCCGTGACGGTGCATGTGTCGAGGTTTGCCCGGTGGAATGCATCATTCCCGGCATGCCCGAAGACGAATGGCCCTGGTACTACATCGACCCGGATACCTGCATTGACTGCGGAGCGTGCGTGCCGGAATGCCCCGTCGAAGCAATCCTGCCCGAGGAAGATCTGCCCGAAGAGTATGCGTATTCGACCGAACTGAACGCGCTGTACTTCACGGACGGTCCCGGCTACGCTGCGCTCGACATGGTCTAGGCCGTAGATCTGCTTCGTGCCTGTGAATCCACTTTGGTGAGATCTGCCCCTTGCGCCAGTGATGGCATAACGGGACTTCATGCCGGGATTCACGCCGAACTGAACACAAGGCCCCTGCCTGTGCAGGGGCTTTTTTATTCGCCCACAACCGAATGCGTGAATCCCGGCGGACGTGGCTCGACCGATCCGGAGTACTGGCAGATGCCGGAATGTCCGCCGTGGTATTTACACGCATAGTGCAAGGAAGGAGAGCCCCATCATGGCAGCGGAGATCAAGCTTGCAGCGCCGGACTGGAGCGACATCCGGCGCGCGCTGGTCATCATGGCGCATCCGGACGATCCCGATTTTGTCTGTGCCGGGACCGCGATTCAGATGGCGCGCCAGGGTATTGAAGTCACCTACATGATCCTGACCAATGGCGACAAAGGCAATCACAACCCGGAGATCACACGCAATCAGCTCATTGCCATGCGCAAGATCGAACAGCGCAACGCCGCCGAACTCTGCGGCGTCAAAGACGTGCTCTGCGGGCGAAGAGGACGGCTTCCTGCGACCCACGCCGGAAATTCGCAAGCGAGTCACGCGTGAGATCCGGCGCATCCGGCTCCATCATCTGCCCCGACCCGATCGCTACCTGGTCGGCGAAGGCTACATCAACCATCCGGACCATCGCAACGCCGGCCTGGTTGCGTTGGAGGCGATCTTCCCCGCGTCCGACAACCCCATGTTCTACCCCGACATGGCCGACGAGGGCTACAAGCCCCACAAGATCAGCCATCTCTACGTACGGTCACGCCGAACCCACGGCGGAGGTGGACATTACCGCCGATCTTGAGACGAAGATCCAGGCCATCCTCTGCCACAAGACCCAGATTGGCGACCCGGAAAACGTCGCCAACTGGAAGAAACGCTGGGGCGAAGAACAGTCCGACGGCTCCATGCGTTACTTCGAGCGCTTCAAAGCCATGAAATTCGGCTGAGACACGACGAACACAAAGAGGGGCGAGTCAAGTGTGACTCGCCCCCTCTTTATTTGGCTATACAATAGGTGCCCAAAGTTTGGGCCGTCATCTACCACCCCAAACCCCCAACACCCGACATAGAGCTTACTGCCAGCATATCTGCCATCTGTTCGCCCAAGATCTCGTTGGCGGTGGCGTTCAACTCGGACAGCGATTCGTCGACCGGCGCGCCGTCGGCGATGGCGGCCATGGTGGTGGCCACCTCGTCGCGGACGAAGTCGTAGCCGGGCACGGGCGGCTCAGCCACACCGTACTGCAGCAGGTTGAACGCGGTCTCATAGGCCGGGTTCTCGGCGAAGTAGTCGGTCAAGCCCTCGGCCACACTCCGGCGCACCGGGAAGTAGTTGCTGGCGCGCGCCCACTCGGCCTGGACCTCGGGGCTGGTGTAGTACTTGACGAAGAGCCAGGTGGCCAGTTCGGCTTCCGGCGTGCTCTTGGGAATGCTCACGCTGGCGCCGTAGATGTTCATGACCGGGTCGGCCGTGGTGTGGGGCAGCGGGGCGATGCTCCAGTTGAAGCCGGCGCCTTCGCTCACGGCGCTGTCGTAGAACGGCAGACCGGAGCTGGAGCCGACCGTGAAGAGCAGGCGGCCGTTGCCGAAGTCGGTCTGGTCGCCGTAGTTCTCGGCCACGATGGCGGCGCAACCGCTGTCGAACAGGTCCTGCAGGAAGCTCATGGCAGCCTTGGAGGCGTCGCTGTCGTACGTGAACATGTTGTTCTCGTAGTCGAAGACATCGCCGCCGAAGGCAAAGGCCCAACTGGCGGCGCGGGACGCGTCGATGCTCAACTGGTAGCCCATACTCGGCGCATCACCCACACCGGCGCTGAAGGGATTCTGGACTGCGGCGCAGGCCATTTCCTTGAACTCGTCCGGCGTGGCGGGCGGCGCATCGTAGCCCAGCTCGGCCAGCCAATCGGCGTTGTAGTACATCACTTCCATGGAGCGGTTGGGCGGGAAGCCGAGGCGGGCATTGCCGAAGCTCGGGAAGACGTCGGAGTTGTAGAAGCCGGGGAAGAAGTCGGCCTTGTCATCCTCGCTCAGACCCCACTTGGCGCTGTCGACCAGCGAGTTCATGTCCAACAGAGCGTCCGCCAACTGGTAGGTGGCAGCCTGATTCTGGTAGGCCACAACCAGATTGGGTGCTTCGTTGGTGTTCAGGACGTTGAGCATCTTGTTGAAGATGTCACCGTAGCCGCCCTGATATTCCGCGACGACCTCGATACCCCACTCGTTGTTCTCGTTGAAGCGGCTGACGATGTCGTTGAGCGCTTCTTCGCGTTCCTGGGTATGTTGGTGCCAGAAGGTGACGGTCTGGCCGCTGGGGTCCACGTTCTCCCAGTCCATGGCCATGTCGCCTTCCGCGGCCATCTCACCGTCGCCGCCTGCAGTATCCATGGCCGCGCCGCTATCACCGCTGGGCGCAGCTACGGGCGCCGCACAAGCAGCGAAGACCAGGGCAGTTACCAGCAAAAGTGCCAGCAACCATGATCGTTTGTAAAGCATAGTGTTCTCCTTAGTGTATAGGAAGGATAGAACTGTGACGCATGGTCAGATCACATGGGTCGAATATGGTCAAAGGGCACTAACCCTTTAAGCCCGAAGTCGCAATGCCTTCAGTAAACTGGCGTTGGGTGATGAAGTAGAGAATCAGGATGGGAATGATCGTAATCACCGACGCCGCCATCACAAGTTGAGTTTCGGGACCGGCTTCCGACGTCAAAGTCCACAGGCCGACCATGATGGGCCGCCAGGTGTCCTTGGTGGTGACGAGCAGCGGCCACAGGAAGTCGTTCCACGAACCGATGAAGCCGAAGATGAGCACGGTGAAGATGGGCGCTTTGCTGATGGGCAACACGATGCGCGTCAGAAAGCGCAGATGGCCGGAGCCGTCGATGCGCGCCGCGTCCCACAGTTCCCAAGGAATCTGCGCGAAGAATTGGCGCAGCAGAAAGATGCTGAAGACGCTGACCATGTACGGGACCGTGATCCCCTGCAACGTGTTCAGCCACGAGCAGCCGCCGCTGAGGGTCGGCATGCAGAAGAGCCCGCCGCGGATGACGATGAAGTTGGGGATGATGGTCACCATGGCCGGGATCATCATGGTGCTCAGCAGCAGCGCAAACATGAGTTCCCGCCCGAAAAAGCGGATGCGCGCAAAGGCATAGGCGGCGAGAATGGACGTGGCCAGTTGGCCCGTCATGGTCACCGCGGTGATGATGACGCTGTTGAAGAAGTACTTGAAAGTTGGCCTGGCGCCATGCTTCCGAGTAGTTGCTGAATTATGAGAGCGGTGGCGCCAGGTAGCCCGGTCACACAGGCAGAGAAACACAGAGATGAACGGTAGATGACCGACACGACAAAAGAGTGCCGAGGCACCAACATTGCACGCGATTGCGTGATCCACTGAAACAGATCAGAATAATTGTTAGCTATAGAACACCCTCTCACCAAATATCTGTTCTGGACATAGGTGAGGAACAGGATGATGCTGAAGAGCAACATTGCCTGCGCCGTGGCATAGCCGAACTGGCTCGCCTTGAAGAACGTGTTGAAGATCGCCGCCACGCTGCCGTCTCCACCGCCCCGGGCCGACGCTCCCTGCATGACGTAGATGTGGTTGAAGGCTTTGAACGTACCGATGAAGCCGATCAGCGACAGGTAGAATGTGACCGGCGAAAGCAGCGGAATGGTGATGTGCCGGAAGAGACGCCAATGGTTGGCGCCGTCGATTTCGGCGGCTTCGTATTCTCGTTGGGGATATTGCCCAACCCGGCCAGGAAGATGACCGTGTTGTAGCCCACGTAGGTCCAGATGCCGAACAGGATGATGGAAACCATGGCCAGACTCGGCCCGGCCCAGAACCCTTCGATCGGACGGCCCAAAAGCGTGTCGCCACCGACCAAAATTTCCAGCAGCGGCCTGGGTTCGAAGAGCCATTTCTGCGCCGGCAAGCCGAGCCATCCCAGGACCTGGTTGGCCAGCGACGTAGCCCGCGGGCTGAAGATGGTGCGGAAGACCAACGCGGTGGCGATGACGGGCGTCACGTAGGGCAGGAAGAAGATCATCCGGAAGCCCTCTTGCCCGCGAATCTTCTGGAAAAGAATGTAGGCGAGCACCAGCGCAATCGCCAGTTGTAGCGGCACCGAGCCGAGCGCATAGTAGAGCGTGATGGGCAGCGAATTGAGGAAGTCTTCGTCGCCCGCGGCCATCATGCGGCCCCAGCCGAAACCGATGAAGACGCCGCCGGCCATGAGGATGAACGCCACCAGCGCTTTGGTGAAGAAGCCCCGATCCGTTTCGGCCTTGGTCGCCCATTGCCACACATAGTAAGCGACGATGAGGATCGCAAAGCCGCCGGCAAACATCAGCGCGCCCCACCAGTCCCCCAGCGCCTTCTCGTAGTTGGCCAGGCCGATGAAGCCGCGATCCACCACGCGCCAGCGGCGCAGACTCATGTAAAACGCATAGCCGATGGGGAAGAGGCCGAACAGTGCGACCAGGAGGACGGCGGGCAGAATGAACAAATAGCCGGTCAGGTGTTCCTGCAGATCAGACCAGCGCAGTCGACGCTGTTTCTGTGTGACTGGTGGTGAAGCAACGGCCAAGGCGGACCTCCGAACGTCAAAATACCAGACGGGTGAGGGTGCCTGCGTGTGGGCACGAGGTATCGTTACCACGGCGTTTCTGCCCAGCGAAGCGCAGCAGAAATCCGCAAACGAATTCTACCAGAGGGTAGAATAGCAGCATCGCCGAACTTCTACCGTAGCATTCACGCCAAATCGTACAAGGCAGCCCAAGTATAGTGTAGTAGACCGCTCTCGTCAAAGAAAACTGCACCAATCCGCGTCTTGTGCCCGCAGATCGAATGGCGCGCAAACGTCCCGTCCAAACTGACGTTGAGAATAGCGCGTGCGCATTAACAATGTGCGCAGAATTGCGTTAACGACCGGTTAACGCCGGCCGGGCCCTGTGCAATGGTCTTGGCAAAGGCATCGGCGCTTGGCTCATGCCGGCGCTACTGCGGATCGCGCACAATGCGTGTGCCGCTTTCCCCACGCACGGCGCGCATGAGATTGTCCGGATTGGTGATGATGGTCGCCGCTTCCGGCTTGCGCGAACTGCGCAGGAAGCGCAGCGCCGCCTCGATCTTGGGCTTCATGCTGCCCGGCGCAAAGTGTCCCGCGGCCAAGTATTCTTCCGCCTCGCGCACGGTCAACTCGTCCAGATCCACCTGATCGGGCTTGCCGAAGTTGATCGCCACCTTCTCCACCCCCGTGCTGATGAGAAAGAGGTCGGCGTCGATGGTGGTCGCCAGCAGACTGCTCGCCTTGTCCTTGTCGATGACGGCCGAGACGCCGCGCAGTTCGCCCGTCTCGTTGCGGACCACGGGCACACCGCCGCCGCCCACCGCCACCACCGTCCACCCGAGCCGCAGCGCCTGGATGATGGCCGCCGACTCCACAATCTCTTGCGGCTCCGGCGACGCGATGACCCGGCGCCAGCCCCGCCCCGCGTCCTCCACCACGCGCCAGCCCTCGGTCTCGAAGCGGCGCGCCGTCGCCTCGTTCAAGAAGCCGCCGATGGGCTTGGTCGGATTGGCGAACGCCGGATCCTCCGCGTCCACCAACACTTGCGTGACAAGCGCAATAGCGCTGTGATGGATGCCGCGCGAGGTGAACTCGTTGTTCAGCCCCTGCTGCAACATGTAGCCGATGGCGCCCTGGGTGTCGGCCACGATCAGGCTGAGCGGCGTGGCATGGACTTCGGCGGCGGCCAGTTCGTTGCGCCGCAAGATGAAGCCGACCTGAGGTCCATTGCCGTGGGTGACGACTACGTTCCAGCCGTCCTCGATGAGGGCGGCGATGTGCTTGCGGCCCTGCGCACTGCGCCCCACTGATGGCGCACTTCCGGGTGCCGTTGTCTTTGATCAGCGAATTGCCGCCGATGGCAACCACGGCGATGGGTGTGCTGTCTGCCATAGACTCTCGTTTTCAGGTGAAAAGAAATGGGCCGGTTACAGCCTTGCCGCGAGCAGCGCCGGCAGGATCGTAGAACCTGGTGGCCTTGACCACGTCGTCGAGCAGCACGCTGTCGTTGACCGTGCGTCTCTTCCTCGCCGGAAATGAAGCCGATGGACGGGATGCCCGCCTTGCCGGCCCAGTAGATGCCGTTGGTGCTGAAGTTCCACTTGCCGGCCTCGTGGGCGGGCAGGCCGATCTGCGCGGCAGCCGCCAGCCCCGCCTGCACCAGCGGATGTGCGGCATTGATGGCCCACGCCGGGAAGTACTTTTCCACCGGGAAGACAAAGCCGGTGTAGCTCGGCTCATCGTAGTAGAGCATCTCCACGCTCACCATCGCCCGGTCTTTTTCGGGGATGAGGTCCGCGACCTGGGCGATGGCCTCCTCCGCGCTCTCGCCGAAGGTGAGCCGCCGGTCGATGTAGACGGTGGCCTGGGCGGGCACCGCGTTGATGCTCGGCGTGTCGATCTCCATGTCCGTCACGGTGATCTTGCCGTGGCCCAGGAAGGGATCGTCGCCCAACTCCGGCTCCAAGTTGCTCACGCCTTCGATGACGGGCAGCACCTTGTAGATGGCGTTGTCGCCCACGTGGTTGCTGGCCGCATGGGCGCTCTTGCCCTTGGCCACCACCTGCATCTCGACCCGTCCCTTGTGGCCGCGGTAGACCTGCATCTTGGTCGGCTCGCCGATGACGACGAAGTCCGGGCGGATGCCCTCGTGCTCCACGAACGCGTGGCAGGCGATGCCGTCGCACCACTCTTCCATGTTGCCGAAATAGTACGCGGTCCAGCCCTCCAACAAGCCCATCTGCTTGGCCAGGGCCAGCCCGTAGACCATGCCGGGGGTGCTGCCCTTTTCGTCGCACGCGCCCCGGGCATAGAAGCGGCCGTCCTCGATCTTGCCCTCGAACGGATCCCACTCCCACTCCGCCGGGTCGCCGATGCCCACCGTGTCGATGTGGCTGTCGTAGACGAGGATCTTGTCGCCGTCGCCGATGCGACCCACCGTGTTGCCCATGCTGTCGAACCAGACTTCGTCGAAGCCCAGCTTGGTCATCTCAGCCTGGACCCGCTCGCCCACCGGCCCGATCTGCGAGTCCATGGAGGGGATGGCCACGATCTCGCGCAAGAACGCAATGATCTCTTCACGCCGGGCGGCCACTGCCTGTTGCACTGCCGCCACATCAAGCACGCTCATACTCAATCCTGCTTTCCTCTGGTTGTTCTGAATTCCGTTTGTGTTTTTGAACCTGCTGCAACGGACCGGCGCAACAAACCGGGTTTCTCTCGGAAACCTGGTTTGTGACCCGCGTCAATTCTGAACCAATTCCAGCGTCCCTTCCTCGACCCACACGCCGCACTCGCCGCCGCGCTCGCTCACATCCAGCTCGACCACGGAGCCGTCCATGCGCAGCGCCGGGTGGTAGAACTCGGCCACCTTCTGCGCGTCGCCCACGATGTAGTGACCGATGAGCGAGCGGCGGAAGCGGTCCTTGCTGGTGTTGGGGAAGCTGCCGTGGATCAACTGGCCGTTGAAGAAGAGCACATCGCCCGCCTGCATGCGCACGGGCACGGGGACCATGTCCGGCCCCAGCGGCACCGTCACGTCGGTGAAGCTCTGGGACGTGTCCGCCTCCACCGTGCAGAGCAGGGGCAGATCCTGAGTGCCCGGCACCACTTGCAGACAGCCGTTCTCCTCGTCGCAATCGTCCAGCGCCATCCACGCGGCGATGCACGTGCCCGGCTGGACGCGCAGATAGTACTGGTCCTGGTGCAGCGCCTGTCCGCGCCCGCCGGCCGGCTTGAAGTAGAGCATGGTCTGCACCGCGTAGGGCGACAGGCCCAGCAGCGCCGTCATGCACACGTCCAGGCGCGGGTCCAGCATCCAATCCAGGCTCAGTTGATCCCAGCGGTGCATGTGGATCATGCGCGGGTAGCGCTTCAACGGATCGTTGCTCGTCAGGTCGACGCCGGCGAAGTCCCCGGGAAAGCTCTCGCCGCTCTCGCGCAAGCCCGTGAAATGGGCCCGGTAGCGCGCCACTTCGTCATCCGTGAAAAGTCCCGACACCACCACATAGCCGTCGCGGTGAAAGGCATCGATCAAGCGTTGGTCCATGATTGTCCCCCGAGAAAGAATTGACACATCCGACGTGGCCGGTTGCGCCGCGGACCGAAGCCCACACCGGCGCAAGGCATGCGCGGATTGTATGCGCGGATGCCCCCGGCGTCAACCTGCAACCGCCCGATTGGCACGCACGCCGGCAAGTTGGCGGAAGACCCCGTCCAGGTGGCCGTACGCGTCGCGATAGGTCGCCGCCATGGGCTGATAGCGGCCATGGCGCGCCGGGTCCGGCAGGGTCGTCCCGGTGACATGGCGCATGGTCTGCGCCGTGGCCGCCATGTCGGGGAAGATGCCCACGCCGTGGCCCGCCATGATGGCGCTGCCCAGCGTCGCCCGGTCCGCATTGGCCAGCACGTGGTAGCGCAGTCCCAGCACGTCGGCCTTGATCTGGTTCCACAACGGGCTGCGCGCCCCGCCGCCGATCACCGTCACGTCGCCGCTCACGCCGCCGGGCGCGTGGTGGCGGATGGAGGCCAGCCCCCCGGCGTAGTCGTAGGCCATGGATTCCAGCAGCGCGCGGTAGAAGTGGGCCCGCGTGTGTGACCACGTCGCGCCGAGCCAGCCGCCGCGCACGTGAGGCACGCTTGGGCTGCTGCGTCCGCCCAGATGAGGAAAGAAGAGCAGCCCATCGCTCCCCGGCGCGACGACCGTCGCCTCCGTCCAGGGGCCGCGAAGACGGGGTTCTGAAGTCGTCGCCGGGTAATTCCTCCATGAGATCGCGGCTATGAACTGGGCAAACCAGCGGGTCAAGCCGCCGCCGCTGATGTACATCATCACGTGGCACTGCGCGTCGTCGCCCAGCGGCCCGGCCATGACTGAAGCGCCGAACGCGGTGTCGACCACGAAGCGATCGGTGCAGCCGGCGAAGACGGGGAAGGTGCCGGCCACGTCGATGCAGTCGCCCTCGGCCACCAGCCCCGCGCCCAGAAAGCCCGCCACCTGATCGCCCGCGCCGGCCACCAGCGGCGTCCCGGCGCGCAGGCCGCTCGCTGCGGCCCACGGCGCCAGCGCGCCGACGACGGTGGTCGCGGGCACGATGCGGGGCAACATGGCCGCATCCACCCGCCACAGGTCGACGAGATCCGGCGCCCAGGCGCGGCGCCCAGTGTCGGTCATGCCGAACCAGGTCAGGTAGGACGGGTCCACGAAGGCGTCGTCCGCGCGCAGGTCGCCCAGCCGGCCCGTCACGTAGCCGGCCAGCATGACGATCTTGGCCATGGACCGGAAGAAGCTGCGGGGTCCTCCTCGTGCCACCAGAGCAGCCGCGGCCCGGCGATGGGCACGCTCCCGCCGCGCTGCACGATGGCGTCGCCGTGGACCGCTTCCACCCGGGCCAGGTAGGGCAGTGGTAGCGGTCGTCCAGCGTGGAGGGCAGCCACGGCGTCACCGCGCGCCAGTCCCGGTCGATGCCCATGATGCCGCCCATCTGGCCGTCGCAGGCGATGGCCGGTGACCAAGCTCCGTCCATTGCCGGCGCGGGCAACCAGGTCGCACTCACTGCGGGCCACGAACTCGTCCGGATCTTGCTCGGCGATGCCGGCAGCGGCGCAGGGCCACCGGGCGCCGCGGGCCAGCGCCTCGCCCGCCGCGGTGTAGAGCGTCGCCTTGACCACACTCGGTGCCCAGATCCACGCCGATGAGCAGGTCGTCCGTCACGCGGCACCTCCTGGTCAGCGGCGCAAGCCCAGTGCAGCCATGAGCAGCGCACGTTCGGCCGCGTCGCGTCCCAGACACCGTCTGTCCCCATGACGCGGCCACGGTCGGATAGCGCCGCCACCGCGCCCAGGTTGAGCAGGGCAGGTCGACCAGTTGCGGGTAGATCAAGCAACTTGCCGCGAACCGCCGTTTGTCCGCCACCGCGGTGATGGCCTCCCGGGCGGCACGCAGACCGCCCACCGTTGGCCACGATGCGGTCCGGCGCCAGTTCACCCGCGGTGGTCTTGGCGATGATCGCGCTGGTCGGCCAGGACGAGCCGCTGGTGCCGGTCACTTGCAGGCCGTGGAGCGCGATGTGGTCCACCGGCACGTCCAGGCAATTGCCCGGCGGCACCCGGCAAGAGGCACACGCTGTCCGGCGCTAGGTGCGTCAGCGCGGTCCTGCATGAGGTCGAGGTCCGGGGCCATGACCATGATGTCGTCGCGCAACCGCGGCCGCCGGTTGTTGCGATCGTTGCGGCCAAGAAGCCGGGCCCGGTTCATCCGCCGGGCTGAGGCCGATGAGACGGCGGTCCCGGTCCTGCGGCCAGCGGCCCGAAGTCGTCGAGCAGGCTTTGCAGGCGGGCGGCGCTCGGTTGGTGACGATGACGGTATGCGGCCGGCGGGGCATTTCCAGCGCACGTTGCAGGTGCATGCGCCCCATGGGCCCACCCGCGCCGGCGATCAGCAGCACGCCGCCCGCGCAGGTCGGAACGATTGCGCGCAGGTCCCACGCCGCGGCGATGTCCGGCCTCGGTGCAGCCCATGACGCCGATGAATTCGTAGTGAATGCGCTCGGCGTCCAGCGTGGCGCACGCAGGCCGCGGGCTTGCGGGCTGACGATGGTCAACGTACCTTCGGGCGCCAGGCGCCGCGGCCGTGCGAATCACGGCGTCATCCTGCGGTCCAGCAGGATGATGTCATCGTAGCGCCGGGCGCGGGCCGCAGTGGTCGGCAGCGTCTCCACCAAATCCACCTGCGCGCAACATGTCCACCAGCGCGGCGCAACGTCGGTCACCACGGCGGATGCGCTTGTCCACGGCTCGCTTGCCAAGTAGTTCGTGAGGTCGCCGGGATGGCCGCAGATCCAAAGCGTGCCGCCCGCCTTGGGCATCAACCGTCGCCGGGCCACGTAGGCCGCCTCCACGCACGCCCACGGCTCCAGCAGCGCGACCGGTGCGTCGCCTGCGGCGTCCGGTACGTGGAAGACGTAGTTGCCGTGGTCGCCCGCCAGGATCGCGGGACCGTGGAGTGTCAAGTAGCGGGTGAGGGCGCCGGGCAGCGTCACGCCGAAACAACTGCGCACGCCGTCCACGAAGATGTCGGGCTGGATGCCCAGCCGCAGGCCCGCCTGGCAATCCGCGGCCCAGCGCGCTTCCCCGGCCGCGACCACGGTCATGGCGACTTCGTGGCCCAACTGCGCCGGCTGCGCGGCCAGATCCCGGCCGTGGAAGAGCGGATAGCCGTCTCCCCAGGCGCACCATCTTGGGCGTCGGAGGAGCAGATCCCCTTACCTGCGTCCATGCGCACCAGGATCTCGTCGGGGTTAGGTGGGCATGGGTGCGACGACGGGCGCGCCGTCCACACCCACGCCGGCCAGCCCGTAACCGGCAAAGGGCCACGTCAGGTTGTCTGCGGGCAGTAGAGGCTCCTGTGCCGCCCGGTATTGGGTCCAGGAAATTGGCGGTGTCATGTCACGTCCAATCATCGCCGACGAGACCAGCACGCCGCCGTCGGCCGCGATGGCCTGCCCGGTGATCAGCTGTGCGCTGTCGGAGACCAGGAACGCACAGCCGGTCAGGTCATCGATCTCGGTGAAGTGCTGCATGGGGATGCGGGCCTCGGCGCGCCGTCAGGTAGTCGTCCCGAGAGATGCCTGCCAACCGGCGGCCACCGCGGCGTAGTCCAACTGCATGCGCCAAGGTGACGCCGGGGCAGATGGCGTTGACGGTACGTCAGGGCGCCATGGCTACGCCAGGCAGCGCGTATACGATGACCGCGGCCTTGCTCACCCGGTAGGGCATGACGTGCGCCGGCGCGGATGCCGTTGCACATGGCAGATCAGGATGCGTCCCCGGCGCCGGGCGCGCATGTGCGGGACCACCGCCTCGCACGTGTGGGTCACGCCCTTGACGTTGACGTCCAACACATTGGTCCAGTCGTCGGGCGCGATATCTTCGAAAGCGCCGGGCTCGATCACGCCGGCGTTGGCGAAGAGGAAGTCGATCTGGCCCAGCGTCGCGATCGCCTGGTCGACGGCGGCCTGTACGGCCGCGGCGTCGCGCACGTCCGCCAGCCAGACCGCGTCGTCCCAGAGCGGCGACCTCGTCGGCCACGGTTTGGGCCGCGGCCTGCTCCAGGTCGAGCACGGCCACGTCGCAGCCGAGGCGCGCCAGTTCCAGGGCCAGGCCCCGGCCGATGCCGCCGGCGCCGCCGGTGATGAAGGCCACTTTGCCGTGGAGGTCTACCGCGATGCGGCCCGCATTGCTGCGGGTCGCATCACAGGCCGCACGGCAGGCCGCAGAATCTTGAGCGGTTGCCGGGTCATGCCGTCTCGCTTTCTATGGTCTGCTGACATTGGTCGATTCCAGCGGTGGGACACCCGTGCGGCACGCAGCGTCAACAGAGCCTAGCAGTCGTCACCAAGACACGAACGGCGCACCTGCACGGTGCCGGCACGGAAACCGGCCATCTGTCGTCAAATGACGTTTGACTGGAACCATCGAATCATTCTGTCGCCATCATACCGCACACGTTGTCCTAAGTATAAGTCGTCCACTTCGTTTGGAAACCAGATCCAGATTACTTGTCAACGGTGCTCGATTCCAGTAAAATGGCGTGCGGAGAAACACCTGTTGTTCGTAGATTGGCAACGCTGGAATTTCTATTCCAGGAGAAATCCTGCTCTTGATACGGCCTTCCGCTTAGGCGATGTCTTTCTCATTCAGCGCTGAGCCGCCAGTCGACCCGGCTCAGCTCTAGTCTGCACCCTGCTCATCCTCAATCGCCCGCAGCTGGGCCGCGATCAAGACGGTCAATCCGCTGGATGGCGCAAAAGTAACGACATACGTCCTCAAACAACAGGGCCCCAGCTGGCGCCGGTTTCATTCAGATGCAAAAGCGCCCCGACCGGCCCGAAGCCGACATCATTTTGCTGTCCCCAGCGTTGGATACACCCACCGGACATCCTGCAATTTGGGAAAAGCTGCTGGCCTACGCCGTGCAGGAAGCGGCGCGGCAGAAGATCGTGCGTCTCTTTGTGGAGGTGCCCGATCAGCCGCTGCCGGTCAACACCTTTGCCCACGTGGGGTTCAAGTCGGCACAAGCACCAGACCGTCTGGCGCATGTCGGCCAACATGCACGTGCCGCCGCTGGACCACGACGGCTACCAGATCCGGGCCGCGGGGAAGACGCGTGGGCGCTCGCAACTCTACGCCGCGGTGACGCCGGCGGATGTGCGCCGGGCCGAAGGCGTGGGCACCGGGGAAGACGGCAAGGCCATGATCCTGGACGGTTGCGGCATCGGTGCATGCCGGCGCTATGTGCTGGAGGAGCGGGGCGATATCACCGGCTGCATTCACCTGGTGCCGGGGCGGCGGGGCACCTGGCTGCGGGTGTGGACGGACACGCTGCAACCGGACAGTTGGCGCATTCACGCGCTGCTGCGCTTTGCGCTCAACACCGCCCACAATGAGTCCATGCCCGTGCCGCTCTACATCGGCGTCAACGACTACCACGGCGGGCTGCGGCGCCGTGCTCAGCGACTACGGCTTTGCGCCCTTTCCGACCGGGCCAACATGGTGAAGCGGTACTGGCCTGGGTGCGTGAGGCCGCAACTGTGCCTGCGGCGGCAAGTGGAACCGGTGGGCGAGATCGTGCCGTCACCCTTCCTTTGCAGCCCCACCTGCCCGAGACGGTGCACGAAGGCAACGGCGGCCACTACCACGGCAAAGCCGCGGCCACGCTGTCGGGCTGGTTCCTGCTGGAGCCCACAACCGCCTGTCGACCGACGCATACGAACAGCGCCGGCGAGCATCCGACGTCTTTGACCACACGGCCTACTTTGGGCATAGCCGTGCCGTTTTTTGCATGCAAGGAGATGACGTACACACTCTTTCGTGGCATACCGCCAAGCAACCTGACACGAGCAACCAACGAACCTTATGGCAAACGCGCTAGAATATCTCGAACAACCGAATACGACATCTGAAGCCACCGTTGCGGTAGCCGGGGAGGACACCGTGGGCACCCTCCAGATCACGGACGACATCGATGTCTTGCTTGATGTGCTACCCGTGCGCATTCGCGAAGCGCTGCGCCGGGAACCGCGCCTGACCGACCTGATCGAAGTCGTCATGGATCTGGGACGCCTGCCGGAAGCGCGCTTCATGGAAGGCGACGTCTATCTCAGCGAGCACGAGGTCACCCAGGACGACTTGCGCAGCGTGACCGAGAGCATCGGCGATTTCGGGGCGGACAACCGCGCCGGCATCGAGCGCACGCTCCACCGCATTTCGGCCATCCGCAACCGCAAGGGCGAAGTCATCGGCCTGACCTGCCGCGTGGGGCGCGCCGTCTACGGCACCATCGACATCATCAAGGACATCGTCACCAACAACAAGAGCATTCTGCTGCTGGGCCGCCCCGGCGTGGGCAAGACGACCCTGCTGCGCGAGGCCGCCCGGGTGCGCGCCGAAGCCCGCCGCGTCGTCATCGTGGACACCAGCAACGAGATCGCGGGCGACGGCGACATTCCGCATCCGGCCATCGGACGGGCGCGGCGCATGCAGGTGCCCCTGCCCGACTTGCAGCACGAGGTGATGATCGAGGCGGTGGAAAATCACATGCCGGAAGTGATCATCATCGACGAGATCGGGCGTGAACTGGAGGCCGTGGCCGCGCGCACCATCGCCGAACGCGGCGTGCAGCTCATCGGCACCGCCCACGGCAACACGCTGGAAAATCTGCTCATGAACCCGACCTTGAGCGACCTGGTCGGCGGCATCGAATCGGTGACACTGTCGGACGAAGAGGCGCGCCGCCGGGGCACGCAGAAGAGCGTGCTGGAACGCAAGGCGCCGCCCACCTTCGACGTGCTCATCGAGATCAAGGACCGCCAGCACATGGTCATCCATCACGATGTGGCCGAGGCGGTGGATGCACTCCTGCGCGGCTGGACGGTCACGCCCGAAGTCCGCTCCATTCAGGCGGACGGCACGGTGAAGATCATGAAGGTTGAGCCGGAGCCGGAAGAGCATTGGGCCGCGGACAACAACGGCGGGCGCGGACGACGACGCAACCGTCGCGGCGATGAGCGCCATCGCACCGGACGTCATCTTGCCGAGGAATCTCCGGCGAGCGAAGAAGAGTTGATCCAACAACTCAACTACGCGGACGCAGATGACCTGCCGGTGCCGCAGGAGCCTCAGACCACGAAGATGCTGCGCATCTACCCGTACGGCGTGGGCCAAAACCGCCTGCGCTCGGCGGCCAAGAGCCTGAAGGTGCCCATTCAATTGGTCGACACCTTGAACGCGGCCGATGTGGTCATGACGCTCAAGAACTACTACCGGCAGCACCCGCAGCCGTTGGTCGACGCGGAACGGCGCAACGTGCCCATCTACATTCTGCGCAGTAACACGGTGACCCAGATGGAGCAGGCGCTGGCCGATCTCTTCCACCCGTCATCGGAGACGCGACGATTTCTCGCCGGCCATGCGCGAGGCCCAGGACGCGATCCAACGCGCTCAACGGCGCGACCATGGCGGAACTGGCGCCCCAGTCCGCGGCCCATCCGCAGCCAGCAGCATCAACTGGCGCGGCGGCCAACCTGGTCAGCCACAGCTACGGCCGCGAACCCAACCGCCGGGTGCGCATCTTCCAGCGCTGAGATTGGTGCAGCCGCGGACGCGGCAGCATTTGACAACAGCAACAGTAGCGGGCGGGCGCGTCATCGTGTACAATGCGATGGCGTGCCCGCCCGTTTTGCTTGCATCTGATCGGGCTTGTATGCCCGCAATAGCGTGTTTTTTTGAGCAACGAAGCAGGTGAACGTGTGAGTCTGTTTGTGACGTTTGAAGGGCCGGAAGGCAGCGGCAAAACCACCCAGATCCGCCTGTTGGCCGAGACCTACGCCCACGGGCTGGACGTGCTGACGACCCGCGAGCCGGGCGGTACCCGCACGTGGCAACGCGATTCGCTGCTGCTGGATTCGGCGCACACGGAGATGGACCCCGGGCCGAGGCACTGCTCTTCAACGCGGCCCGAGCCCAGATCGTGGGCGAGGTCATTTTGGCCGGCGCTGGGCCGCGGGCCGCGGCTGTCTGCGACCGGTACGCCGACAGCACGCTGGCCTACCAAGGTTACGGCCACGGCCAGTCCATTGAGGCGCTGCGCCGTCTGGGCGAATTTGCCACCGGCGGCCTCGTTTCCGACCTGACCGTCTATCTTGACATCGATGTGGAGACCGGGCTGCGGCGCAAACAGAGCCAGGACGCGGACGCCGAGTGGAATCGCATGGAAGAGACGCTGGCTTCCGCCCGCCGTGCGCGCTGGCTATCTGCGCTTGGCCGCCGCGGAATCGGACCGGTGGGCTGTGGTGGATGCGTCCCAAGCGCCTGAGGCGGTGCATACCTGGATTGCAGCGCGCAGCTCGCGCTGCCTGCGCTCCAGCAAGCGCAGATCCGTTAGGTCGACATCAAAACGCAGAGCAAACGAAGGGACCGATCCATGAAAATGGTCAAAGGCGTAATCATCAACAGTGACGACAGTCGCAATCTGGCTGGACCGGCTCATGCGCCGCGTTTTCGGCCACGACCACCTCGTCATCCGGCGGCTTTTTGCGCATCGGCAACACTATGGTCTTCTCTGCGGTGTGGAGGACGAAAATGTGGGCCGAGGTGCTGCGCATCATCCGGGAGAGTTGCCCCAGCCGTGTCCAATACGTGACGCCGCTGCCGCCGGTGATGGAGCCGGGCGAGGTCCACATTCCCACGCCCATCGAAAAACACGTGGGCAGCCACGATCTTCATCCTCAACGTGGAGCACTTCGAGCACGTCTGAGCCCGACCGCGCCAGGACCGATCCTGCGCCGGGGCCGTCGGGCACGTCAATCGAAGGGCAGGCCGGCGTCGTCACCGCCCAGATCGGGCATGGACGCTTCGATGGCGTCGGGGCTTTCGCCGCCGGACTCCAGCCGCTCGACCATCTCGGTCATCTCAAGGGGCCCAGCGGCTTCGCCCGTTTCCTCGCTCATCCGGCGCATAAACCCGCCATGCGCCTCCGGGGATCTTCATCTTCCAAACCGACATCAGCGCGACGGGTCGGCCAGGTCATCCGGGCGACTCTCCTCGGACTTGAGGACGGCCACCCGGCTCACCAAGCTGATGCAGCCGCGTCCTGTCACAGAGGATTATGGGCCTCGCCCCGTTCCGCATCGCTGAAGGTGCGAAAGAAGACGCTGACCCGGTTGCGACAGTCGAGACAGGCATATTCGTAGATGGGCATGGTCACTCTCCTCGAAAGACAGTTGACGTCAACTCAAACCGTGGTCACGGCGGCCAATTCTTCTGCTGCGCCCACGTCATGGCGGACAGTGAGCCGGGTGCAGGCAGCCTGGACCAGGCGTGACGGCCAGGAACGTGTCCAGCGCCGGATCGGCGGCCAGCAGCCGACCACGACACAGGCCATGCCCGCGCGCCGCGCCGCTTCCACGCCGTGCACGCTGTCTTCAATGACCAGGCAGCGGCTTCGGCGGCAGCGCGAGATAGGCGGCGGATTGCAGGAAGAGCATGGATCGGGCTTGCTCTTGGGCAGGTGCGCCCCACTCATCATGGCGGCAAAAGTCGCCCACGTCCAGCGCATGGACCGCCGTCGTAATATGTTGGCCATGGGCGCCGAGGAACTCAATACTCTTGCACGAGTCCGGCCGCGCCAAATGCCTGGAGCCAATCCGTCACGCCGGGCAACATCTGTGCGCCGTCGCGCAGGAGAATCCGGCGGAACATCCGCTCTTTTTTATCGGAGACGGCAGCGATTTCCTCCGCGGAGATCTCCGGGAAAATGCCGGTCAGCACCATGCGATTGCTCTGGCCAAAGCCGGCCAAGAAGTCCGCGTACGCATAGTCGTGGCCGTACTCCGCCAGCAACTCGCGCCACGTGTGATAGTGGGCCATGGCCGAATCGAGGATGGTGCCGTCCAGATCCCAAAGCACGGCGTCAAACCGTGTCATGCTCGCCTCCTGGGCAGTGAATGCGTCGCGGCCGGGCCCTCGCCGTGTCCACGGTCCGGTCCGCCGTCCGCTGAGTTCGTTCGCACGTGCGCCCGTCATTATACCGGACGCGGTCAAAATCCCTGGACGCGCGCAGGGGCGCCAGCGCACGTCAATGTGCCGGCGCTCCTGCGTCACGGATTCCGAACAACGGGGGAACTCCGGGCGGAGACGAGATCAGATCATCGTCGGGGGTGATGCGTATCTGAGACTGGAGAGATTGCACTTCGCTACTTCGTTCCCACGCTCCGCGGAATGCCTTGACGACGCTCCGCGCCAACCGCCGGGTCATCGCGCTTCCACGGCCGGCGGACGCAGAGCGTCCCCACTACGCACCCACGCAGAGCGTGGGCACTAACAGAGTTTCCCGTCACGCATCACGTCAACTACTCGTTCCCACGCTCCGCGGGAATGCCTTGACGACGCTCCGCGCCAACCGCCGGGTCATCGCGCCCACGGGCCGGCGGACGTGCAGAGCGTCCCCACTACGCACCCACGCAGAGCGGGCGTCAGCAGAATTCCCCCTGTCACGCATCACGTCAACTACTCGTTCCCACGCTGCCCGCGGAATGCTCTCAGACGACGCTCTGCGCCAACCGCCGGGTCATCGCTTCCACGGCCGGCGGACGCAGAGCGTGGGCGTCAGCAGAGCCCCCGTCACGCATCACGTCAACTACTCGTTCCCATCGCCCGCGGGAATGCCTTGACGACGCTCCGCGCCAACCGCCGGGTCATCGCTTCCACGGCCGGCGGACGCAGAGCGTCCTCACTACGCACCCACGCAGAGCGTGGGCGCCAGCAACGCTTTACGTTTCACGTTCGCTACTTCACCTCCTGCGCGCATACCCCAAAATCTCCCGGGCTACGATGAGGGTGTTGATCTGGCCGGTGCCTTCGTAGATGTCGTTGATCTTGGCGTCGCGCATCCACTTTTCCACCAGGAGTTCGGTGCTGTAGCCCAGCGGGCCGAGCAGTTCCACGGCCTTCTGCGTGATCCAGGTGACGGCCTTGCCCGCCTTGACCTTGGCCATGGACGATTCGAGCTTGTTCTCCTCGCCCGCGTCGAGCAGCGCGGTGGCCTTGAGCGTGAGCAGCCACGCGGCGCGCAACTGGGCCTCCATCTCCAGCAGATCGGCCTGGACGGTGGTGAGCTTCCAGCGGGGACTGGTGTAGTCGATCTTGATGCCCTCTTTGGCCAGCGTGTCCCGGGTGAACTCGAAGGCGGCGCGGCCGATGCCGATGGCGCTGGCCGCCACAATCGGACGCGTGGCATCGAAGGTCTTCATGGCACCCTTGAAACCCTTGTTGCCGCCGCCGGTCTTGACCTCGGCATCGCCCAGGATGTTCTCTGCGGGGATGCGTGCGTTGTCGAAGATGATGGCAGCCGTGTCCGAGGCGCGGATGCCCAGCTTCTCCTCCACCTTGCCGATGGTCACGCCCGGTGTGCCCGCTTCGACCACGAAGGGCTTCATGCCGGCGCGCCCGGCCGTCTTGTCCACCGTGGCCCAGACCACCACCAGCCCGTCCGATTCGTCCAACGCCAGCTTGCCGCTGGTGCAGAAGATCTTCTGCCCGTTGAGCACCCACTCGTTGGCGGCCTCGTCAAAGACGGCCGTGGTCTGGATGTTGCTGGTGTCTGAGCCGGCCTGGGGCTCGGTCATGGCCATCGCGCCCCACTTGGGGTCGCCTTCGGTGAAGCGGCGCAGGAAGCGCTCCAACTGGTCGGGCGTGCCCACGGCGTTGATGGCCGCGCCCGCCAGCGCCGATGCGGGAATGCACAGATAGACGCCCGCATCGCCCCAACTCAGCGACTCGATCATGTGGACCAGGCTGAGGTTGGCGATGTTGGCCCTGGCCTCCTTGGCCTCGGCGGCGTGACCGTTTGTTGCCGCACCGTTTTTCGCCGCGCCGTTGACATGACCGTTGCGCTTGGCCTGGGCGCGGCGCAAGGCCGCCTCCAGATTCTGCCGCTCCATCTCCTTCATCTGCGGCCACATCATGCTCACGAACTTGACCGGCCGCGCGTGCTCGTGGTCGTCCAGATAGCGGCTCTCGGGCCGCATCACGTTCTCTGCCACCAACTGAACCTGGCGCAGTTGCTGCTCCACAGCTTCGGGTGTCTTGAATTCAATCGCCATCATCTGCTCCGTCTACGTCAAACATGCGGTGGGAGAGTCCGGGCCGCAGCCCACGCCTCCCGGCATGGTCGAATTCGTCATCAACAAGTGCCCCGCCAATCCAAACCGGGTTTCTCGGCGAAACCTGGTTTGTGCCCGCACAGCCGGCTTACGCCAGCGCCAGACCATCCCACGTGGCAAAGCCGCGGCCGTTGCGCAGCCACAATTCCACCGGATGGTCGCGACGTAGTTGCAATCGCCCAGCACCTGCACCGCGCTGTCGGTCACTTTGAGCACCATCTTGTCGGCGTAGTGCTGGGCCATACCCGCGGCCTGGTCGCGCCTCTTCTGCCGCATCGAACTTGTAGGCCGCTTCCAGACCATGAGCCGGGGCCGCTTCGATCTCGATGCGCATGTTGGCCAGCATGAAGGCGATGCTCTGGCGGTGGGCGATGGTTCGCCGAAGGTCACACGGTCCTTGGCGTAGTCGACCGCATACTCGTAGGCCGCCTGCGCTTGGCCCAAAGCTGTGCGCGCTCAGCGCGATGCGGCTCACGGTCAAACGTTGACGGAGCCGGATGCCCTTGAGGCCGCCCAACCGGCTCTTCTTGTCCACGTGCACCTCGGCGAAGTCCACGTTGTAGACGGCCAACGCCTGCGCGCCCATCATCTTCACCCGTTCGCCCACGGTCACGCCGGGCGCGTCGCCGGGCACGATGAAGGCCTGGGTGGTCCCGTTCTCCTGGGCATAGACGAGGAAGAGGTCCGCATCCGCAGCCAGGGGGACGAAGGTCTTCTTGCCGGTGATGACGAAGCCGTCGCTCACCTTTTCGGCGCGGGTGTCGAGATCCGCCGGATCGAACTGGTAGACCGGCTCGATGATGGCGGCCGTGGCTTTGGGGAAGGTCTCATCGCAGAAACGGGGCAGGTAGGTCTCCTTCTGCTCCTTGCTGCCGAAGAGTGCGATGGGCGTGGCGAAGAGGCTCGGCGTCAGCAGATGCAGGCTGATGCCCACGTCGCCCCAGCCCAGTTCTTCCAGGTAGAGCGCGCTGGTCAGCGCCGAATATTCGCCGAAGCCGCCGTAGTCGGCCTCGATGCTGCCCGGCAACAGGCCGATCTCCCAGCCGGTGCGGACCGCGTCGCCGGGCGCGTCCTTGGTCTCCTCGGCCTCGCGATAGGCGGCGCGCAACTCCTCGACCGCAAAGCGATGGACCGTTTCGACCAACATCTTCTGCTCGGATGTCATGTCAAACGAATACATAGCTGTTCTGTAACCTCACTCTTCCATCGGTTCATCGACTTCGGGCGATGAATGGGTTCACCTTCTCCACGTGCAGACACGCCGGTCAGATTGCGCCGGCCGGCGTACGCGTCACAGACAAGGTTCCTGCAAGCAAGGGCGGCGGTCGGGAGCGGGTCGACCCGTGGACGAAGCCACTCAAGCGCTGTCCACGGACCGCCGGGACGCCGGTTCGGTATCGTGAGTGTACGGCGCCCATGTTGCGTTGCGGTTGTGTCGATGTTGGCAACGGGTGTGCGTCAGCAGCCGTGTGCACCGGCGCGGATTGGCGTTATGTCACCACACCTGACTGGTTTGGCGCCCCCTGCGCTCTGGGTTACAATTCCGCCACATGTGACGAGAGCGAACTGACGGGCAACATCAGGCAGGAAGGTGCTGGTTGTGGACGTGCCGGAGCAATTGAAAACGCCGCAGGCGTGTGAGACCATCGAAGAGGTGCGCGCCGCCATCGACGCCATTGACGCACAGATCGTGGCGGCCATCGGGCGTCGCTTCGAATATGTCCAGGCGGTGACGCGCTTCAAGCAGACGCGCGAGGATGTCCACGCGGTGGAGCGCTACAACGCGGTCTTGGCCACGCGCCGGCAGTGGGCGGTCGAGCACGGGCTCAACCCCGACGTGATCGAAGAGATGTACCGCAACCTGATCGGCCACTTCATCAACCACGAGTTGACGCAGTTGGACCTGCACAACGATCAGCATAGTGACCGGCAAGATGAGCGGGCGAGGGCGTAGGCGTGACGCACAGGCGCATGGCGCTGGTCCACGACTGGCTCAACCAGATGGGCGGGGCGGAAAATGTGCTGGAAGAACTGGTCGACCTGTTCCCCGGTGCGCCGGTCTACACCAGCATGTATGCACCGGAGCGCATGCCCGACGCCTACCGGCAGTGGGACATCCGCACCAGTTTCATGCAGCATCTGCCCGGCGTGACGACCCATCACCAGCGCTATCTGCCGCTCTATCCCCAGGCTTTCCAGCGCACCGATCTCAGCGACTACGATTTGGTGCTCAGCAACAAGAGCGGCTTCTGCCACGGCGTGACGACGGCGCGCGACGGGCGCAAGGCGCTTCACGTCTGCTACTGCCTGACGCCGACCCGGTTTCTCTGGCTCTACGATCAATATCGGGAGCGGGAACAGATCGGCGGCGTGGTCAACGCGGGCTTGCAGCCGGTGCTGGCACAGTTGCGCAAGTGGGACTACGCCGCGGCCCAGCGGGTGGATCACTTCATCGCCATCAGCACCACCGTGCAGGAACGGATCGCCCGCATCTACGCGCGGGAGAGCGTAGTCATCCACCCGCCGGTGGACACCGACTATTTCGCGCCCGACCCGGCGATTCCGGTCGGCGATTACTACTTGATCGTCAGCCGGCTGATCCCGTACAAACGGATCGACCTGGCCGTGCAGGCCTTTGCCCACCTGCCCGCCGAAAAGCTGCTCGTCGTGGGCGACGGGCGCGATTTGGACAGTCTGCGCAGCCGCGCCACGGCCAACGTCACGTTTCTGGGCCGCCAGAGCCGGGCGCGCATCCGGGAACTGTTGCAGGGCTGCAAAGCGTTCATCTTCCCCGGCCTGGAAGACTTCGGCATCGCGCCTGTGGAAGCCATGAGCGTGGGCCGGCCGGTCATCGCCTACGGCGCGGGCGGCGCGCTGGACACGGTGGTGCCCGGCGTGACCGGGGCGCACTTTGCCGAACAGACACCGGACAGTCTGCTGGCGGTGCTTGAGCAGTTCGATGCCGGCGCGTACGATCCGGCGGCGTGTCGGGAGCAGGCGGCGTTGTTTGGGCGGGCGGCGTTTCGGGAGAAGCTCGGTGCGTTTTTGAAGAACGTAGAGTAGCCAAATCATTTCTCAATGGTTATCGGTAATTTGTCATTTCTCATTGCGGCCCTTGCCCTCAATAAAAAATGAAAAATTACCAATCAGCAATTACCAATAAACTGTCCTCATGGAACTTCGCGATTACTGGCGCATGATCAAGCGCCGCTGGTGGATCCCGGTTGTGCTGACGTTGTTGGTCGGCGGGTTGAGCGCGCTCCAGTTGCGGCCGTGGCAGATCCGGCCGGAAACCTACAGCGCGTCCATGCGCATGTTGGTGGGTGTGCTGCCCGCCACCGACGAGGCGACGGCGGCGGCGTACGACCCGCGCTACTACGCGTGGCTGACCAGCGAGTATCTGGTGGACGACTTCACCGAGGTGGTGCGCAGCGAACTCTTCGCCGAGAACGTGAGCGCCCGGCTGGCCGACCAGTCCATCGTCGTGCCGCCGGGTGTGATCCAGGGCAGCGCGGCCACGGGCAAGCTGCACCGCATCATCACGCTGAACTTCGGCTGGGGAGACCGCGCACAGTTGGAGGCCATTGCCGCGGCCGCCGCCGCCGAGTTGAGCGAAAACGCCGGGGCGTACTTCCAGGCGCTGGGCACCGACGGCGCAGGCGTCACCCTGATCGACGGGCCCAACATCGGCGTGGTCGGCCCCAGTTTGCGCAGCCGTCTGGATTTGCCCCTGCGCATGATCATTGCCTTCTTGATAGGACTGGGCTTGATTTTTCTGCTAGACTATATGGACACCAGCATCCGCACCCGTGACGATGTGGCGGAGTTGGACTTGGCAATACTTGGCGAGATTCCCAAGCACCGCTGATGAGACGAAAGAAGGGCGAGCCACAGATTCACACAGATGAACACAGATGATTTGAATCAATCTGCTGATCCGTCTCACTGCCGACAAATAGGCTCCGAATCTGTGTTTTTGCCGTTAATTTGTGTCTATCTGTGTTCATCCGTGGCTCAGTTTTGCTGTTTGCAGTGGCCGCGGGTGCTGGCGGCGTCGAGGTAGGAGATCGAAATGACATTGCAAGAATATCTGCGCATTTTGCGCAAGCGCGGCTGGATCATCATCCTCTCCATGCTGCTGGCCGGGCTGGCTGCCTACGGCATCAGCATGTTTCAGCAGGAACTTTACCGCGCCACCGTGGAAGTCAGCACGGTGCCGGCGCGCCCGGACTGGGGGCTGGGCAACACGGCCAAGGATCTCATGCGCAACTTCTCGGCCAACATCAAGACGCCGGAAGTGGCCCAGCGGGTGATCGAGCGCGCCCAGTTGGACATGAATCCCTACGACTTGCTGGGCAACCTGCAAGTGGAGCCGGACTCGAGCACCTTTACGGTCAAGATTCAGGCACGCAACCCGACGGCGAGGTGGCCAAGCTCATTGCGCTGACCCTGGCCGACGAGTTTGTGGAGGAACGCACCGCGTACTACGCGCAGCAGGACAAGAGCGACCGCATCGAGGTGAAGATCCGCAGCCGCGCCATCGGCTACGACCAGATCCAGCCTAAGCCGGCGCTCAACGCCATTGCCGGGGCTATGCTGGGCTTGCTCTTTCGGCATCGGCGTGGTGCTGGTGCTCTCGTGGATGGAGGCGGACCGGCTCTACAGTCCCGTGGCCGTGGAGCGCAGCTTGAACCTGCCGGTGCTGGGCACCATCCCGGCGGCGGGGAGCCAGCGTGAGTCCGCGCAAGCCGCGCCCCGCACCGGTCAAGTGCCCGCACCCAAGACCGCGTGATGTACTTGTCTATGCACACGAACGGCAGACCACAGATGAACACAGACAACAACGGATAGACACAGATAGACGCAGACGGCTCGATTTCAGCTGCGCGCTATCCGGATCGTAGACAAGACTGATGCTTGTTGCCGTGCAGACCCGCAACCGCATGACGTTTCGCTCACTGCCGCTGGTGCTTCTCGCACTGGCGGTTTTGACGTATGCGGCCTACTTCAGCGTGCTCACCATCACCCGCTACAACGCGTTCGAGTCGCGCGCGCTGGACATGGGCAACCTCAACCAGGCCATCTGGAACACGGCCCACGGCAACTGGTTTCACCTGACCAATCAACCGGGCACGGTCAACCGGCTCAGCTTGCACGTGGAGCCGATCATCGTGCCCATCGCCGCGCTTTACCGGCTGTGGCCCGACCCGCGTCTGCTCCTCCTGCTGCAGGCCACGGTGATCGCGCTGGGCGCGTTGCCCGCATTCGCCATCGGCCAATGGAAGCTGCGCAATCCGTGGCTGGCGCTGACCTTTGCCGGCGCGTTTCTCCTGCATCCGTCCATGCAGGCGGCCAACTGGCTGGAGTTTCACCCGGTGGCCCTGGCGCCCACCTTTCTGCTGGCCGCCTTCTACTTTCTGGCAACGCGGCGGGCCGGCTGGTTTGCGCTCTTCGCCGTGCTCGCCGCGAGTTGCAAAGAAGAGATCGCGCTGCTCATCTTCATGATGGGCCTCTACGCCTTCGTCGTCTGGAAGCAGCGGCGCACCGGCGCGGTCACCATGGCGCTGGCGTTGGCCTGGGCGCTGCTGGCCGTGCTCGTCATCCAGAACACCTTCGCCGCGGGCAACATCCACTGGGAACGCTACGGCTATCTGGGCCACTCCCCGGGCGCCATCGTCTGGAGCATGTTGACGCGGCCGGGGCTGGTGCTGGCCCAGTTGCAGGAGGCGCAGGCGCTGCACTACATCTTCCTGCTCATGCTGCCGGTGGCCTTCACGACGCTGGCCGGGCTGGACATCTTCCTGCTGGCGCTGCCG
This sequence comes from Caldilineaceae bacterium, assembly GCA_041391205.1. Lineage (GTDB taxonomy): Bacteria > Chloroflexota > Anaerolineae > Caldilineales > Caldilineaceae > JAWKOK01. The sequence continues at coordinate 70,459 of JAWKOK010000009.1, forward strand.
TCCTTGGGCATCAACCTGCTGGCCGCGTTCCCGCCCATGCATCAAGTGGACACGCTCATCTACGCCGCGCCCATCGTGCCCTTCGTCATCATCGGCGGCATCGTCGGCACGGCGCGGCTGGGGACGTGGCTCACGGCGCGGGGCGGCGGACGGTACTGGCAGCCGCTGCTGGGGGCGTTGGTCATCGCCGGCGCGGTGACGGCCCAGGCGCGCTACGGCTACCTGCCCGGCGCGGGCAATCACACGCCCTTCACGGTGAGCGACCACGACCGCCGCGCCGCCGCCGTCATCGCCCAGATTCCCGGATGCCAGGGTGTCGGCCCAGGACAAGCTCAACCCCCACGTGAGCGGCCGCGAGACCATCTACATCTTCCCGCGCCTGGAGGATGCGGACACCGTCTTCGTGGACGTGACCGGGCCGGCGTGGCCGCAGCATCCCAACGACGTGCGCACCACCGTGGACGCTGCTGGCCGGCGGCTGGGGCGTGGCCGCGGCCGACCACGGCTATCTGCTCCTGCGCAAGGATCGCCGTCGGCGGAGATGCCACCCGCCTTCTACACGGCGTGGCAGGCGGATCTGCCCGCGGACGCGGTCCGTGACGATGTGCGCTTTGCGGCGCCGGTCACGCTGTTGGGCCACACGGTCACGACCGACGAGCACGACGAGCTGGTCACCACGCTCTACCTGCGCGCGGACGCGCCGCCGTCCACCGATCTCGGCGTCTACATCGCCTACCTGGATCGGGACGGCGTGCCCATCCACGACAGCCTCTTTTACCCGCCGGTTGCCACGCTGTGGTATCCTACAACGTCGTGGACACCCGGGGAGACTGTGGCGGTGCATGCGCTGCCGTGGACGTTGGACGCGGACGCGTTCACCCTGGCCGTGGGGCTGTACGACGTCGCCGGAAATTGGACGGACGGGCCGCGTGTGCCCGTGACGGATGACGCCGGCAAACTGGTCCTGGACGGCGGGACGTTGGTGCGGCTGGGCGGCTACCGGCGCACACCGGCCGGAGCATGGACGGCGCTGTCGCCGGACGCGCCACCCGTCACAGCGCTGGACGCCGGCTTTGGTGACACCATCCGCCTGTTGGGCGCCGACGTGCCGACCACGGCCAAGGCGGGGGACGCACTCCCGTTTGCGCTGACCTGGCAGGCTCCCGCCACACCGGCCCAGGACTTTTCGGTCTTCGCCCACCTGGTGGACGGCGCGGGAGACAAGGTCGCCCAGTTGGACTGGCAGCCCCACGATGCGTTGGGACCGCGTCCCATGACCGGCTGGCGGCCTGGCGAGACTTTGACCGACGCCCAGACGTTGGCGCTGCCGGAGACATTGGCGCCGGGCGCGTACACGCTGATCGTGGGCGTCTACGACTGGCAGAGCGGGGTGCGGCTGCCGGCCCAGGGAACCAATGCCGGGCCGGATGACGTCGTATCCATCGGCGCAATCCAAGTTGAAGCTGAATAGCCCAAGCGAGCAAGCCATGACGAAACTCATCACGTTGACTGAGCCGCACAGCGCAGCCGCCGAGGCCTACCAGAGCCTGCGCACCAACATCGAATTTTCGCGGTTGGACACGCCGCTGCAAACGGTGCTGGTTGCCGCGTCCGACGGCGACACGGACAAGAGCGCCGCGCTGGCCAACCTGGCGGTGGTCATGGCGCGCACGGGTGACCGGGTGATCGTCGTGGACGGCGATCTGCGCCGGCCGCAGCAGCACGAAATCTTCGGCGTACCCAACCAGGGGGGATTGTCGTCCTACTTGCAGGGCGAGGGCAAGGCGACGCTGCAGAGCGGCGGCGTGGACGGCTTGCAGATCATGACGGCCGGGCCGGCCAGCGCCAATCCGGTCGCGTTGCTCAGCAGCAAGCGGCTGGCCGAGTTGCTGGACGAACTCAAGGCCCAGGCCGACTACGTGCTGGTGGACGCGCCGCCCGTGCTGGCCGTGACCGACGCCGCGCTCTGGGCCAACCAGGTGGACGGCGTGCTGCTGGTGGTCAACGCGGGCGGCACCAAGCGCGACCATGCGCAGCGGGCCAAGGCCGTGCTCCAGAAAGTGCGCGCCAACATCCTGGGCGTCGTCCTGCTCAACGTGGAGAAGAACACCGCCGTCTCCGGCTGGAGCCAGACGTAATCGGAAAAATCTCTCGATCTCCCAATCTCTTCACTCTCACGCAGACGGGGATTGGACGAGATCACCGTGCCGTTCCCGAAAGGTTTTCCCCATGAAAGGTCTCATTCTCAGCGGCGGCAAGGGCACCCGTCTGCGCCCCATCACCTTTACCCAGGCCAAGCAACTGGTGCCTGTGGCCAACAAGCCCGTGCTCTTCGCGTCATTGAGGCGATCAAGGAAGCCGGCATCGATGAGATCGGCATCGTGGTGGGTGACTCGACACGGAGATCCGGCACGCCGTGGGCAACGGGCGGCGCTGGGGCGTCAACATCACCTACATTTCCCCAGGACGCGCCACTCGGTCTCGCCCACGCCGTCAAGATCAGCCGGGACTTTCTGGGCGACGACCGCTTCGTCATGTTCCTGGGCGACAACGTGATCCAGGGCGGCATCAGCAACTTGATCCGCGAGTTCGACGGCAGCGGCTGGAACAGCCAGGTGGTGCTCACCCAGGTAGACCATCCCGAAAGCTTACGGTGTGGCCGAGCTGGACGAGTCGCGGCGCATCCTGCGTCTGGTGGAAAAGCCGCGCAATCCCCAGAGCAATCTGGCGCTGGTGGGCATCTACATGTTCGACCACAACATCTTCGAAGCCGTCAACAGCATCAACCCGAGTTGGCGCGGCGAACTGGAGATCACCGACGCCATCCAGTGGCTGGTGGACAACGACTACGAGGTGCACCCGTACATCCACCGCGGCTGGTGGATCGACACCGGCAAGGCGTTGGACATGCTCGACGCCAACAGCCGTGTCTTGGCCGAACTGGAGCACGCCATCCGGGGCTACGTGGACCGGGACAGCAAGGTCGACCATCTCGTCACCGTGGAAAGCGGCGCGGAGATCATCAACAGCGTCATCCGCGGCCCGGCCATCATCGGCGAGGACAGTCGCATCGTCAACAGCTACGTGGGGCCCTTCACCAGCATCTACCACGACACGCTGGTGGAAGACAGCGAGATCGAGCACAGCATCGTGCTGGACCACTCGCGCATTGTGGGCATTCCCCACCGCATCGAAGACAGCATCATCGGCCGGGACGTGGAGGTCACCTACAGTCCCATCAAGCCGAAAGCCTACAAGATGACCTTGGGCGATCATTCCAAGGTCGGTGTGTTGTAGCCCCGACTCAGGGGCCTGTTTGGACCAAGAGAAGGACCGTATTCCGTGGCAGTTCCTGTCATTCGCTCGCTCCCGGCTCTGGCCGCCGCCATGCGGACGACCGGCCGCCGGCCATTCAATCCGGTGCCCACCGCGCTCATGCGCGAGCGTGTGCTCGTGCCCATGTACCGCGTCAGCAATCACGTCCACGAGCGGGAGGTCCACGAGGCCATCCAGAGCGTGGAGACGATCACCGAGCGCATCCGCCGTCTGGCCGCGGCCTACGGTGAATGGGACGCTTTTGACGCGGGCGCATACTTCGACTTGACCCCGGCGCAGACCGCGGCCCTGGTGCGGGTCACCGAGCGGGTGAGCACCGTGCACGTGACCTTCTACACGGACCTGCTGCTGCCCACCTTCCGGCGGGCGGCGACCTACTGGGCGGGCCACTTCGTCAACGCGCACGCCGCCGCGTTTGCCACGCCCCTCGCGCCGGCCGCGGCCACCGTCTTCGACGACGATTTCAGCGAAGACGCGCAGCCGGAGATGGTGCATCTTTGGCGGAAGGTGAATGCGATCATGGCCGACGTGCGGACCACGTTGGGCGACGATCCCGGCTTCATGGCCACGTTGGCCACGCGCGATGAACAGGCGCGCTGGTACGCCTACTGGCACGAAAGCGCCACGGCCGGCATCGCCGACGAATTGCTGCCGCCGCTGGCCGCCGTGCCCACGTTGACGTTGATGTACGAATTCCCGCTGCCGGCGTACCGCCAGTCCGGGCGCCGCCGCCGGTTGCGCCAAAACCGTGAACGACGCCGGCGCCGGCGCACTTCACACACCGGCTGAACACGCCCGCTGACGGCTGTTTCCCGGCGATGTCACCGATCGATCGCCGGCACGTGCAAGGGTGGGATCCCACCCTGTGAAAGGGAGATGGACCAATGCAGAATCTGTTGATCACCGGCGGCGCCGGCTTTATCGGCTGCAACTACGTGCGTTTGGCGCTGGAGACGCACCCGGACTACAACGTGGTGGTCTTCGACAAGCTGACCTATGCCGGGCGCATGGAGAACCTGCAGGACGTGGCCGACCGCTTCGGTGACCGCTTTGCGTTCGTCCAGGGCGACATCTGCGACGCGGCCGCGGTCGAGGGCGCGGTGCGCGACCACGCCATCGACACCATCGTCAACTTTGCGGCCGAGACCCACGTGGACCGCAGCATTTTGGACCCCGACGCCTTCATCCGCACCGACGTCTACGGCACCTACGTGCTGCTGGAAGCGGCGCGCAAGTTCGGCAACCTGCGCTATCACCAGATCAGCACTGACGAAGTCTACGGCCACATCCACGGCGACCACCGCAGCCAGGAGGCCGACTGCATGGCCCCGCGCAGCCCGTACGCGGCCAGCAAGGCCAGCGGCGATCACCTGGTCAACGCCTACTTCATCACCTACGACCTGCCCGTCACCATCAGCCGGGGGGCCAACAACATCGGCCCGTTCCAGTACCCGGAGAAGGTCGTGCCCCTCTTCGTCACCAACGCGCTGGCCGACATGCCGCTGCCCGTCTACGGCGACGGCCGGCAGATGCGCGACTACCAGTACGTGCGCGACCACTGCGAGGGCATCGACCTGGTGCTCCACGCCGGCGTGTTGGGCGAGACCTACAACATCGGCACCGGCAAGGAGATGACCAACCTGGAGATGGTGGAGATCCTGCTGGACGAGGTGGGCAAGCCCCGCAGCCTGATCCAGCACGTGGAGGACCGCCAGGGCCACGACCGGCGCTACTGCATGAACGTGGACAAACTCATGGCGCTGGGCTGGGAGCCGGACTACACCCACGAAGAGGCCATCCGCGCCACCGTGCGCTGGTATGTGGACAACCGCTGGTGGTGGGAGCCTATCCGCAGCGGCGAGTTCAAGGAGTACTACCAGCGACTTTACGGCAGCCGTAAAGTCATCGGCTAGCCCGTCCCGACAACGACCACAGCCCCACACCGTGAGCATCCGTTTCGCCACCGTCGCCGACCATGCGCGCCTGCTGCACCTGGCGCAGACCGCGCCCATCGTCTTCGCGGCCGGCGGGCAGGAAGACATCGAGCGCATGGTGCGCGCGGGCACGGTCAGCCTGGGCGAAGAACACGGACGCCTGTGGGGCATGGCTGCGGTACAACTGGAGGCGCGTCCCGACACTCTGCCGACCGACGCGGCGGACCGCGCGTTCGTGCGTCACCTGGCGCTGGTGCGCGGCCGCTCCCCCCTGATCGACGGCGCACAGCTTTTGGCCCAGGCCCTCATCCCCTTGCAACATCACACCCGTGCCGTGGAAGTGGTCGTCTACTGTCGGGAGAACTGGCTGCGCGCGCCCCTCATCGAAGCCGGGTTTGTCGAGGTCGAACGGGTCCAGTTCATGCGCCTGTCCAACCTGCAACGCCGGTCGCTCCCCCGGCAGATCCCCACCACGGATGCGACAATCCGCCCGCTCGGCATGGAAGACCTTGACGCACTGGCGCGGCTGGACGCGGCCGCGTTCCCGCCGCGCTGGCACTTTTCCGCGCCGGAGCTGCTGCCGCTGCTCATGGCCGGGCATGTGCGCGGCGCCGTGCTGGATGACGGTACGCCGGCCGGCTACACGGCGCTGAGCGTGGACGCCTCATCCGGCGCGCTGCTGGAGCGTATCGCCGTCGCGCCGGTCGCGCGACGCCGGGGCCTCGGGCGCGCGCTGCTGGTGGACGCCCTGCTCTTTGCCCGAGCCGCAGGTGCGCCGTCGGTCACGCTGAACACGCAGAACCACAACACCGCGGCCCAGGCCCTCTACCAGGCGGCCGGCTTCCGCTGGACGGGCTTCAACGTGCCCATCATGACCAAAGTTCTCACCCCAAACGGACAAGATCGTTAAGTTTCTCCCCAGCCACGCGAGTTATCCACAGGGTTATCCACGGCGAATCCTCACCCCCCAATCTCTTGGAGTATCCACACCTGCTCATATACAATCCAACGGTTGAGTGTGCGTCAACTTGTCCAGGGAGGCCGGACCATTTACCTGCGCCAAGCTCGCAATCTGAATCGTACGGTGCTGGCCGTGCTGATCATGCTGGGTGGTCTGCTGTTTTTGGGCACCGCCGGCTACATGGTCATCGAGGGGTGGCCATGGCGCACCGCGCTCTTCATGACGGTGATCACCATCAGCACGGTGGGCTACGGCGAAGAGTACCCGCTCTCCATGCGCGGCGAGGCCTTCACCATGGTGCTTATCGTGCTGGGGGTGGGCGCGGCGGCCTACACCTTCACCACCTTCACGGACTACATCGTTGCGGGCGAGTTGCGCGGCGTGTTGCGGAGACAACGCATGAAGCGTGAAATCAGCAAATTGACCGACCACTTTGTGATCTGTGGCTACGGGCGCGTGGGCCGGCAACTGGCCGAAAGCCTGCGCGAGAGCGGCTATGTCGTGGTCGTCGTCGACGCGGATCCGGCCGTGGCCGCGGAGTTGGAGGATGCAGAGACCTACTTCATCCCAGGCAGCGCGACCGAGGACGAGCAGTTGCTGGAGGCCGGCATCACCCGGGCGCGCGGGCTGGCCAGTTGCCTACCCCAAGATGCGGACAACGTGTTCGTGGTGCTGTCGGCCCGGGCGCTCAACGCGCAACTGGTGATTATCGCGCGCAGCAACCAGGTGGAGAGCACGACCAAGCTGCGCATCGCCGGGGCCGATCAGATCATCAATCCGTATTTGATCACCGGCCGGCGCATGGCGGCCCAGTTGGTCCACCCCAACGTGGTCGAATTTCTCGACGTCGTCATGCAACGGGGTGAGTTGGAGCTGCGTATCGAAGAACTGATCATCGGCGCCGGCTCCGGAGTGGACGGCAAGACGCTGGCCCAGGCCCACGTGCGCAGCGAGACGGGCGTCAACGTGCTGGCCGTGCGCCGGCGCGATCGCACCATCCACACCGACCTGGGGCCGGCGTTTCCGCTCAGCGCCGGGGACACGCTCATCTGCCTGGGCACGCCGCAGCAGTTGGCGCAGCTCGCCACGCGTGTCGACGATGTCGGTATGATCCGGAAAACATAGGAATAGAGATTGGGAGATTGGGAGATTGAGAGATTGGCGCGGACGAATCTCTCAATCTCCCAATCTCCCAATCTCTCAATTCCCCAAGCAACACACGATATCGTGGCATGATCCAATTCTTTCTCGCGTTCTTAGTCGGTTGCTTCGCCGGCGTGATGACCGGTCTCATGGGGGCCAGCGGCATGATGGCCGTGGTGCCCGGCATGATCCTGCTCGGCTACACGCCGTATCAGGCCATCGGCGTCAGCCTGGCCGTGGACGTGATCGCGGCCAGCGTGGTAGCGGTGGCCTACTACCGCAACGGCCGCGTCGATCTGCGCCGCGGCATCTGGATCGCGCTGGCCGCCATCATCGGCGCGCAGTTGGGCAGCCGGCTGCTCTTTCGCATTCCGGCGGACGGCCTCACCGGCGGCTTCAGCGCGCTCCTGCTGGTCACCGCCGTCACCTTCTGGCGCGAAGGCATCGGCCAAGGGGGCGTCGGGCGGCGGGTGGCCCAGTTTCAGCGCTCGACCTTGTCCACGCGCATGTCCCAGTATCCGGTGGTGGTCAGCATCGTCATCGGCCTGGTTGTGGGCACCTTCAGCGGCATGTTCGGCGTGGGCGGCGGCATTCTCTTCATGTTCGCGCTGCTGGTGCTCGGCTACGGGCTGCACGCGGCCGTGGGCACCTCCACCATGATCATGGCGCTGACCACGATTTCCGGCACCATCGGCCACGCGGTCATCGGCAACCTGCCCTATGAGGCCATCTTCTTCGCCGCCATCGGCACGGTGCTGGGCAGTCTGGCGTCAGCGCGCCTGGCCAACCGCCTGAGCGAGGCCGCGCTGAGTAAGGCCATCGCCATCGTCTTTGCAATCTTGGCGGTGGCACTGCTGCTGGCGACCTTCTGGCAACGGAGCTAGCGCGAAGGATCGCCCTTCCCAGGGACGATCTACCGTTTGACAAAGGCTTGCGTGCGTGTAAGATTGACGACAGCAGCACGCACATTCCAACCGCATACCGGCCGATGCAGGCGGCGAGAGAGATTCGCAGGACATGCGAACGCCGAAGGTGCAAGCCGTGGGGCAAGCCACACCCTCACGGTGACACTCTCAGGCAAAAGGATCGTCGCCCGCCGGCAACTCTGGAAAGCGCCTTCCCTGTGCCACGCACACAAGGCCACCGACGGGGCAAAACGGGGGTATCGGTCATTGGTTATCGGTAATTTACAATTTATCATTTACCAATAAGCAATTACCAATACTCCGGTTCAATCTCTCAGGTTCGTGACAGGGTCGACGGGCATTCCCTTTGGGGTGTCCGTTTTTTGTTTGTGTGGCGTCTGAAAAGTTGACGCATGAACGGAGAGGACGACACCATGGAGAAGGCAGGCGAGAACGGATTTCACGCCGCGGCGGCCGATGACCGGACGCGCAATTTGGCGCTGTTGCAGCCGCGGGATTCCTTTGCACGGCGGCATTTGGGGCCACGGCCGGCGGATATTCCGGCCATGTTGGCGGCCATCGGCGTGGGGTCGCTGGACGAGTTGATCGACAAGACGGTGCCGGCGTCCATCCGGCTGGCGCACCCGCTGAACCTGCCGCCGGCCCGGGGCGAATCGGCCGTGCTGGCGGAGTTGGCGGAGCTGGCGGCGCAGAACCAGGTCTACCGCAGCTTCATCGGCACGGGCTACTACGACACGCTGACGCCGCCGGTGATCCTGCGCAATATCATGGAAAACCCCGGCTGGTACACTCAGTACACGCCCTATCAGGCCGAGATCTCCCAGGGGCGGCTGGAGGCGCTGCTCAACTTCCAGACCATGGTCACCGACCTGACCGGGCTGGACATCGCCAACGCGTCCATGCTGGACGAGGCCACCGCCGCGGCCGAAGCCATGACCCTCTGCCTGCGCGCGCAGCCGCGCAACTCCAGCGCCGACGTCTTCTTCGTCTCGGAAAAGTGCCATCCCCAGACCATCGCCGTGGTGCAGACCCGGGCCGAGCCGCTGGATATCCGCGTGGTGGTGGGCGATCACAACACCTACGACTTTGCCGAGTCGACCTTCGGCGTGCTGGTCCAGTATCCCGATACCGAAGGCGACATTGTGGACTATGCCGACTTCGTGGCCCGGGCCCATGCCGCGGGTGCGCTGGCCGTGGTCGCCACCGACCTGCTGGCGCTGACCCTGCTCACGCCGCCGGGCGAGTTTGGGGCCGACGTGGCCGTGGGCAACAGCCAGCGTTTCGGCGTGCCCCTGGGCTTCGGCGGACCCCACGCCGCGTTCATGGCCACCAAGGACGAGCACAAACGGCTCATGCCGGGGCGGCTCGTCGGCGTTTCCCATGACTCGGCGGGGAATCCCGCGCTGCGGCTGGCGTTGCAGACGCGCGAGCAGCACATCCGCCGGGACAAGGCGACCAGCAACATCTGCACGGCGCAGGTGCTGCTGGCGGTGATGGCGTCCATGTACGCGGTCTACCACGGGCCGGATGGGCTGCGCGCCATCGCCCAGCGCGTCCATCTGCTGACCGAGGTGCTGGCGTCGGGGCTGCGCATGTTGGGCTACCGCGTCAACGCCGGACCGATCTTCGACACGCTCAAGATCGGCGGCGGTCCCCACGATCAGGCGGCGTTGGTCGCCGCGGCGGAGGAAAACCGCATCAATCTGCGCGCCTTTGCCGACGGCACGGTGGGCGTCTCCTTGGACGAGGCCACCACGCTGGACGACATGGAGGCACTCTTCACGGTCTTCGGCGCGGCCGACGCGCTGAGCACCGCCGACCTGGCCGCGGCGATCGCGCTGGACTACGCCGCCCCCTTCCGCCGCACCTCCGACTTCCTCACCCATCCGGTCTTCAACAGCTACCACTCCGAGACCGAGATGCTGCGCTACATCACCCGGCTCCAATCTCGGGATCTGTCGCTGGCCCAGTCCATGATTCCGCTGGGGTCGTGCACCATGAAGCTCAACGCCACCAGCGAGATGATCCCGGTGACGTGGCCCGGCTTCGCCCACATCCACCCGTTTGCACCCGCCGCCCAGACCGAGGGCTACCGGGAACTCTTCCGGCGGCTGGAGGCGTGGCTGGCCGAAATCACCGGCTTCAGCGCGGTGTCGCTGCAACCCAACGCCGGCTCCCAGGGCGAGTACACCGGCTTGCTCATGATCCGCGCCTATCACCACGCGCGCGGCGACGACCAGCGCGACATCTGCCTCATCCCTAGTTCGGCCCACGGCACCAACCCGGCCAGCGCGGTGATGGCGGGCATGGAGGTGGTGGTGGTCCAGTGCGACGACAACGGCAACGTGGACGTGGACGACCTGCGCGCCAAGGCGGCACAACACGCCGACCGCCTGGCCGCGCTCATGGTCACCTATCCGTCGACCCACGGCGTCTTCGAGGAGGCCATTCGTGAGATCTGTGCCATCGTCCACGGGCACGGCGGGCAAGTCTACATGGACGGGGCCAACATGAACGCGCAGGTGGGTCTCTGCCGCCCCGGCGACATCGGCGCGGACGTCTGCCACCTCAACTTGCACAAGACCTTCTGCATTCCCCACGGCGGCGGCGGCCCGGGGATGGGACCCATCGGCGTGGCCGCGCATCTGGCCCCGTTCCTGCCGGGCAGCCCGTTGGTGACCGGCGTGGGCGGAGCGGAGGAGACCGGCGCGGTCGCAGCCGCGCCCTGGGGCAGCCCGAGCATCCTGCCCATCTCCTACGCCTACATCGCCATGATGGGCGGCGACGGGTTGACCGAGGCGACACGCGTGGCCATCCTCAACGCCAACTACATCGCGGCGCGGCTGGAGCCCCACTACCCGGTGCTCTACAAGGGCGCGCACGGTTTTGTGGCCCACGAATGCATCATCGACACGCGGGTGCTCAAGCACGCGGCGTCGGCCGAGGACATCGCCAAGCGGCTCATGGACTACGGCTTCCACGCGCCGACCATGTCCTTCCCCGTGCCGGGCACGCTCATGATCGAGCCGACCGAGAGCGAGTCCAAGGAGGAACTGGACCGCTTCTGCGACGCCATGATTGCCATCCGCGCCGAGATCCAGGCCATCGAAGACGGCGTCATCGACCCGCACAACAACCCGCTGGTCAACGCGCCGCACACGGCCACCGTCATTGCGGGCGACGATTGGGACCGGCCGTACAGCCGTGAGGTGGCTGCCTTCCCCGCGCCGTGGGTGGTGGAGTCCAAGTTCTGGCCCGCGGTGGGGCGCATCGACAACGTCTACGGCGACCGCCATCTGGTCTGCACCTGTCTACCCCTGGAGGCGTACGCCGAACCGGTGCTGGGGTAGACGAGCCGGATACGCGGGTCGCGGGGCGGCACTTCCCGGAAGGGGTTTGCGCGACGTCGGATCCGACGATCGCACAAACCCCTTCCGGGAAGTGCCGCCTTGCCGTCTCCGCAAACGACCGCCAAACAAAAAGGCGACCGTCCGAGTGGATCGGCGGTCGCCTTTTCTATGTCGATGAACCGGATTGCTACTGGTTCATGCCCTCCATCAACTGCATGATCAAGCCGAGCGGCAGCACCAGCGCGCCCCGCGGCGCGTCCACCTGGGCGGTGTTGAACTCACTGTTGTCGTTGCTGGTGATGAACTGCACAAGGACACGATTGTCCACCTGGCGGCCAAAGGCCCGGGCAAGACGCGTCATGTCCCAGGTCAGGTCGACCTCGTTGCGGTAGAGATAGGTGTCCTCCAGGCCGACGTTCTGGACGATGCTGTACTCCAGTTCGTTGAAGAGTGCGGGGCCCATCATGTTGAGCACGAACGGCACGCCGCCCGGGTTCTCCTTGGTGATGCCCAGCGACCCCATGAGTCCCTCGCCGAAGACGTCGATGAGCCACAGTTGCACGTCCGGGTCGGCCAGCAGGGCCACCAAGTCGAGCTCGGTGAGAAAGCGTGCGGTCTGCACGCCGTTGATGCGCTCTTCGCCGTCGCGGACCAACGCCATGTGCGCGTCGAACATGGCCGCACGCTGGTCGTCACCCAGCAGGCCGGCGCCGGTATAAGCCAGGCCGGGAAGCAGCAGCCCCGTCTGGAAATCGGCGGCATCATCGGGCGGCGTGAGCATGCCCTCGTCGACAAACAGGGCGATGGCGTCGGGCGCATTGACACCGGTCCAGCCCGCCAGGAAGCTGAGCGACGGGACGATTTTGGCCAGTGCGCCCAGGTTGACGTAGATGACGCCGTCCTTGAGCACGTAGCTGACGTCAAGTTCCGCCGGCAAGTTAATGCGGATCATGGCCGAGATGCTCTCACGCAGATTGGGCGACAGGGTGAGATGCAGGGTCTGCTCCAGGTCCAGGCCGTTGAGGATTTCGATCATGAACTCGGTGTACGCCGCCTGGTCGTTCATGAGCACGGCCAGCTGCTCTTCGTCCATGGCGCGCACTTCCTGGATGCGCGCCAACGTGGCCGGCTCAATGTTGAAGCGCGTGTCCTGGCCGTAGGTGAAATCACCGGTGAGCGCGCCGCCCAGGTCCTCGAAGGTACCCGCCACGCGGAATTGGGAGGCGCCGGCAGTCAGGTCTTCCATGGTCGCGCGCGTGTCGGTCAAGAGTTGGCAATCAGCCTCCGCCAAGTCGCCGCAGAAGACGGCCGGCGCGTCGCTCTGGGCGAAGAGAGTGCCGGCCGGAGCCAGCGCAAGGATGACCGCAATCCAGATGAACAGCAGTTTTCGTAGCATGATATGACTCTCCTGGTGGAACGAGGTGTAAACGCCGCAACGGAGGCCTGCCGTCGGTACGACTATGGACAACCGCAGGGTCATTCCCGCTGGGCCTTACCGGTTGGTTGAGCCGAATTGATGACGGTGAAATTGTAAGAAAATGGTGTCGACATGCTTCAGGTTTATCTTATCACCGTTGTTCCAAACCGTAAATGCGCTGAGGAAAGATTTGAGAACGGGTTGCTGAATCGGTGCGCACCATCTAAACTTACACCATTGCAGCAGCCGGCCGTCACGTGTCCCGCTGGTCGGCCGGCACCTTGAGTTTGGCGTCGATGAACGACTTGTGCGGCAGCCCCAGACTGCGCGCGATCTCGTAGATCACGTCCATCTCGGCCGACGAGACAAAGCCGTCCGCGGCGGCCACGGCGAAGAGCAGATCGAGGAACAACTCAACCTGTTCCGGCTGGACCGACGAGTAGAGTTCGCGCACCAGCCGCAACATGTCCATGGTGGGGCTGACTTCCGAGAGCGCCACCTCGGTCACGAAGACGGCTTCCGGCTGGGTGAGCCCCCAGAAGTGACGCAGTTGCGCCACGATGGCATCGAACTCGGCATCGGTCACGTCCAGGTCCACCTCGGCGACGCGTGCCATCAGCCCGCCGACCGCACTCAGTTGGCGCAGGCGCGTGTCTTCGATGTCGATGGGCACGCCTTCGCCCAGGTCCAGCCGCCGGCGTACGCCGTAGTAGACCTTGTTGTGGATGAAGTCCTCGAGATAGATTTCCCGGTTGGGGGCAGCGGCCAGGGCTTCGGCGCGCCGCGCGCGTGGACCATTGAGCAGGCGCGATAGTTGCCCGAAGAAGCCGAAGTCGATGCCGTCGATGGCTTCACGGATCTCGGCCACGACGGCCTGGTCTTCCGCAGAGACGAAACCGTCCGCGTGGACCAGATCGTCCAGCGCCTGGAGCGCCAATTGACGGTCGGCCGGGGAGTGTAGTTCGTGCTGCAGATCCGCGATCAGGCGCGCCCGTTCGGCTTCGGTGACCGGCGATTCCAGATACATCTCGATCTCGGCCCATTCGGTGGCGGTGTAGGCGAACTGCGCGTCGTTGGCGCTGCGCGGCAGACGGAAGAGCAGGTCTTTCATGATGTTGACCTCCTCCACATCCAAATCGTTGTCCGCCCACGCGGCGGCGATCAAGACCTTCGCCAGTGCGACAATCAAGGAACCGGATGCCATGCGGCGCGTCCTTTCGTTGCGTACAGATCCATGTGAATGCTGCCGCGGATGTTCGGCTACCGGACATCGTAGCACAAATCAGGGCACTTTGGGCTATTTTCGCCCAATTTCGTGACGGCGACGGTTTCAAAGATTCCCGTTGGCCAGAGGAGTCCGCCGCGGCCTCTGCCTTCCACACTCGAGAAAGATTGGTGATTTATGACAGAATCAGTGATTGGTGCATACGGGCCGTGGGCGGCCGCGCTCTTGGGCGACGGCCCGGGGCAGCTCTCGTTGCGCACGGGCAACTGGCACGATCTGGACGCGTGGCGCGCCCTCGGACGGGCGCGTGTGTTGGAGAAGCTGGCGCCGCCGCCTGCCCACGATCCGGTGGTGGAGACCGTGCGGGCCTATGCACATGACGGGCTGTGGACCGAGGAATTGCGCTGGACGCAACCCGGCGGTCCGCCCACCCACGCGACCCTGCTGCGGCCCGCCGACCAGGACGGTCCCCTGCCCGGCGTCCTCGCCTTCCACGACCACGGCGGCATGAAGGTCATCGGCCACGAGCGCATTGCGGACACGGACGCGCCGCCCCATCCCATCACCGCGGCGTATCGCGACGTGGCGTACGGCGGCGTGGCGTGGGCCAACGAACTGGCCCGCCGCGGCTACGTGGTGCTGGCCGCGGACGCGTTCCCCTTTGCCAGCCGCCGCGTGCGTCTGGCCGACGTGCCCGCGTCCATGCGCCGCGATCCGCAGCACCCGGAGCGCACCCTCGTCGACGGTCTTGACGAAGAAGCGGTGCGCGCCTACGACCGCTGGGCCGGCTGGCACGAATCGATCATGGCCAAGTCACTCTTCAGCGCGGGCACTTCGTGGCCCGGCGTCTGGCTGCGCGAGGACATCACGTCGCTGGACATTCTGAGCAAGCGGCCGGAGGTGGACCCGGAACGCCTGGGCTGTGTGGGGCTGTCGCTGGGCGGGCTGCGCACGGTCTACATGGGCGGCTTGGACCCGCGCATCAAGTGCGCCGTCTGCGCGGGCATGATGATGACCTGGCGCGATCTCGTGCTCAACAAGAGCGTCAACCACACGTGGATGATCTACATTCCGCGCCTGCCCCACGATCTGGACTACCCGGAGATCCTGGGGCTGCGCGCGCCGCTGCCCACGTTGGTGCTCAACAACCGGGAAGACCCGCTCTTCACCCTGCCCGAGATGGAGCGAGCCGACCGCATGCTTTCGGACGTCTTCGCCCGCGCCGGCGCGCCGGACCGTTACGCCGCCCGTTTCTACCCCGGCGGCCACAAGTTCGACCTGGAGATGCAGGCCGACGCGTTCGACTGGTTCGACCGTTGGCTCAAGGACGCCTGATCTACTGGGCGGTCCAGCCGCCGTCGATGGCGATGCCCGCGCCGGTCACAAAGCTGGAGGCGTCGCTGGCAAGGAAAAGGGCCAGTCCCTTGATTTCCTCAAGATCGCCCCAGCGGCCCAGGGGAATCTTGGCCACGAAAGCCGCGTACTGCTCGGGGTCCTCCGTGAGCGGCAGATTCATCTCCGTGCCGAAGGGGCCGGGCAACATGGCGTTGGCGGTGATGCCGAAGGGCGCCAGTTCCATGGCCAGGGCCTTGGTCATCTGCAGGATCGCGCCCTTGCTGGTGGCGTAGGGCGTGCGGTCGGCAAACGAAATCACCGAGAGGATGGAGCCCAGGTTGATGATGCGGCCGTGGCGCCGCGCTTTCATCTGGGGCACGAGCGCGCGGGTGAGCAGCCACGGCCCCGTCACGTTGGTGGCCTGCACCTGGAGGAACTCGTCCACGGTCAGCGCGTCGATGGCGCCGCGGATGTTGATGCCCGCGTTGTTGACCAGCACGTCAACCCGGCCGGCGGCGTCGAGCACGGTCTGCGCCAGCGTCTCCACCTGCGCGGGGTCGGTCACGTCGCAGGCGAAGCCGTGGCAGGTTGTGCCGCCGTGCGCGGCCAGTTGCGCCGCCACGACCTGGGCTTCGTCCAGATGCCGGCTGACGACCACGGCCTGCGCACCCGCCTCCACAAAGGCCTCCGCCATGGCGCGTCCCAGCCCTTTGGTGCCGCCGGTCACCAATGCCACGCGGCCGTCAAGCCGGAATTGGTCGAGTACGGTCATGAAGTTGCTCCTTGGAAGAACGTGATGCGTGAAACGTGAAACGTGAAACGTGAGGCGTAAGGCGTGAAGACGTGAGATTTGGGGGATTCATGGAGATTGGGAGATTATCTCGGCGCACAACAGTCTCCCAATCTCCACAAATCTCTCAATCTCCCCATCACGCTTCACGTCTTCACGTTTCACGCCTCAACGCGCTCAATCCTAGCACCGAGGCCGCGCAGTTTCTCGTCGATTTGCTGATAGCCGCGGTCGATCTGTTCCACGTTGCCGATGGTGGTCGTGCCTTCGGCGGCCAGCGCAGCCAGCACCAATGCCATGCCGGCGCGGATGTCGGGGCTGCTCACCGGCTGACCGTGCAGCCGACTGGGGCCGACGACCACGGCGCGGTGGGGATCGCAGAGGATGACCTGTGCGCCCATGGCCATGAGTTTGTCCACAAAGTAGAGCCGGCTCTCGTACATCTTCTCGTGCACGATGACGGTGCCCTTGGCTTGGGTCGCAGCCACCAAGGCGATGCTCATGAGGTCCGGCGGGAACGCGGGCCAGGGCGCATCGTCGATCTTGGGGACCGCGCCGCCGAAGTCCGCACGAATGCAGAGATCCTGCTCTTCCTCGATGACCAGCGTGTACGCTTCGTGGGGCTTGGCCTCCGGCGTCTCTTCCAGATGCATGCGCACGCCCAGCCGGTTGACGAAGACCATCTCCATCATGCGCAGGTGCTCCGGCACCACGCCGACGATGCGCAACTCCCCGGGCGTGATCGCGCCCAGGCCGATGTAGCTCCCCACTTCGATGAAATCGGGGCTGATGGTGTATTCGCCGCCTTTGAGCTTGGGCTGGCCGTGGATCATCAACGTGTTGCTGCCGACACCCTCGATGCGGCACCCCATCTGTGACAGCAGGTGGCACACATCCTGCACGTGCGGTTCGCTGGCGGCGTTGCGCAAGATCGTGGTGCCGTAGCCCAGGGCCGCGGCCATGATGCCGTTTTCGGTGGCCGTGACCGACGCCTCGTCCAGCAGGATGTCGCTGCCGCGCAGACCGTTGGCCGCGCGCAGCTCGAACTTCCCGTTGTGTTGCAAGCGCGCGCCCAGCGCTTCGAACGCCTGGATATGGGTGTCAATGCGCCGCCGGCCGATGTCGTCGCCGCCGGCCGACGCGTCGACCACGAAGTGGCCCAGCCGCGCCAGCAGCGGCCCCATGAGCGTCAACGAGCCGCGGATCTGGCCGAAGAGCGCCGCGTCGGGAGCCGGATTGTCCACCCCCTTGGCGCAGAGACGCACCGAGTCGCCGTTGGCGCGCACGTCGACGCCGAGACCGGCGAGGATGTCCAACATGGTGCGCACGTCGCCGATATCGGGAACGTTGTGCAAGGTGACCGGTTCGTCCGTGAGCAGACAGGCGGCCAGGAGCGGCAAGGCCGCGTTTTTGTTGCCGATGGGGCGGATTTCACCCTGCAAGGGATAGCCGCCTTCGATCATGAATGAAGTCATCTGAGTTCAGTCCGTCTATGCCAGGATTGTGTCGACGCTGTTGCGCTGCGAGTCAGTTCCGGCGGAA
Source organism: Caldilineaceae bacterium (assembly GCA_041391205.1). GTDB lineage: Bacteria > Chloroflexota > Anaerolineae > Caldilineales > Caldilineaceae > JAWKOK01. Next base: position 88,418 of record JAWKOK010000009.1, read on the forward strand.
GTGGCGCGAGAGTTCGGACCAGCGGCAAAGCCTCGGAGTTCCCGCCGTGGGAGTTGCGCTGTCGTGTACTAAACTAAAGTTCTTGCGAGATGTCAGTTTAGATCTTCCCAAAAGGGCAGAACGATTGTAGCCGACGGTCTGTTCCGGGTCAATCCGGACAGCCACTACGGCTCTGTTTCAATGTGAGGGCAACGACACGCGCGGCCTGTTAAGTTCGCACGTCCTCGTGCGAACGGCGGCAGCCCCGGCTCCGGCAAGGCGGTTCGCACGAGGGCGTGCGAACTGGACGGACGCCTGCCCCGAAAATGAGGTGCAACTCAGCCACTACGTGGCGCCAACCGGTCGTGCGCAGACCACGAACAGGTGTTCCAAACAGGGGGTCCGAAAGTTCGCGTTCTTGCTTGGTATATGGTATAATTCCGGGGTTGACTTGTAAACGTCCAGGCCGATCATTTCCAGAGGTAGACTGACGGAAGACGGTACGGACCGAGAGAACGGAACACGTGGCTTGGGCATCATCGACAGTCTTTCGGCGGGGTACCGCTTGCTGACCCGACGTCCCTACTTGATGGGTCTGCCGATCCTCTTGGATCTGCTCTTTTTGGCGCTACCGCGCTTGAGCATTGCGCCGCTCTACCAAGCGTTGGCCGACTGGTATGTGCAGAGTGCGGACACGGAGGGGCTGGCTCCGGAGATGGCGTCCATGCTGGGAGACCTCGGCACGGCGGTGCGGACATTCGGCGAGCACTCCAATTTGTTGGGGGCGCTGGCCAACAACTCGCTGCTGCACGTGCCCAGCCTCATGGCGGCCATGGGCGGCGTGACCGGCCAGAGCGTGATCACACTGGACGATCCGTGGCGTGTCCTGGGCTTGGCGCTGGTGTTCAGCCTGCTGAGCGTGCTCATCGGCGTCACCTATCTGGAACTGCTGGTGCGCAGCCTTCCCATCGGCAACGGCCCCAAGCGCGGGTCGGCGGCCGAGTTCGTGGGCAGCGTACTGCGCCACTCCGTACGTGTGCTGCTCTTCGTGGTGACGGTGGCGCTGCTCTTGTTGCTGATTTACTTGCCGCTGTCGATTGCATTGGCGCTGGTGAGCATGGTCAGCGTGGGGTTGAGTTCCATTCTCGGTCTGACGGCGGGCTTCATGACCATGCTGTTGTTCGTCTATCTCTACTTCGCCGTGCCCGCACTCATCATGGACGATTTGGGTGTGCGCGCCGCCATCGTGCAGAGCATGCAACTGGTGCGCAGCCATTTCTTGCCCACCTTGGGCTTTGTACTTTTGACCAACTTGATCGGCCTGGGATTGGGCCTCATCTTCGTGCAACTTGCGGACAACAGTCTGTGGGGTGCACTGGTCGCCATCCCGGCCAATGCATTTATCGGCACCGGATTGGCCATCGCGCTGCTGCTCTTCTACCGCACGCGCGTTTTGCTCATGGCCGAAACCGTCGCCATGTTCGACCGGCGTATGTGATATTGCTCATTGGTGAATGGTAATTTCTTAATTTCTATTGAGGCGCATCACGTGCGCAATAACAAATGAGAAATTACCCATCACCAATGAGCAATCCTACCTGTTCAATCGGAGGAATCTGTGGCTAAGGATCAAAGCAGCAACGTCGCCTACACAGCCGACCAAATCCAGGTCTTGGAAGGTCTGGAAGCGGTGCGCCGGCGCCCGGGCATGTACATCGGCGGGACCGACGCCAAGGCGCTGCATCACATGGTTTACGAGGTGGTGGACAACGCCATCGACGAAGCCATGCAGGGCCGTTGCGATAAAATACGCATCACCATCCACAAAGACGAACGCGTCTCGGTGGAAGACAACGGCGCGGGCATTCCCGTGGACATCCAGAAGCAGACCGGCCTCCCCGCGGTCACGGTCGTCATGACCAAGCTGCACGCCGGCGGCAAGTTCGGCGGCGGCGGCTACAAGGTCTCCGGCGGTCTGCACGGCGTGGGCGTCAGCGCGGTCAACGCCTTGAGCACCGTCATGGAGACCGTGGTCAAGCGCGACGGCAAAGTCTACCGCCAGCGCTTCGAGCGCGGCGTCCCCGTCACCGAAGTGGATGTCATCGGCAAGTGTGCCAAGGACGACACCGGCACCATCCAGACCTTTCTGCGCGACGACACCATCTTCCAGGTGCTGGACTACGATTTCAACACTCTGACCACACGCTTGCGCGAGATGGCTTTCCTCACCCGCGGGGTGGACATCGCGCTCATCGATGAACGGCCCGACGAGCCGCACGAGATCAACTTCTACTTTGAGGGCGGCGTCAAGACCTTCGTGCGCTATCTCAACAAGAACCGCACCAGCCTGCACGAGCCGATCTACGTCAACACCGAGATCGAGACGACCCAGGTCGAGGCGGCGATCCAGTACACCGACGGCTTCAGCGACTCGCTGCACGCGTTCGCCAACACCATCAACACGCCCGACGGCGGCACCCATCTCACCGGCCTGCGCGCCGCGGTGACGCGCCAGATCAACGACTATGCGCGCAAGCAGGGCTATCTCAAGGACAGCGACCCCAACTTCTCGGGTGAGGACACGCGCCAGGGGCTCACGGCCATCGTCAGCGTCAAGGTCATCGAGCCGCAGTTCGAGGGGCAGAACAAGCTCAAGCTGCTCAACAACGAGGTGCGCTACCACGTGGAGTCCGCGGTGGCCGACGCCATGGGCCAGTGGATGGAGGAAAATCCTCGGGACGCCAAGCAGATCATCGAGAAGTGTCGCACCGCCTTCCGCGCCCGCGAGGCCGCACGCAAGGCCCGCGATCTTGTCATCCGCAAGAGCGCGCTGGAGAGCCTGACCCTGCCCGGCAAGCTGGCCGACTGCTCCAGCCGCAACCCGGAAGAGTGCGAGATCTACATCGTCGAGGGCGACAGCGCCGGCGGCACGGCCAAGCAAGGCCGCGACCGCCGCTTCCAGGCCATCCTGCCCCTGCGCGGCAAGATTCTCAATATCGAGAAGTGACCAGTCTGGACAAGGCGCTGGCCAACAAGGAGATCCAGGCGCTCATCACTGCGCTGGGCACCAACATCGGTGAAAATTTTGACATCGGCGGCTGCGCTACCACCGCATCATCCTCATGACCGACGCCGACGTGGACGGTGCGCAATATCCGCACCCTGCTGCTCACGCTCTTCTTCCGCTACATGGAAGACCTGATCGACAAGGGCCATCTCTACATCGCCCAGCCGCCGCTCTACCGGGTCACGGCGACGCGGCAGGAGAACGGGCGCAACAAGCGCAGCAGTGAGTATGTCTACGACGACAAGGCGTTGGAGACGCTGCGCCAGGAACTGGGCGAGGAGAACGTCCGCATCGACCAGCGCCAAAGGCCTGGGCGAGATGAACGACGAGCAACTCTGGGAGACGACCATGAACCCCGAGAACCGCACCGTGCTCCAGGTCAGCATCGAGGACGCGGCCGAGGCCGACCGCACCTTCGACATGCTCATGGGCAGCAGCGTGCCGCCCCACGTCGCTTCATCCAGACGCATGCCAACCAGGCGAAACTGGATATTTAGGCACCCGGAAAGAGAGACAGGGAGATTAGGAGATTGGGCCCGCGCCGATCCCGATCTCCCAGTCTCCCGCTTCCATCACCATCCCCGCCTGTCCCCAGCCAACGTGTTTGAACACGTTTCGCAACATAGCTGTGGAATTCATTCCACAGGTCCCCATGAATTTCTCCCGAACCAACGATTCCTTTCACAAATCCCATGAATTTCCCCGAACCAACGATTCCATCCCACAGACCCCGTGACCTCCCCAACACCGACGAATTCATCCCCCAACTCGTGACATTTGTCCCTAACGCGCCGCCGTTTCCCTGCATACTGAATCCGAGCAACATGCGCAACACCGTCCTGCGCGGTGACGTGACGCCGCGCGCTGTCCATGCATGCGGAGTCAACCATGCCCAAATCCATTGCCATCATCGGCGCCGGCGTGGCCGGGCTGGCCGCCGGTTGCTACGCGCAAATGAACGGCTACCAGAGCGAAATATTCGAAATGCACGACCTCCCCGGCGGCCTCTGCACCGCCTGGGAACGCCGCGACTACGTCTTCGACGGCTGCATCCACTACCTGCTCGGCACCGAGGCAGCCCTATCATGCGCTGTGGGACGAACTGGGCGTGGCCGACATCCCCGTCATCAACCACGACGAGATGATGCGCGTGGTCGGCAGCGACGGCCGCACCTTCGTCCTCTACTGCGACCCCGACCGCCTGGAGGCGCATCTCGTCGACCTCGCGCCCGGCGACGAAAAGCCCCTGCGCGCCTTCTGTCGCGGTGTGCGCCAATTTTTGGACTTCGACCGTCGGCCATGCAGGCCAAGCCCCGCCAACTCATGTCGGGCGCCGACGGGCTGGCATTGGGCCGCCAGATGTTGCCCTATCTGCGGCCACTGATGCAGTGGGGCCGTCTCTCGGCGGCGGACTTCGCGGCGCGCCTGCACGACCCGTTCCTCCGTCGCGCCTTCGAGCTGGTCTTCGGCTGGCCTGAGATCCCCATCATGGCGGGCATGTCACTGCTGGCGGCCATGCAGACGCAGAACGCCGGCTTTCCCACGGGGGGATCGCTGGCCTTCGCGCGTGCGTTGGAAGCGCGCTACGTGGCATTGGGCGGCACGATCCACTACAAGGCGCAGGTCGAGCAGATTCTGGTGGAAAACGACCGCGCCGTGGGCGTACGTCTCTACGACGACAGCGAACATCGCCGGACTACGTGTGATCTCCGCTGCGACGGCCGCGGCACCATCTTTCACATGCTGGACGGCAAATATGTGGAGCGTGGTCTGGGGCGCATGTAATGCGGTGAATAGTTCCACAGCCAGGTGCAAGTCTCCTTCGGCGTCACCCGCGTAATTCGGCCAACGAACCCCATTGGGTCACCTATCTCTACGACAAACCCTTCATGCTGGCCGGAGAAGCGCACGGATCTGGGCGTCAAAAACTACTGCTTTGACCTGATCTTGAGGCCTGCGGCAGCTCGTCGGTGGTGGTGATGGCACGCTCGGAGTATCCCTACTGGCAGCGCATCTACGGGCGCAAGCTGTATGACACCGAGCAGTTGCAGGTGGCCGACATCATCCTGGCCGAATTGGAGAAGATCTACCCCGGCATCGGCGCCGACGTCAAGGTGACCGACGTAGCCACTCCCTGAGCTACGAGCGCTACACCGGCAATTTGGCTCAACCACCTGCGGCTGGCTGCTGACGACCAAGATGGTCAAGCCCATGATCCTCGGCGTACGCAAGACGCTCCCGGGCCTGGGCAACTTCTACATGGCCGGCCAATGGGTGGAGCCGGGCGGCATGGTCCCCGTGGTTGCCATGTCCGGCCGCAACGCCATCCAACTGATCTGTCACGCCGACGGGCGCGCTTTTCCACACGACTGCTGGCCGCGAAAAAGGTGATGGCCTGACGCCACAGTTCGATGCGCGGCGCAACGAAAACGCCCGGCGGCACAAAGCCGTCGGGCGTCTTTTCAGCGTGCATGCCGACCGTGGGCCGGCGGGGCGACCACGTGGCGGGATCTATTCGAAGATCCAGCCGTCCACGCTGCGCACACTCGATCAGATCATCGCCGAACCAGAGTGCGGTCTCGGTCTCAGCGGTGTCGGGACCGTCACTGGCATGGGATTAGATTGCGGCCAATCTCCAGGCCGGGTCGGCGCGGATGCTGCCCGGCTCGGCCTCGGCGGATTGGTCGCTTCCACGGTGCGGCGCACCACGCTGATGGCGTTGCTGCCTTCCAGCACCATGGCCACCACCGGCGAACTGCGTAGCTGGATCAGGCTGCTGAAGAACGGGCGCTCCTTGTGTGCACGGCGTAATGCCCATTGGGCCAGCTCCACATGGATCATCTTCATGGCCACGATCTTCAGTCTGCCGCTCAAAGCGACCGATGATTTCGCCCACGAGGCCACGTTGCACCGCATCCGGTTTCAGAATCACAAATGTGCGTTCCACAAGTTCACTTCCTTGATCCGGTGGAGTACCACCTTTATTTGTTGCCGTATCCCGGGTCTGTCCCGGGCTTGATGTGCAGAACACAATCTACAACAGACTGACACGGGGCGAAAATCCGGCCGGGCGCACGCGCCGAACGCCGCGCCTCACGCCAGCAGCGCCGCCTCCTGGCAGAGTCACGGCGAACGTGTACGGCTGATCGTCCACGCCCAGCGGACGCCGTTCACCCGGCGGGCATACTCCAGCCCCAGGCGCAGCGCCATGGCTGCCGTCGGGATCCATGGTCGTGCGCGGGTTGAGCGCCAGCGCCCGGAAAGTCGTTCTCGTCGCCTCGTGGCCGCGAGTGACGACCCAGGCGGGCAGCACGTGGGGCCCTTGCGCACGAGAAAAGCGCTATTGGCCGTCTGGTGCTGGCCCAGCCGCCGCCACAGCGCCAGCATGTAGCCGGTTACGTAGTCCAGGCGCTGGGGCGCGGCCTCCACCAGCGACGACAGACCGCCGCCGCCTGGCCCCAGCGGAAAAGCCACGCAGCCGCAGTGCGGCCAACAGGCCGTTCAACACCAACGGATCGGTGTTCCAGGCTGGTGCGCCAGTCCGGGCGCTAATGTCTGCGTCGAAGGGCGTTCCTGCTCGCGGGCGCCAAGCCATTACGGGTTCCGGGGCTCCGGGCACGCTCACCAAGCCTCGGCGTGACGCCGCGCACGCCATGCCCCTGGGGCTGCCGGGGTCCGCGGCACAGCCGGCGCGTTTCCACCTCTCGCCTTCGCTCCAGGCGCAACTGCCACCACGCATCCAGCAGGCGCTGATAGTGGCCAAAATGGCGGGCAGGCGCGCTAACACCACTCTGGCCAGTTGCGGCACCAGCTCCGGCCGGTCCAGACGCAGGGCACGGTCCATGGCCTCCGGCTCCCACGCCGGGAGCGACGTCACTTGGGCAGCGCTGCGTGCAGATTGGTCGACCATGGCTCTAGGACGGCAACGAGCAGCGGCGGGCTGCTGAGACGGTGCAGCCGGTGGATGCGTGCGAGCAGCGCGGAGACGTCGCGCTCTTGGCCGTAGACGGGCAGGCCAAACGGATCGCTCGGCCCCTCAGGCGCATCGAGCAGGACGTATAGCGTGGTCAGCACAGAGTGGGCCAGCACATCCAGATTGTAGCCGCCTTCCAGCGCCGCCACCAGCCGGCCGTGACAGAGTTCATCCGCCAGCCCCATCAACTCACGCACCAGCATGGCATAGCCAAAGATGCTCACATATTCACTGGCCAGCGGATCCATCCAGTGGGCGTCGAAGCCGGCCGAGAGCAGGATCAGGTCCGGCTGGAAACGGCAGGCCGGCGGCGACAATTTGGCGGAAGGCGTCCACGTACCCCTTGTCACCCACGTGGGGCGGGAAGGGGATGTTGATGGTCGCGCCGATGGCGTGATTGCGGCCCGTCTCGTCGGCCGCGCCCGTGCCGGGATAGTACGGGAACTGGTGCGTGCTCACGAAGAGGACGGATTCGTCGTTGTAGAAGACGTCCTGGGTGCCGTTGCCGTGGTGCACGTCGAAGTCGACGATGAGCACCCGCGCCGCGCCGTGATGGATCTGCGCCCAACGTGCTGCACCACGTTGCTCAGCAGGCAGAAGCCCATGCCGTTCTCCGGCGTGGCGTGGTGCCCCGGCGGGCGAATCAGCGCGGCCGCCACAAGAAACTATCTGCCCCGTCATGACCGCGCCCACGATGTTGAGCAGCCCCTGGCCGCCAGCAGCGCTGCCTGAAAGCTGTCCGCATTGACGTACGTGTCCGGGTCCAGCCGGCCGCGGCCGAACATGGCGGCCGACTCCAGCCGCTCCACGTAGTACGGCTGTGCACACGCGATGATCTCGAAGGGCGCCTTCCCGGCTAGGCAGGCGGATCAACTGCTTGAGGATGCCGTCCTGCTGAGCAGCGTCCAGGTGGTCTCCAGGCGGCGAAAATTCTCCGGGTGGCCGTCGAGGGTGTGGCGTAAATTGAACGGGTCGTAGACAAACGCAGCATCCATCGTCTTACACGCAATCGGTATCGGCCCTGACGGCGGCGCGTCGGCCACGGATTTGCCACCGTGGGGAGCATCGCGTGGCTGCTGTGGCAACGGCGCCGGGTCGAAATCAGGAGCTGGTCTGCTGGTGAAAAACTGGGGGCGAAAGCGTGTCACCCGTCGTTCACCATCACCATCATCGATGAACTCGAATTGCAGGTCAAAAATTTAGTTCATCACTGTGGCGCACACGAATGGCGTTAGACCATGAGCGGCGCAACAGCCACCGGTGCGGTGGCGTGCAACGTGGCGCCGTCCCAGACCAGGGTCAGCCGGCCGTCGGTGTCGGGCACATCGACCAGCGCCCACCACGGGAAGAGTGTGAAGGCCGCCGGCGCCAGGCCGAAACGTCCGTCGGCGGCGCGATGCAGACCTTAAGGCCGCAGGCGACCAGACGAAGGCCAGCGCCGCGGCCGGGGCCAACGCGTCCGGCGCGGCCAGATCCGGCGCGGCGAGCGCGGCGTGCTGTTGTGCGGCCAAATGGCGAATTTCGTCCAGGTCCGGCGCGGGCGGGAGCGGGGCGGCGAGTTGCGCGGCTTCGCTTTCCCAGCGCGCGCCGTCGGCCGACCAACCGCCGCGTTGCGCCAGGGCAATCCCCGCGTCGAACACGGTGCGTAACTGCGGCGCGGCCGCGTCGATCTCGCCGCGCGCACGCGCCTGCACCAGCGCGTTGAGCACGGCCTGCAATCAAGTCAGCATGGTCCGCCAGCAGGTCGTCGTCGCCGTGACGGGCGAGGCCAGCGCCGGCACGTACGCCGCCGCCGTCGCCGGCAGATCGTCGCCCGGGTCGGACAGCGCGTCTTTGGGGTGGAGCGGCACCAGCGTGGGGATGCGCCCTCGCTGCGCTCGGCCAAGCTGCCAGCAGCGCCAGCAAGTTGTGGCTCTGGACCGGCTCGGCCACAGATCGGTAAAGATGTCGACCAGCGGCTGCGCGGATCACCCGCCGATCCGCGGCCGCGGTGCCGGTGCGAAACCGCTGCACTCGCCGCGTCGCGGCGATGCGCGCGCTGTTGGCCACGGCATTGAGCGGCGGATACGGTGTCCACAGACGGCCGCGCTGCAACAGCGCGTCCCACTCCTTGACGCTCAACTCGAAGGTGCGGGCGCAGTCGCGCTGGGCCAGGAAACCGTTCCACGCCACCTGCTCGCCCACATCGCTGACGGTCATGAGCAGCGGCACCTCCACCTGCCCGTTGACCAGCACGTGGTAGACCAGGTGCGCGCCGTTGGGGTCATCCAGGTCCACGTGATCCGGGCGGGCTTGAGGGTTGCCGAAGACGCGCGTGCTGTCTGCATTCTTCTGCTTGTAGATCCCCTGGGCCGACTGGGGGTTCTCCTGCGCGACGAGCAGCCCGTCCACCATGCGCTGGCTGAGCGGCTCGCCCCAGTCGATGTGGACATCGATGCGCAGCAGGCGGTCGCCCTCGGCCTGACATTCGAGAATCCACAGGACGGCGCGATCGTAGCTGGACTTGAAGGGCGGCATCAGCCGTTTGCTGACGATCATGCCCTCGGTGCCGATGATCGTCTCTTGAAAACCGGGGAAGAAGCGCGTGACCAGCGGGCTGAACTCGTCGTCGTACAGATCGGTCAGGCGCATGCGGATGTGACGGGCATAGACCGCGTCGGCCCACGGCCAGAAGAGGTCGTGGAGATCGGTGGCGCCGTCCACGGCGAAGAAAAGTTCGCCGTTGCCCAGCCGGTTGCGCATCTCCGGCGCGAGTTCGTCGTAGTCGACGCTCAGCGCGCGGTCCAGCACGGGGTCGAAGAGATCCATGTCAGCCGGCCACCGCGTCGCGAGGATGCACGCCGGCCATGAGCAGGCCCAGCCCCTCGCGCGTCGCCTCGGCCCGCGGCACGATGTCGATGATCTCACCCTTGTACATGACCGCGATGCGATCGGAGAGCGCCATGATTTCGTCCAGCTCGGAGCTGACCAGCAGCACGGCCACGCCTTCGTCCCGCTTGGCCACGATCTGGTTGTGGATGAACTCGATGGACCCGACGTCGATGCCGCGGGTAGGCTGGGCTGCGATCAACAGGTTGAGCGGCCGGGAAAACTCACGCGCCACCACCATCTTCTGCTGGTTGCCGCCGGAAAGGCTGCCGCCGTGGGTCTCCACCGACGGCGTGCGCACGTCAAACTCGGCCACCAACTCCCGGGCGTGTTCGTTGATGGCTTGCTGGTTGATGGTCATGCGCTTGGCGAAGGGCGGCTGGTTGTAAATGTTGAGCACCAGGTTGTCGGCCACGCTGTAGCTGTCGACCATGCCGTAGGCGTGCCGGTCCTCGGGGACGTGGCAGCTCTGCCCGTCCTGGGTGATGGTGCGGGGTGACGCGTTGGTCACGTCGACGCCGTTGAGCGCGATGCGACCGGCGTCGGCGCGGCGCAGCCCGGTGACGACTTCCACCAGCTCCGTCTGGCCGTTGCCCTGGACGCCGGCCACGCCCACGATCTCGCCGGCGCGCACGTCCAACGCGACGTTGCGCAGGGCCGGTTCGCCCAGATCGTTCTTGGCGGAGAGCCCGTGGATCTCCAGCACCACAGCGCGCGGGTTCGCCGGCGTCTTGTCCACCGTGAGGATGACCTCGCGGCCGACCATCATTTCGGCCAGGCTCGCCTGGGTCGCGGTCTTGGGATCGGCCTCGCCCGCCACACGCCCGCCCCGGAGCACCGCGATGCGGTCGGCCACACGCAGCACTTCCTTGAGCTTGTGGGTGATGAAGATGAGGGACTTGCCCTGGGCCTTGAGCAACTCCATGACCTCGAAGAGACCCTCGATCTCCTGGGGCGTGAGCACCGCGGTCGGCCTGTCCAAAATCAGGACAAGCGGTCTGCGATAAAGCGTCTTGACGATCTCGACGCTGGCGCATGCCCACCGGCAAGTCCTCCACCACCGTTACGGATCGACATCAAGATTGTAGCGGTGGGAGAGTTCGATGATACGGTCGGCCACGGTCTGGGTGTCCAGAAAACCCCGTTTCACCGTCTCGCTGCCGAGCATGATGTTTTCGGCCACGGTCATGACCGGCACCAGCTGAAAATGCTGGTGAACCATGCCGATGCCCAGTGCGATGGCGTCGTTGGGCGTGGCCATGGTCACGGTCTGCCCCCGCACCAAGATCTCGCCCTCGGTGGGATGGTAAAGGCCGTAGATGATGTTCATGAGCGTGGACTTGCCCGCGCCGTTTTCGCCCAGCAGCGCCAGGATCTCGCCGGGATAGAGGGTGAGATTGACGTCTTCGTTGGCAATCACGCCGGGGAAGGTCTTGGTGATGCCGCGCACTTCCAGGACAGGTGTCGTGCTGGTCATTCGCTGCCGCCTTCCGTTTCGTACACCTTGCCTTCGGCCGCGGGTGGGCGCACCCGACCGACAAAGCCGGAGACCGCGATAATGGTCACCACATAGGGCAACATGCTGATGAACTGGCGCGGCACGTTGGTCACGCCGGCCAGGAGCAGCTCGTTCTGCAGCGCCTGAGTGTAGCCGAAAAGCGTGGCCGCGCCCAGCGCGCCGAAGGGCATCCAGTTGCCGAAGATCATGGCCGCCAGCGAGATGAAGCCGCGCCCCGCGGTCATGTTTTCCTGGAACTGGCCCACCGCCTCCAACACCAGGAAGCCGCCGGCCAGCCCGGCCAACATACCGCCCAACGTGGTGTTGAGGTAGCGGAAACGGTTGACGTTGATGCCCACCGTGTCGGCGGCGCGGGGATGTTCGCCGCACGCGCGCGAGCGCAGCCCCCAGCGCGTGTAAAAGAGGCCGACGTGGACCACCACCACCAGGATCAGCGCGAGATAGGTGATGGGCGGATTGGTGAAGAGCACCTGGCCGAGCACCGGAATCTTGGAGAGACCCGGAATGGCCACCGCGCTGAATTTGCCCTCGGCCACCGCGTCCCGGTCGAACAGATAGGCCGTGAAGCCGGCCGCCAGGGTGATGATGACCGTGCCGGAGATGATCTGGTCCATGCGGTAGCGGATGGAGAAGGTGGCGTGGAGCAGGCCCATGAGGCCGCCGATGAGGAGCGCGGCGATGACGCCCAGGGTCAGGCTGGCCATGAGCGGCCAACTGTTGGTGGCGACCTTGGCCACGAACGCGGCGAAGGCGCCGGCCAGCATCATGCCCTCGATGCCGATGTTGATGATGCCCGTCCGCTCGCAGAGGATGCCGCTGAGCGCACCCAGAGCCAGCGGCACGGTGGCGCGCAGCGTGAAGTTGAGCGCACTCACGCCGAAGAGCACCCGCAGCCAGGTGTAGTTGCCCAGTGCGGTGGTGTTGACCAGGATGGCCATGACCACGATGAACAGTGCGATGACCATGCCGACCTTTGCGGTCGTGCTGAGTACACGTGCCCGTTTGCTCATGGTCAGGCCCCCCAGCTTACGGTGGGTGTGGTGTCGACTTCATCCGCGGGCTTGCGGATGCGGTAAAGTTGGCGGATCAGCGTGGGCGCAGCCACGAAGGCCAGCACCAGCGCCTGGATCACGCGGATGATATCGGCCGACACGCCGGATTGAAATTGCATCTGTGACGCGCCGCCGTCCAGCGCGCCGAAGAGCAGCGCGGCCAGCATCACGCCCACGGGGTTGGTCTGCCCCAGCAGCGCCACGGTGATACCGTCAAAGCCGACGCTGCCGCCGAACTCCGGGGCGAACTTGTGGTTGACGCCCAGCGTCTCGATGCCGCCGGCCAGCCCGGCCAGCCCGCCCGCGATCATCATGGTCAGGATGATGGTCCAGTTGACGCGGATGCCCGCGTATTTGGCCGCCTTGAGATTTTGGCCGACGGTGCGAATTTCGAAGCCGGTGGTCGTCTTGTAGATGAGCCACCAGATGACGGCCACGGTAATCAGCGCCATGAAGACGCCGTAGTGGGCGCGGTACGGCAGGCCGAGAGCCAGGGAATCTGCGCCGAGGCAAAGACGTCAGCCGTCTCCGACACCGCGCCCGCAGTCCGGATCCCAGAGCGGGCCGGGGCGCTGTCCTTGGGTGCCGCCACGTAGACCGTCACCCGGCAAAGAGCGCCGCCACATGTAGTTCAGCATGATGGTGACGATCCTCATTAGCGCCGGTGTAGACTCAGAATCCCCGGAATGGCGCCCCAGAGCATGCCGCCGACAAAGCCGGCGCAATCCCAGCGTCCATGCAGGATCGCGGGCATGCCCTCGAGACTGACGCCCACGAAGACGGCGAAGACCGTGCCGCTGACAAACTGGCCGGATGCCGATGTTGAAGAGGCCGGCCTTGAGGCGCGACCGCCGACAGCCCGGTGAAGACAAAAGGCACCGTCAGGCGGATGGTCCGCGCCCACGCCTTCCGTCGCCGAACGCACCTTGGAAAAGACCGCGGTAGGCCGTGAGTGGGCTGTCGCCGAAGATCAACATAATGATGGCGCCGGTTCGCGCCGTCACCAACGAGGGCCGGAATCAAGAGCGGCCGAAGAAAGCGCCAGGGAGTGAAGAGGGGAAAAGCGCGCATGCGTTGTTCTCACCGGAAGTGGTTCGACTGTCCGTGGTCCGACGGTCGGTGGTTCGACTATTGGCGCAGACGTCTGCGAAATGCGTTGTCCAATGCTGGGATGTTGCCATGTGCATTTGCGCCCGGTGGTCAAGCCGCGTTTACAACGCATCTGGGCGGAGAATGCACTGCCGCCGGCGCACGGTCGCATCGGGCAGCAGCATGAGGGTCAGGGGACAGTCGCCCCGGACCCTCACAGGCGCAACGCGGGCTTAGCCGCGCCGTCGGTGTCATGCCTCAGCAGCCGCCGGGGTTGTAACCGGTCTCGATGGAGCCGTCCTTGAGGCCCGCATCAATGCGTTCCAGGTCAGCCTTGACGTCATCCGGCACCACGTCCTCAAAGTCACGTGGAACAGGGCCAGGCCCGCGCCGCCGAAGTAGTTGCCGCCGGGGAACGCGCCGTCAACCGGCTTGCCTGCACACCAGTTCCACCACACCGGGGAGTGATGAGCTTCATGGCACTGGAGACGAGGCACGAATGGGCCGCAGGCAGCGTTTCCCACTGGTCCGTGTCCACGCCGATGCAGAAGACAGTGTTGCCCGCATCGGCCGCCGCGGCCACTTCCTGCAACGCGCCGTTGCCGGTGATGCCGCCGGCGCCGAAGACCACGTCAGCGCCCTGGTCCAAAGCCTGCCGCGCCGTCGCCGCGCCCCACTCGGGGTCAACAAAGGCCACGTCCAAGCCACCGGGATGGTAGGTGGAGATGATGTTGATGTCGGGGTTGACGGCTGCGGCGCCCGCAAGGTAGCCCTCGTTGAAGGCGACCACCGGCGGGACCAGGTCGGTGCCCAAGACTGCGGCGATGGTGCCCGTCTCGGACAAGTGGGCAGCCAGCGCACCGGCCAGGTAGCCCGACTGATCTTCGTGGAAGACCAGGCCGGTCAAGTTGGGCAACGTCTCGACCTGGAACTGGTCCACGCCAATGAAATCGATGTCCGGATTGTTGGTGGCGGCTTCGATGGTCGCATCACCCAAGGCGAAACCGACGGTCACAATGACGTTGTAGCCGGCGTCCACAAACTGCTGGATGTTGTCGGCGTAGTCCTTGGCGTCCTGGGTCTCGATGTATTTGAAGTCCTGATCTTCGGTCAGGCCGAACATTTCACCGGCCGAGCGGACACCTTCCCAGGCCGACTGGTTGAAGCTACGGTCATTGACACGGCCCACATCGGTCACGAGACCGATCTTCAGATCCACAGAGTCCGCGGCCGGGGCGGCTGCTTCCCCGCCGTCAGCCGCAGGAGCCGGTGCAACCGGCGCGGCACAGGCCGCGAACAACACGGCAAACACGGCAATCAAGCTCAGAACTGCGAAGCGTCTGGAAAAACCCATATCGTCTTGTCTCCTTCTGTGAAGGGTGTTAAATTGTACGGACAACAACCAACGTTGAGTATACACCGAAGATGCGCGATTTCGACCGAAGAATGGCCGAATCGACGTCATTATACCCGACGCGATACCACGGGCAAAGAAGGACGGCAGGTCAGGAAGCTTGCCGCCGCAACGACGTCAATCGTGTCCCTTCTCTGCGACAACCGCGGTCACCACGACGGCTTGAACCATCGGCACGCCTCTTCCCGCCCAAGAAATGTAGAACCGCATGACAGCAGCAGCAAACACACCGGAGACAACCCTGGTCGGCATCGACGTCGGCGGCACGTTCACGGATTTCGTGGTGCTCCAGGAGGGGCGACTGCGCATCCACAAAGTGCCGACGACGCCCGACGACCAGAGCCGCGCCATCGTGGCGGGGCTGCAAGAACTCGACATTGCCGCGGCGGAGATCGTCCACGGCATGACCGTGGCCACCAACGCGCTGTTGGAACGCCGGGGCGCACGCACGGCGCTGCTGACGACCGCGGGCTTCGGTGATGTGCTCGTCATCGGCCGCCAGAACCGGCCCCACATCTACGCGCTCCACCAGACACGGCCCCCGGCGCTGGTCGACGACGCCTGGCGGCTGGAAGCCACGGAGCGTCTGGATCATACCGGCGCAGTGCTGACGCCGCTGGACGAAGCCGACCTTGAGCGCGCCGTCGAAAAACTGGCCGCCAGCGAGATCGAAAGTCTGGCCATCGTCTTCCTCTTTGCCTTCCGCAATCCGGTCCACGAAGAGCAGGCGGCGGCGCGCATCAGGCCCGACTCCCCGAACTGCCGCTGTCGCTGAGCAGCCAAGTCTTGCCCGAATACCGGGGTTGAACGCACCTCCACCACGGTGATCAACGCCTACGTGCAGCCGCTGGTGGCTTACCTGCAACGGCTGGAGGCCGCGCTGCCCGGCGCGTCCGTGCGCATCATGCAGTCCAACGGCGGCGCCATCGGCCTGCGCCAGGCCGCGGACCAAGCCGCGCGCGTCGTGCTCCAGCGGGCCGGCGGGCAGCGTGGTGACACGTTCGGGCTGGCCCAGCAGGCGACGGACGATCCCGCAACGTGCTCACGTTCGACATGGGCAGCACCAGCACGGATGTGGCGCTCTGTCCGGGCGCCATCCCCACCACCGCCGAGAGCACCATCACCGACCTGCCCCTGCGCCTCCCGTCATCGACATCCACACCGTGGGGCGCGGGCGGCGGCAGCATCGCCTACGTCGGCGCGGGCGGTGCGCTCCATGTGGGCCCGCGCAGCGCGAACCGTCCCCGGCCCGGTCTGCTACGGAAAAGCGGCGGCACGGAGCCAACCGTCACCGACGCCAACCTGGTGCTCGGGCGGCTGGATCCCGACGGCTTTTCTGGGTGGCCGCGGCGGTGCGGCTGGACAAGGGCCGCGGCCCATGCCGCGCTGCATGCGCTGGGGCTGCAACTGGGGCTGAGTGCGCAAGAAGCCGCGCTGGGCGTGGTGCGGGTGGCCAATGCCACCATGGAACAGGCGCTGCGCCGCGTCTCCGTGGAACGAGGCCACGACCCGCGCCAATTTGCCCTGATACCCTTCGGCGGGGCCGGTCCGCTCCGCGCGTGTGAGCTGGCCGAGGCGCTGGCCATCCCGTCGATCTTGCTGCCGCCCATGCCCGGTGTGCTGAGCGCCTTCGGCATGCTGGTGGCCGATGTGGTCAACGATGCGGCGCAGGCCATTGCTGGAGACCGTGGCGACGCTGCGCGCGGATCCGGCGCTGCTGACCACGATTTACAGCTTACCTGGCGGTGCGTGTCACGGCGGTGTTGGCCGAAGAAGGGATCGCCACCCCCACGGTAGAACGCTGCTGGACATGCGCTATCGCGGCCAGAGCTACGAATTGACCGTGCCGCTCCCGCTCCCCGTCGGCGCGGCCGCGCTCAGCGACGCCGAGGCTGCCTTCCACGCCGCTGCGCAGCGCTGGTTACGCGTGCCCGACGAGACCGTCGAAGCGGTCACGCTGCGGAGTGCTGGCGTCGACTCGGGCCAACCACAACTGCCCCGTTTCGAGCACGTCGGCCCCGACGCCACGGGCGCCCACATGGGCGGTAAGCCGGTCTGGTTCGACGACACGGGCGCCGTCGCCACGCCGTGTTATGACCGGAAGCTTGCCTCAGCCGGGCAACCGGTTCGCGGACCGGCCGTGATCGTCAATTGACACGACGACGGTGGTCGCGCCGGGCTGGTCGGCGCGGGTGGATGCGATGGGGAATGTTTGGTTACGGCATGGTGAAGCTTGACGCGCAACGATTGTTCTTGATATATAGAACCTGCAGTTCAATCAAATCTCACACCGAGAGGGAATTTCCCCATGGCATACTGGCGCCTTTACTATCATTTCGTTTGGACTACGCAGGAACGACGGCCTTTCATTACGCCGGATATCGAAGCGAGCCTCTATCGGTGGCTCTATCATGAAGCAGACGAGATGTACTGCCCGTTCTTCTACATTGGCGGCACGGTAGACCATGTCCATGTCTTGACTGCGATTCGCCCACGACCATCGCTCTATCCGCCTTCGTCAAACAATTGAAAGGCAGTTCGTCCCGCTTCATTTCACTTGAATTCAAGCGTACGTTCATCTGGCAGAAGGGATACGGCGTGTTTAGCGTCTCCGAAGAGAAGATGCGGTAGAATGACGTGAAAGCCTATGTTCTGAATCAGAAGGCACATCATATGATCAACTGCTTGTGGCAGGCTGGGAGGAAACACACGAGTGGAATCTTGGACCGGAGACGGATGAGTTCGGTTGAAGCCTTACATGCGTCGATTGAAATCGGCTCTGACACTGAAAAGTCGCCTCAGCGACTTGCTCACGCAATGGTCAGCGGCTGAGGCCGCTTCTCGCTGTCAGCACAGCACGCGTCGATTGAAATCGGCTCTGACACCGAAAAGTCGCCTCAGCGACTTGCACGCAATAGTCAGCGGCTGAGGCCGCTTCTCGCTGTCGAAGCGGGTTTCAGCCCGCACGCAGCTTGAGGCACGGCGCGTCGATTGAAATCGGCTCTGACACCGAAGAGTATCTCAGCGACTTGCACGCAATGGTCAGCGGCTGAGGCGCTACCGCTATCGACCGGGTTTCAACCGCACGCAACCCCGAGGCTTGCAACGTCGATTGAAATCGGCTCTGACACCAAAAAGTCGCCTCGGCGACTTGCTCACGTAATGTTCAGCGGCTGAGGCCGCTTCTCGCTGTCGGGCGCGGGTTTCAACCCCGCACGCAACCCGGTGCACAGCGTCGATAGGATCATGCCACAGTCCCGGAGAAGTCCAAATCGAATATCAAAGGCATATCGCCGTGAATGCCGCTGATGGCGCAGGCGCTGGCCCGACAGTGGATTGACGCAAACGCCGCGTCCATTCCAGAGGCTGCGGGGCGCTTTCCCACTGCACGGCTCGATCAGCGCCCGCTGGCGGACGCCGTGGAACTGTCGCCGACGTCGGATGTGGATCTCATGTTGGTGCTGGACGGGTCGGTGCCGCCGCTGAAGTTGGGGAAGTTCCTCTGCGCGGGCGTGCTGCTCGAGGTGTCGTATCTCCCGTCGTCCGCCGTGGCGACGACCGAAGGCAATGCTGCATACTATGCCATCGCCGAGTCTGCGCTACCCCGGCGTCATTTACGATCCGTCGGGGCAGTTGACCGCGGTGCAACGCGCGGTGGCGCCTTTCCGCAGCGGACCTGGGTGCGTGTGCGTTGTGAAGATGCGCGACAGAAGGTGCTGGCGCGGCCCGCCTGCCGTGCCCGCAGCCGGCCCGTACCACGACCGTGTGAAGCGCGTGG
The DNA here is from genome assembly GCA_041391205.1 of Caldilineaceae bacterium. Lineage (GTDB taxonomy): Bacteria > Chloroflexota > Anaerolineae > Caldilineales > Caldilineaceae > JAWKOK01. The sequence continues at coordinate 107,157 of JAWKOK010000009.1, forward strand.
CTCTTTGCGGCCGGGCTGACGACCCACATCCTGCTGCTGGCCGGTCTACGCAACCCGACGGTGCGCAAGCGCTATCTCGCCGTGCGCACGTTGCTGGATGACTACGGCCATGGCGCATTCTATGCCACGTTGCTGGGCTTGATGGGCGCGGCCGATCTCCAACGGGGACAGGTCGAGGCGCATCTTTTGGCGTTGTCCGCGGCTTTCGACGCAGCCGGCGCGGTGCTCACAACCCCGTATCAATTCGCGGCCGACATGCGGCCGGATGCGCGCGCGGTGGCCATTGACGGCAGTCGGGAGCTCGTCCGCCAAGGCAACCACCGGGAAGCGCTCTTCTGGATGACCGCGGTCTATTCACGCTGCATGCATGTGCTGACGGTGGACGGCACGCCTGGCTTGCCGGCCGAGCACGCCGCAGGCTATCAGCGCCTGCTGGCCGACCTGGGCATCCACGGCGCGGGGGATCTAGAACGCGGCGCGGCCCGCATCGAAGCGACATTGCCGGCGGTGTGGGCGGTGGCCGAAACGATCATGGCGGCGAACTCGGACATCGTCGATTGAGCGCACAGGCGGGACGGTCAATGCCCGAACACCTCGCGCAGATTGTCGCGGATCATCATCACGACCAGCGCGGTCAGCCCCAGGACCAAGGCGACCACCCAGAAGCGATAGAGCAGGATCACGCTGGTGATCAAGGCCAGTACGATGGCCAGGCGCAGCAAGAACATGTTCAGCCGCCCGCGGCTGGCCGCATCCACCCCCCCGAACAGGATGATGATGCCCGCCAGCCACCACGGCCAGTTGGGCGGACGAAACGCCACCAGCCCCACCAGCAGCAACAGAATCAGGCCGCCGCTCACGGCCCACCACCAGCGCGCCAACCGGGTGCCGGTTGCGATGGGCGGTTGCGGCGCGTGGGCGTGACGGATGTGGGCGCGCGGCGGGCCGAAGTCGCCCGCGCGCAGGTGCACGAGCTGCTCCGCGCCGGCCTCCCGTGTCTCGCTGACGTCGATGAGCCGCTCGCTCAGGCCGTTGAGCGTGGCCGTGGCATCCGCCAGTTCGGCTTCGCGCCGCCGAGCAGGCTGCTCAGGAACTGGGTCGACCGCAACGTTGCGACCTCCAACTCCAGTTTGCGCACAGTGGTGCGGTGGTCGTCGATTTCTTGAGTGAGTGCACCGTGCTCGGTCTCTAGATCGGCCAGTAGCTGTTCCATTGCGACCACGGCGGCGCGGGGCGGCAGGACTTTGTCCAGACCCGCCCACGCCAGCGGATCGCGCCAGGAGAGGCGCACGCTGCCGTCCCGGTTGTACTTGGGGCCGGACGGCGCGCGCTCCCCGCCCAGCGGATCCCACGTGTCCAGCCCCCACAGGCCGCGGTAGCCGTCGACCCAGCCGTCGGCGTCGCCGATGAGGATGGGCGTCCACGGCTCGGCCTGGACCGGGCCGATGCTGTGCCCGTCGCCGCGCGCGTAGTCCACGAACGGAATGCTCAGCAGCGCCTTGATGCCCTCATCCAGGTTGAGCGACGTGCCTTGGCGCAGGGTATCGGTCCAGAGCCGGTCGATGGCCTTGCCCACGCCGTGCACGGGGGCGAGTGCGCGCGGCTCCACCTGCATGAGATACTCGCCCGCGGTGAAGTAGCTGGCATGGGAGCCGGCCCCGGCGTAGATCACCGGGTGGGTGCCGTCGACCTTCTCCACTTCCGGGTCGTCCCAGCGCCGGCGCAGGTCGTCGCCGCTGAAATCGTGGGAAGCGAAGGCGACCCAACGCGGCTCCGGCAGCGCACCGCTTTCATCTGTCTGAGCCTCATCTGATGAGGCCTCATCTGTGAGGGCCTCATCTGTGAGGTAGATCAAGACTTGTTCCCAATCCGACTCATGGTCGTTGACGCCGTTGAAGGTGGAACGCCAGTCGTTCATGGGGAAGAAGAAGAGGTAGTGGAGCACAATGTAGCCGCCGTCGCGCACCACGCGGCCGTAGTAGACACGCCGGGGATCCTCGGCCTGCATGGCGCTATACTGGACCTGCGCGGCGGCCGCGGTGCCGCCCGGGACGCGCCCGCGCACCAGCAGCGACAGGGCAAAGACGCCGTCGAGAATGCGGTTCGGCAGGCCGATGCGTTGCAGGCGATTGGGGCTGGGCAGCCGCACGCGCTCCGGGCGTCGCGCCCAGCGTTGATAGTCCAGCGCCGTCAGCGGGCTATCCACGAATTGGAGAAAGAGGCGGTGCTCGCGCGGCACGCTGCGAAACTCGGCCAGGGCGGTCGTGGTCAAGTCGCCCGGTGCGGCCAGCAGCGTCATGGTGCGTGCGGCGTCGGCCATCCACAGGCGACAGCGCGCAGATGCGCGTCGACCGCACACGGGAAGAACATTTCGCCTTCCGTGTAACGCACCACCGGCTCATAGCGTCGCAGCAGGTCAAGATCGTTCATTGCTTACCGCTTCTTGACGAAGAGCAGCACGACGGCGGCGATGGACAGGCCGATGACCACCGGGATGATCAGCAGCAGGTCGACGCGAATATCGGCTTCCGGCGTGGACCGGAGGACGAAGAATTCCCACACGGCCCAGATGGCCCACGCCAGCGCAGCCCAGAGCAACGGCTGCACGCGCCCGACCCCGCGCATGTTGCGCAAGAGCACGTAGGCCACGAAAAAGATGCCGCTGACCAAAAAGATGCCGGCCGGGTTTTGCACAAAGAGAGTGCCAAGCAGCGTCATAGAATGCCTCACGGTCTTGTCTTGAACCTATCGCGAGCCCAAACCGAACGGTGACTTCACTTGCGCTTCGCACAACAGTATCAGGGTAAACATCTGTCGGATTGTGAGAGGGTCAGTTGATGCGCGCCCAGGAGTCCCCTGTATATTACACCGGGGCAAGTGTGCGAGACAACTATGTCTAGTTGATGGGACTCAGAAGCCGAATTCCACGGTTGGAAACCGATGCTGACAGTGAAAAGTCGCCTCAGCGACTACAGCACCAGTGCCTGAGGGCACTTCTCGCTGTCAGCGCCGGGTTTCCAACCCGTGCAGCACGAAATGTCAACAGAAGCTAAGCGCCGTCTCCACCTGTGGCGCCGCATGACCGGCGAATCACCAGCGAGGTCGGTGTCACAATGCGTAGAGGCGGATCATCGGGGTGTTCGATACGGCGGTGCAATTGCTCAGCGGCCAGCCGTTCCCAGGAGTCGCTTGTGGACATGAATGGTTGTCAACGGCGGATAGGCAATGCTCGTATCAATGATGTTGTCGAAACCGGTGACAGCTACATCGTCAGGCACACGGTAGCCATGAGATTGCAGCCACTGCATCGCGCTCAATGCGATGAGGTCTGAAGAACACATGATGGCATGTGGAGGGTTGGCAACGCTCATCAGCTTTTGTGCACCGGACTGCCCAATTTTCGCCGGGAGACGTTCGAGAGAGTGAACGGCCTCATACACGATTGTTGGGTCAGTGGCAAACCCCTGCAGCAATACCTGCAAGATAGCCGGGCAGGCGATTGTCCACACGACCGGCGTGTTCATGCCCCATGATGAAGCCGATGCGTGTGAGCCCAGTTGTGCCAGATGTTTCACCATCATGCGCATGCCGTGATGACTGTCGATCACAACCACGTCCAGTTCAGAACTAACAGTCGTCGGCAAGGTGACGATATTGGGTGTGAACGTCTTCCAAAGCTGGTATTTCGCAAGGTCGAAGCCGCCCATCACCAGGAGACCGTCTACGGTGTAGAGCCGGCTCAACTCCTGTACCTGGGCGGGCGTGCTCATATCCACAAAGGTTTTGACAAACGCAGAGCGATAGCCGAGCTTCTCCAACTCACTGTCGGCCCCCTCCAGCAATTCGTTGAAAAACGGATTGCTGAACTTGCCACGATATGACACCACGATGATGCCCACATTGCGCAACGTCGCCGGTGCAGCATGGGGCTTGATGACACCGCCGTGTCGCCGCTGAATCAACCCGGCCACAGCCAACTCTTGCGAGATCGCGGCGCATGGTGATCTCCGATACGCCGAACTCTTCAGCCAGGTCACGCGTACTGAGAATGCTCTCGGCGGGGTTTTCACCGATGCGCGCCAGGATTTGGGTTTGTCGTGCTTGCTTGTTCATGTTCGCAATCTTACACGTGCGCGCAAATCGTATTGTTTGCCACGCAGATATCTCTGCGGACGTATGTGGCGCATGTTGGCACGATGCTGTGCATTCACATTGCCAAAGGCCAAGTCGCCATCCTAACAGAAGGATGGCCACGGGGCCAACCTGCGATCGAATGTGCCCAATATTGGTCAGTTTCAATCCTGAAAACGGGTTGACAAATGATAGTGCACATGCTTTAATTGTGAGCGAATGATCAAAGATATGTACCACAAATGATCAATTAACTCTACCACATTCGTTCACTCATTGGTAGCCCCAAATATATCGCGCACCGTCATCGTCTCGGAAATCACGGCGGAAATGGGCCCACGGCTTCTGTCTGTGATACAGGTGTCAAATCTCCGCCGCGACATCGCTGCCGCCATCGATTAGGCTTCGGGCCGACTTTTCGCTCCCTCGGCTCGACAGTCAAGTGACGGTACGAGCATGCTTCATCCTAATGCCGGCATCGAGGCGTACGCATTGGAGTTCACTGGTTTTCCACGGCAGACGATTGGGTGTCATCGGGCACGCAGCACAGTTTGTTTGCTCGCCCATCGCGGGCGTCAAATAGCAAGTCGCAGTCAAAAGTTCCCAACCAAAATGGAGACGCCACATGAAGAAAAAGAGCTTGTTGACAATCGTGCTTGGAGCGATCTTGATCAGCGGCCATGGTTAGCGGGTGCGCAGCGCCGGCCGCACCGGGTGACGCGGGCAACAGTTCGTCCGGTGAAGAGACGATTGAACTGACATTCGCCATCGGCGGCGGCCCGGGTGAGATTGCCGGCTACAACCGCCTGATTGATGAATTCGAAGCGCTCAATCCCGGAGTCACCATCGAGTTGCTTGAGCGCCCTGGTCAGGGTTTCCGTGACCAAATCGTGGCCGAATTGGCCGCAGGTGAGGCGCCGGATCTCATCAAGGTCGGGTTCATCGGTGATTTTGCCTTCTACGCCAGCGCGGGTGGCACGGTCGACCCTCAGCCCGTACCTCGAGGAGGGGTTCGCCGATGACTTCTTCCCGGCCGCGTGGGCCATCGCCACCTACGAGGGCAAGCCCTACGGCGTGCCCATGGTGTCGGACACCCATGCCCTCTTCTATAATACCGACTACATCGAGCAGGCGGGCATTCAAGTCCCCCAGACCATGGACGAGTGTTGGTCCTGGGAGGAATTCAACGAAATGTCACGTCTCGCGATGGAAAACAGCGATGCGGACTATGGGCACGCAGCCCTGTGGAATGCCAAGCGCTGGATGCTCTTCCTCTACAGCAATGGCGGTCAGGTTCTGACGGATGACCTCTCGGCCTCAGCCATCAATTCCGAGGCGACCATTGAGACCGTCAACTGGATGAAGAGTTGGTACGACGAAGGATTGGCGCCCGGCAGCACGTCCATGAAGGCGTCGGAACAAGCCGATCAACTGTTTATCAACGGCACCATCGCCTTCTTCATTTCGGGCAGTTGGCACATGCCTGCGTTGCGCGACCAGATGACCACCATGGGCTGGGATGTGACGTACCTTCCCTGCACCCCCAATGGTCAAGACGCGGATCTGGGCGGCAATGGTCTGGCTGTGACCAAGGACAGCAAGCACCCGGAGATTGCGGCAGAGTTCATCAAGTTTGCGACCAGCACTGACAACATGCGCGAATACGCGGCCTCGGCCTTCTTCAATCCGGTACGCAAGTCCGCCACGGAAGGGCTGGAATATCCAGAGTTCAACAAGCAAATGCTGCTCTTCAGTGAGGTAGCGGCGACGGTCGATCCCCATCATGCGGCGGTGCAAGGGTTGCCCATCTTCCCGCAGATCGCCACCATCATGGCAGATGAATTGGACCTGGCCTTTGTGGGCGGACAGGATGCCGAGACCACCGTCCAGAATATGGACGAAAAGATCAACGCAGTCTTGGCACAGTAGGTCAATCCACGATTGATAAAAGGCGCGGTGGGGAGCGAAACTGACGGCACCATGAGACCACCGGGTGACAGTCACGGCCGCGACGTCGACAGGCCGAGGACGCCGCATTCTGCCCGTGACTGTCACCCGGCGCAAACAGCACGGCCTCGTTGTGCGGTCACCTGAACAAGTGATTCTCCACCGCGCCCCTTGCCCACGACTATCTCCCGTTGACCACAGCCGCCTTTCAACTGACGGCAAGGCCGTCGGAAATCTCGGCGGAAACGGCCCCGCGGTTTCTGCCAGCAAATCCTGGTGGAAATGGACCCACGGTTCGTCCCAGAGGTACAGGTGTCGAATTTCCGCCGTGGGATTCACGCCGAACTGAACTAGAGGTTAGGCCCGCCATATTTCCGCCGTGGTTTTGACGCCGCCGTGAAGTAGAGGGTTCTCGATGACCAGAACTGCAATCACACATCAACAGACATATTCACACAGTTGGTGGAGCAGAAATCAGCGCAGGGTTATTCCGTATCTGTTTATTACGCCGATGATGCTCATCTTCATCACCTTTGTATTCTTGCCGATCTCCTATGCAGCGGCGATGAGCTTCTTTAACTGGAACGGCATCAGTTCGCCGGAGTTCATCGGGATAGAGAACTACGTAGATATCTTCACGGACCCTGTCTTTTGGATCGCGCTCAAGAACACCGTCATCTATTCGCCGCGTGGTCCCCGTCAGCGCGGCCTTGGGGTTGTTGGCAGCCATTGGCCTGAACCGCAAGAACCTCCCCGGGCGGCCGATTTTCCGCACCATCTTTTTCTTGCCCTTCGTTATTTCAGCAGCCACTGCGACGACAGCAGGCTGGATTTTTGGTGACACGTTCGGCGTCATCAACAAAATTCTCGAGGCAATCGGCCTGGAAAAAGGTGCGCTGGCTGTCCAATCGGAACACGGCGCTGCTGACCGTCATGATCGCCACCGTATGGGTGCGCATCGGCTTTTGCATGTTGATCTATCTGGCCGGTCTTCAGTCCATCCCCACTGATCTGATCGAGGCTGCGTCGATCGACGGCGCGCCAACGCGCCAGCGCTTCTTGCACATCAACAACTGCCGCTGTTGCGGCCGACGACCTTCCTCCTGCTGGTTCTCAGTATCATCTTCTCGTTTGAAGTCTTGATCTGGGCTACGTCATGACCAATGGCGGCCCGGGCTACGCCACCACCGTGCTGACCATTTACATCTACAATACGGCCTTCCAGGCACAGCGCTTTGGCTACGCCAGCACGGTCGGACTTGTTTTCATGGCAATCATCATGACGATTACATTGATCCAGTGGCGTTTTTCCAATGATGGCGGAAGGATTTAGGGAAAGCATGAGCAGCCGACAACTGAATGCAGATGCATCATCATGGATTTCCAACCGCGCGAAGAGTCGGTTGACCACTGCCGCGGTGTGGCTGGCAGTTGCGCTGGGCGCTGGATCATGGCCTTCCCCCTCTATTGGATGTTCGTCACCACCATTGTCCCGCGGGAAGAGGCCTATTCGCGTGAACTACACCTCATTCCGCAGACGATCGTCTTCGACAACTACATCAACGGCTGGACGAGCAACCCCTGGCCGCGCTGGTACGGCAACACGCTCATCATCGTGGGCACATCGGTGTTCGGCCTGACGATATTCAGTTTGTTGGCCGTTTCGTGATTCGCCAAATACGAGTTTCGCGGGCGCAACGCTCTGTTCCTCCTTCATTCTCAGCACGCTGATGATTCCGCTTCAGGTGCTGCTGATTCCGCGCTTTTGCTCTTGGCCAAACTCGGTTGGGTGAATACCTATTGGGGTGTGATTGGCCCTCACATGGCCGACCCGTTCGGGCTCTTCTTTGCGCGCCAATTCATGCTCGACCTGCCGGACGAACTCTTGAGGCCGCGCGGCTCGACGGCGCCGGCGAGCTGACCATCTTCGGCAAAGTCGTCCTGCCCCTGACGCGACCGGCCATCGCCGTACTGGTCATCCTGGGCTTTGCCGGACGCTGGAATGCGTTCGCATGGCCATTGGTGGCGCTGCCGCGCAAAGAGATGTTCACAGTCCAACTGGGCATCAACTTCATGAAGGGCGAATACAGTATCGACTATCCGGCCCTCATCGCCATGGTGGTTGTGTCGTTGATTCCGATCGTGATCGTCTTCCTCTCCTTCCAGAAATACTTTGTCCAGGGGATTGCGCGCACAGGCATCAAGTAGCGCAATTCAATGGCTGCAACCACATTCCCATATCTCACAGAGCAAGGTGCGACGATGCAACCCAATATCCTCATTTTCATGACTGACCAGGAACGGGGCGACGTGATTCACCCGGATCACCCTTGCATGACGCCCAACGCGACCCGTTTGGCGGAACAGGGCATTCGCTTCGCCAACACGTTCTGCCCGTCGCCCCACTGTTGCCCCTCCCGCCACCTTCATGACCGGCCTCTACCCCAGCCGCCACGGCGTCTTCAACAAATGTCAGCAACCCGACGCGCATCCACCGCACGGTGTTTGACGGTGTCACCATGTTCAGCGAACACCTCAAAGACGCAGGCTACAACTTGGCCTATGCCGGCAAGTGGCACGTCAGCGACACTGACAACCCGGCGGATCGTGGCTGGGAAGAGTTGGGTGTGCCAAGACAGGCAGTTACATGCACACCGGCATTCCCGAATGGACCACGCGACCTACGATGAACCGACGACGTGCGGCGCCACGGCCAAATTCTACGGCCCGGGCTGGGGGCCTATCCAGCTATTTGACGCCTACCCGACCCAGGGTGACCATCCGTACGAATCCCATGACGACTACGCGGTGGTCAAGCTGGCGCTGGACGTTGCCGTTATTGGCCGGAGCAGGATGAGCCCTGGTGTCTCTACGTGGGCACATTCGGCCCCCACGATGATTTTGTGGTTCCGCAGCATTATGTAGACATGTACGATCTGATGACATTCCCCTGCCGGCAAACTACGCAGATACGCTCGCCGACAAACCTGCGCTCTATCAGCGCATGCAGGCCATGTGGTCCCAGTTCAGCGACGAGGAAGTGCGATTGCCTGCGTCAATATTGGGCCTACTGCACCATGGAAGACGAGCTCTTCGGTTTGTTGCTGGACAAGCTAGCTGTTGGGGCAGGTGGACAACATGCTGGTACTCTTTGTGATGACCATGGCGAATACTGTGGCTCCCATGGCATTTACTGCAAAGGCGTGCCGTCCTTTCAGGCTTACCACGTGCCGGCCATCGTGCGCTATCCATCCGGCATCGTGGAGCCCGGGCGTGAAGAGAATGCGTTCGTCTCGCTGGCGGATTTTGCGCCGACCTTCATGGAGCTTGCCGGCGCCGAAATCCCGGCGGACCTCACGGGAGAGCCTGTTGCCGTTTCTGCGCAACGAAGCCGCAGAAAAGTGGCGATACCCTATTCGCCCAATGCAATGGTGTCGAACTCTACTATTCGCAGCGTGTGATGACACAGAGTACAAGTACGTATACAACGGGTTTGACCACGACGAACTGTACGGGATCTGCGCCACGATCCCCACGGAAATGACGAATTTGGCTCAGAATCCGGCCTACAATGACATCAAGCACGACCTGGTGCGGCGTATGTGGCGCTTTGCCGCCGCACAACAGGATGAGCTCATCATGAATCCGTACTACACCGTGGACCTGCACCCTGGGGACCGGCCGACGCCCTGGGTCCGCGGGCAGGGTAACTTATCGTCTACACAAGGGATGGAAAGACGTCGCTCAATCCGCCGCCCATGATTGAATAGGGTTGTGGTGCATGGTGTGGGGACGTCCTCTAGTTCAGTTCGGCGTAGATACCCTGGCATGGAAATTTGGCGGTATACCTCTGGGAGGAACTGTCGAATCATTTCCGCCGGGATTGTCTACTCGCTCGCTCACGCTTCGCCCAGCATGGGCCAAAACCGCCTCCACACGCTGCACACGCCAACCGACGAAGAACCAGGTGCCGCCGGCGAGCAAGCCCAGCCCCAGCAGCACTGCGACCACAGCCGGCACCGGCGTCGCCACACCGAGGACGTACGCCCAAGGCCAGCGGCAAGGCCGCCACACTGTAGAGCAGCCACCCCAACAGGAGCGGCAAGGCGGCTTTGCGATTGGTCATCCGGCGCGGGTCTTCCCAATCCAACCGGGGAAGACAAACCAGCGACACCGCATAGGGAAATCAGGCCGAAGCCCGTGATCAAGAGCACGAGCCAGGCATAGGGCAACCACAGCACACTCACGTCAAAGAAGATGCAGCGGCAACCAGCAGCAGCGTCACAAAGAGCGTGTACGGCGCCAACACGCCGAAGACTTTGGCCCGCATGATGCGCCGGGCTGATGGGCGCGCTCTTGAGGATGTAGACTGCACCCTGCTCAATCGAGAGCGCCGAGGAGGCAATCCGCGAACACTCGACCAGGCGACGAAGTAGACACAATGCCGCAGAGCATGACGTCAGTGCCGAAGACAGCGGACAGCAGCCCCCGCTCGCGAAACGCGCCGGCGAAATTGAGGATGGAATTGTCGGCGCCGGGCCGGAAGATGAAGAGGACCATGATGCCGGTGACCAGGAGGCCGGAGAACATGGCGGCTATGAGGCGGGGTATCGCGCGACCGCGCAGCAGCCAATCCTTGTAACCCAGAATCAAACATCCAGAGAACCGCCGCCGAAGATTCGGCTGCGTCGTCTCAGCCTGCGGGTGCGTGCGCCCGCGCTCTGCATGCGCAGCCAGCCGGAGAGATAGAGCCGATCGGCCACAAACATGGTCGCGGCGAAGAGGCCCACGGTGATGAGCAGATAGCCCAGCAAGCCGCCCGCGCCCGGCGCAGAGAGCCGATACTCGCCCAGATCGACCAGGGGCGCGGCCTGCCCACGTGGAGGGCAGCGGCACGTTGCTGAACCCGTTGAGCGCGCCGGCGATGGCCGCGCCGGCCTCGGCGCTCATCTCCCGGTTGCGGCCGCGCAGAATTTGGGGCAGATAGGCCAGCATGGAGAGCACCGTGCCCAGGATGATGGAGGCCGCGCCCACCCAGTCGCTCAAGCGCCGGGCCGGCAGAATGCGCACCAGGTAGATGGCTACGATGGCGCCCACGGAAATGCCGAAGAGCGGCGCCACCAGCAGCAGCAAGACACCCACCAGGTAGTAGAACGGCCCCAAACCGAGGACGATGCCGAACGCCACCAGGCCGGCGCGGCCAGCCCAAACAGAAAGAACATGATCGTCGGCAGCCATCCCAGCAGCTTGGCCGTGACCACAGCACGCAGCGCACGGGCGCCACCAGCAGCCGCTCCAGGTCGTCGCTGAGATAGAGCGCCTGCAACGCCTGGTTGAAGCCGGCGAACGCATGCCGACCAGAACCAGGGTCAGCAGCAGGCCGGGCACCACGTCCGGCCGTGTCGCTTCAGCACGCCGTCCTTGACGATGACGCCGGTGACGAATCCCATGGTCGCGGAGAAGATCACGATGATGAGGCCGACGAAGATGCGGCGCGCCCAGGCGAGGCGGCCGATGCCGCCGTCGGCGCGCCGGTCCAGCCGCCAATAGAGTTGCAGGAGCAGCAGGGTGTCGCTATCCACCATTGCTCAACTCCTTGACCATCTCGTCCACTTCCTTGCCGCCGGTCAGTTCCAGGAAAATGTCCTCCAGCGACTGGTCACCCTTCATGCGGCGCAGGTCCGCCACCGGCGCGTCGGCCAGGATGCGGCCCCGGTCAATGATGATCACCCGGTCGCACATGTTCTGGGCGATTTCGAGGATGTGGGTGGAGAAGAAGACGGCGCTGCCGTCATCGCGCCGCTGCTGGAGCAGATCTTTGACCAGCCGGGCCGAACGCGGGTCCAGACCTACGGTGGGTTCGTCCATGAAGAGAATCTTGGGGTCGTGCAGCAGCGCGCCGGTGATGGCGATCTTCTGCTGCATGCCGTGACTGAAGCCCTCCAGATAGCTGCCGGCCTTGTCGGTCAGTTCGAAGAGGTCGAGCAATTGGCGGATGCGGGTGTCGGCTTGTTCCGTCGGCACGTGATAGAGACGCGCCATGAAGCGCAGATATTCGCCGGCCTTGAGCTTGCCGTAGAGATTGGGGGTGTCGGGCACAAACGCGAACTGGGCCTTGGCCTTGATGGGATCCTGCTGAATGTCCAGCCCGCAGATGAGGGCCGCGCCCGCGTCCGGCACCAGCAGGCCGGTGAGCATCTTGATGGTCGTGGTCTTGCCGGCGCCGTTGGGGCCGAGAAAGCCGACGATCTCGCCGGGGTTGACGCTGAAGCTCGCATCGTCGACAGCCACGAAATCGCCGTAGGTTTTGCGCAGATTCTTGGCTTCGATCAGGTAGGACATGAAAGCTAGCCTTTCACTGACGGCGCCACATCTAAATCGGGCGGTGCGAGCGGCAAAGTCGTCGCCGCACCGTCCTCCGGCGGCTTGGCATCGGCAGCCAGGCCCAGCGCCTGGAGATACGCCTTGCGTTCGCGGAGGCGGTCGATCACCAGGCGGATGTGCACGCGCAGATTGTAGAACGTCTGCAAGTAGCCGGTCGGCACGTTGATCGTCTCGGTCAGCCGCAACTGTAACGTCTCCAACTCCCCTATATGTTCATCCAGTTCCGCAATGCTATACGTGTGGATGCCCAGTTCCAGAGCACGCACCCGCTTGTACCAGACGAAGACCCGCCGGCGCATGTAGGCGCTGTAGGCCGTGGGCGTGTTGCGCAGGAGCGGGTAGAGCAGCAACATGAAGGGCAGAATCAGGAGATAGAAGCGCTCCAGCGGGGAGGCGATCCAGAACGGCAGGTAGCGCTGAAGCGGGGTCTGCCCTTGTGCCAGATAGTCCGCAGTGACCTCGCTCACCGGCAGCGTCAGGTCATCCGTGGACGGGAAGATGTCGTCCGAGGGAAAGAGGTCAAATTGCTTGCCTTGGGCATCGGTGGCGGCGGACAACAGGAGCATCTGGAGATCCGGATGCAGGTTCTCGTCGGCAACCAGGACGCCGGCGTCGGTGAGCAGGTGCTTGTCCTCGGCCGGATCGCGCGCGCTGACATTGAGCGACCCTTCCAACAACGTCACCGTGCGTAGAAAGGGGATCAGCCGTGTGTAGGTTTCGGCCAATTCAAAGTTCAGGATTTCGACGCCGGGCGCCAGCAACAGGCTGAAAATCGCGTCGGAGTTGACGCCGGAGACCAGGAGCATGGCATCGATGTCGCCGGCAAGCAGTTGCTCTGCGCTCTCCTGCGGCGATGCCTCCACGATCTGGAAGTCGCTCTCGGACATGCGGGCAATGTTGATCAGCAGGGTACTCAGGGCGCGTGTGCCGCTCTCGCCGTAGCCGAAGGAGACACGCCGTCCGCGCAGATCGGCCAAGTCGGTGAGCGGCCCCTCCGTCTCCAATTCGCTGCGGTAGAAGACCCAGATGGGCACGAGGTTGACCGCGGCCAGCGCGACCAGCCCGTCGTCGTTGTCAGCCTCGAAGTTGGCCGCGTTGAGCATGAGACCCGCGTCCGCCGCGCCGGTCTGGATGAGACGCATGATCTCCAACGAACCGGGCGTGGGGATGATCTCCAGGTCGATGCTCTTTTCCGCCATGAACTCTTTGTAAAGTTGGGCGGTGCGATATTCGTGCTCACCTTCGGGACCGGTGGCCAGCCGCAGCGTCGACGGCGGACGCAGCCGGTTCACCTGCCAGGAGAGCGTGCCGAGCGCGGCGACAACGGCGAGCACAATGATGATCAACGAACGGCGGTCGTGTGGGCGCATTGGGCGTTCACCCGCAAGGAAAGCAAGACGGTTCAGGACACGAAACAGGCGGTCAAACGAGTTCCATTATAGCGTGAATCGTGCGAGAGCACAGGGTACGACCGCCGCCGTGCTCAGTCCGTGGTGGAGAGCGCCTTAATTTGCGCCGTGGTTGCGTCCAGGTCCGGCGCCACGCGCGCCTGGGTCGCCTGCTCGTAGGCATAGCCCACGGCCAGCAACTGGGGCTCCGCCAAATAGCGTCCCACCAGAACGAGGCTCTGGGGCGTCCCGTCAGCCGCGTACCCGGCGGGCACGGTCAACGCGGGGTAGCCGGCCGGCGCGTACAGTTGGCCCAAATCCGCGGCGACCACGTCGAGCTCGTAGCGGGCGAAGAGCGCGTCGATGCGAGCGCGCGCCGTGGCCCGGTTCTCGGCCAGCACCGATTCCAGCGCGGCGCCGCTCAGGTCACTCGCCTGTGACGCCTCGAGATGATCCTGGCCGTACGGCGCGCGATTGGCCAGGTCCGCCTGGTTGAAGGCGATGATCTCCGCCAGCGACCCCACCGGCGCGGCCTCGCCCAAGTCGGCCAGGAACGCGTTGATGGCCGCCTTGTAGCCCGCGGTGAGCGTGTCGACGATGGGAATGCCCTCGGGCAAGTCTGTGATGGGGAACTCCACCGCCGTGACCCCGGCGGCGGTCAGGCGTGCGACAAGGGCCTGCTGCGTCGCGGCATTCGCGTCCATGATGGCGCGCAGTTGGGCCAGTACATCGGCATCCTCGATCTCAAGGCCGTCGATGTACTCATCCAGTAGCGCTGCGGTCCAGACCGGCACGCCGACCCGGACGCCGGCGAGTGCGTCGGGCAGAAGGAAGCGGGTGAAGTCCGTCCCGGTCAGCGCGGCGGCAGCGGTCGTCGCCGGATCGTTGGCATCCACCCCCGTCATCGCGCCGAGGAGGATCGCCACGTCGGTGACCGTGCGCCCCATGGGACCGGGCACGTCCTGGGCCGGCAGCAGGGGAATGATGTGGTCGCGGCTCACCAGGCCCAGGCTGGTCTTCAGCGCCACCACCGAGTTGATCGCGGCGGGCATGATGATGGAGCCTTGGGTCTCCGTCCCCACGCTGACGGTGGTGAGGTCCGCGGCCACGGCCACCGCCGAGCCGCTGCTGGAACCGTAGGTTTCGTAGGGGCCGTACGGGTTCTGCGTCTGCCC
>JAWKOK010000010.1:0-121141 GCA_041391205.1 Caldilineaceae bacterium
GGCATCTGTTGGCTCGAACGCACGTCACAGCGTGATCGCGCGTCGGCACACCAACAGGGTGCCGTTCATGCGTGAGAAAATTCGTTGTGCAGCAGGGTATGTGATGGCGTGTTCGCAGTGAGGAACGAGGTGCGGAACTGGAGAGCGGGTCGAAACAGAGAATTCTCTGCCGGTTGCTCTCGGATTGATGCCGGCGCCGCTACTTCGGCGCGCTCTCCAATGCCGGACCTCGCACGGTTTGCGTCGGGGGCATGGCCACCCGGAAAACCTGACTCACATGCGGCCGTCATCCGTACCGCCTGCTTAATCCACGTTCATGAACCACTTTGGTTCATCCAAGGGTCTGTCTCCAGCAACATATGAAAAGAGGGGCAGGGGCTCACGAGTAACCGCCCTGCCCCTCTGTCATATGTCTACTTGCGCAGACCCAACCGCTCGATTAACTTCTGGTAGCGGTCGCCGTCCTTGCGCTTGAGATACGCAAGATGCCGGCGGCGCTGGCCGACCAACTTCAGCAGACCTCGGCGTGAGCCTTCGTCGTGCTTGTGGGTGTTGAGATGCTCGATCAACGCATTGATGCGGGTCGTCAACAACGCCACTTGCACTTCAGGTGAGCCGGTGTCTTGATCACTCAGCCGATACTCTTCGATGAGTTGGGCTTTCTCCGCCTTGCCGATACTCATACTGTGGTACTCCTATCCTCTCCCTACACACAGACGCTCATGAACGTATGGTGTCAATTGCAGTGCGACCCACTGCAAGGCCTACCGGCCGAAACACCGCTGTACCGGGCGTATGCTCCAGCCTAATAGTCTCTGTAATGATAATGCATTCGCACAAATTTTCCAATTTCGCGATGACCACACATTTTCCCGTGGTCGCATTCGCTGGATGGCGGTCGATATGATTGGCGAAAACGCCGCATTGGGCCGCGTATGAGCCATACCCGCCTAACTTTGACGCCCGATGACGAAGAGCTCGATCCCCTGAGGCACATCGGGCGCAAGCTTGTGCGGCCATGCGTCCAGGTCGACCGAACTGCCCGGCTGGGCGTCGAGGCGTGAATAGTAATAGCCATGGCGCTGCCACCACGCTACGCGCTTGCCCTGGACCGTGCCCGGCACGACCAGGCTGAAGTTTCCCTGGGCGTCAGGCCAGGCGGCGTTCGTGGGCTGCACCGGCGTTCCTTGGACGCTGATGCCCACGAGCACACCCTCGTAAATGGCGCCGTCAGCCGCGGTGAGACGGGCCACTTGAATCGAATCGTCCGCCCGATCCACCACGAGATCCATCTCGGCGCTTTGCAGATAGGGGAACTCAACGGTTTGATCCTTGGGCAGATCGTAGGCCTTGGCGCCGTCGACCACCGTCACCTGGAAGCCAGCGTGCGCGTCGGGCCAAAAGACCGAGGTATAGCGGCCGTCTGCATCCGTCACTTCGGAGATGGACCAGCGCAAGGCCGGCGATTTCGTGCTCACGATCACGTTGGGGATGGGCTCGCCTTGCGTGTCTGTGACGCGGCCGGAGAGTTGGAATCCGTAGAGCGTCACGGGCGTGGGCGGCGTGTCGTCGGCAAATGCCAGCTTGCCGGACAGCTTGATGCTGCCATCCGACTGGGCGGTCGTCGTGACATCGCTGATGGCATAGCGCACGTTGATGCCGCCGGTCAACGCCGCGAGCGCGGCTTTCTGCGCATCCGTCGCTGCCGCTCCGCCGACCTGGCTCTGGGAGGCATCCGCAACCGTCACCGGATAGCGCCGGATCGTGTTGCGATTCGCGGGAAACGTGAAGCCCCCATCCGCTCCGGTGGGCTGCGGAAGCGTGTAATCGCTCACCCGGAGGTCCAGGCCGGAAACAGGTTTGCCGCCAAGGGTAACCCGTCCTTGCACCCGGCTCACGTTTTCACTGCTGCTGCTGGCCCAAGGCAGAGCCGGCACATCGGGAACCGTGATGGCGGCTGACGCCTGGGCTGTGGGCGCGCCCTCGCTGCTGCCCGTCGGGTCGGCCTGCCCGGCCGACGCGGAGCTTGCCGAAGCACCGTCCGGCGTCGTGGGCGTCGCGGTCACGGTGACCGACGGCGTCCCCGTGACCGGTGGTGTCGCCGTCACTGTGCTCGTGGTTGTGATGGTTCCCGTGGTTGTGATGGTTCCCGTGGCCGCGGCACCGCCGTTGCCGGCGCCGGCTGTTTGGCTTGACCCGCCGCCGGATGCGCCGGAACCACCCTGGACGGTGAAGCCTGCGTACATGCCGTTCTGGTAGTGGCTGGGCAGGTTGCAGATCAGGACATACGCGCCGGCGGAAAGATCCACGGTCAGGTCGGCGCTGCCGCCGGCTGATGTTGTCGGTCTTGCCGACGACGTTCAGGTTGCTCGTGTCGACCTTGCCGTTGGCGGTGGGCAGCTGGCCGGGGCGGTGTCGGTCCGGATGACCACAAATGATGCGGCACGCGTCCGCCTGGTTGGCGACGTGGAAGGTCACCTTGCCCGCAGGCACGCTGTCGGTGGAGAGGCTGATCTTGAAGCTCGTCTCGGTGACGTCCACCGACGTGGGGCCGGATGGGGATGTCTGCGCTGCTCCGTTCGTTTGCGTGCCAGTGATCGGTTGAGTCGCCGTGGGCGTCGCAGTCGCTGTGACCGACGGCGTCCGCGACCGGTGGTGTCGCCGTCACTGTGCTCGTGGCTGTTATGGTTCCCGTGGTTGTGATGTTTCCCGTGGCCGTGGCACCGCCGTTGCCGGCGCCGGCTGTTTGGCTCGACCCGCCGTCGGATGCGCTGGAACCGCCCTGCACGGTGAAGCCTGCGTACATGCCGTTCTGGTAGTGGCTGGGCAGGTTGCAGATCAGGACATACTGCGCCGGCAGCGAGGTCCACGGTTAGGTCGGCGCTGCCGCCGGCTTGGATGTTGTCGGTCTTGCCGACGACGTTCAAGCTGCTCGTGTCGACCTTGCCGCTGGCGGTGGGCAACTGCCCGGGTGCGGTGTCGGTCTGGATGACCACAAACTGATGCGGCACCGCATCCGCCTGGTTGGCGACATGGAAGGTCACCTTGCCCGCAGGCACATATCCGTGGAGGCTGATCTTGAAGCTCGTCTCGGTGACGTCCACCGACGTGGGACCGGATTGGGATGTCGCGCCGTTGCCCCGGACGTCTGACCGCCGCCGCCGGCAAGGCTGCTCGACGGCCACGCCAGGGTGACGATCAGCACCAGCGGGATGGCCAGCACAACGCCCAGCGCAATGGGCAAGACGAAGATGCGGTTGTCGATTTTAGGTGCATGAAAGAGCAGCACCAGCGCCACCTTGGTGGCAGCCAAAATGACGAGGAGGCGCGAGCTTGATCGCGTTGGGCAGGCGGGGAACGTAGTACGTCCCGAGTTCTGCTGCCGTCAGAGCAAGAGCAACACGAAGACGACCGTGTAGGTTGTCGATTGATCCTGGCGCGTGTTGGCTGGGCTAGTTGTTGCGACATTGCGTCCCCCTCATCGAACCAGATAGAACAGTGTAAACAAGATGATCCAGACCACATCGACGAAGTGCCAATAGAGACCGAACACTTCGATGCGGCCGGCCAGGTCGGTCGCAGGGTCATCCAGGAAGGCCGCCAGCAACAGACTGGCCCAGACGATTCCGATCAGGACATGTGTGCCGTGAATGCCGGTGATCGTCAGAAAGTAGGCCCCGTAGGTGGTTTCCACCGAGACGCCCTGGCCAAGAGTTCCGCCCATTCGATGCTCTGGCCGGCGAGGAAGAGCCCGCCGGCAATGATCACGCCGAGTAGCATGGCGTATGCGGTCGCACGCGTGCTGTGCCGTGCTGCGCCGAGCGCCCGCACCACCAGATAGCTGCTGACAATCAGGATCAGGGTGTTGGCCCCGACCAGCTGAATGTTGAGCATGTCCCGAAATGCGGTGTAGTCGCCATGTTCCAGGCGCGCCACGACGAAGGTGAGGATCAAGCTCGTGAAGAGGATGACCTCGCCACCAGAAAGAGCCAGACGCCGAGTTTGGCCGATTCGTCCCTGGGCACCATGCCCCGCAAGTTCGCTCTGTCAGTCATGGGAACCGTTCCGCGCCAACGTCACCGTCCGGTTCTCTTGAATCCAGCCGGCAATCGCAATCAACAACAGGAAGATTGCCACGGCGCTAATCACGACATGCACAAGCACACCGATGGCCAGAAGAATGATTGAGAAGGCGACCAGAATCGGCCAATAGCTTCCTTCGGCTTTTGCATGATGGATGTATGTTGTCGGTGACATCAAATCTTACGTTACAGATACAGCAGATAGAACAGCACCGCCCACACCGCAGTGACAAAGTACCAGAACCAGGCGCCCATGGTCACCGGGACATGGGACTCGGCGTCAAAGTCGCCCAGGTAAACCGGATGAGCAGTGCGGACAAAACGATCATGCCCGCCACAACGTGGGTCGCGTGGAAGCCGAGCAAGGTGAAAGCACAATCCGCCAAGCCCCTCTTCCCAGGCGCCATTCCCGAACGCAGAAACTCGACCACTTGTCCGCCGACGAAAAAGGCGCCGCATAGAATGGTGACGAGCAGCAAGCGCCGCAGCATCGTCGTTCTGTCATGCCCCACGCTGCGGTGCGCCCACCACATGGTGAATGCGCTGCAGCCGAGCACGACGGTGTTGGTTACGGGCAGCAGCAGCGACGGGCGGAAGGCGGCAAACTGGCTGTGCAACTCGTTGGTGCGGAGATAGAGGGCCGCCATGACCAACGTGAGAAAGAAGACGCCTTCCGCGCCTGGAAAAGAGCAGCATGGTCGAGCGGGCAATGGCCTGCTCCTTGACTCTGGGCAGATGGCTGTGTGCGTGCCGTGGCCATGGGTTAGTGCTCCTTTTGATGTCGGTCGGCAATGTCCGGATGCTTGATGTCCCAAGCCGGCCGGGCGCTGTGGACCGTCGGGATCTCTGCAAAGTTTTCCGCCGGCGGTGGGATGAAGTCAGCCACTCCAGCGTGAAGCCGTCAGGGATCACCGCCTGCCGTGGCGGCTTGCGCAAAGTGAGCCACAGGTTGATCAAGAAGATCAAGATCGACAAGGCGACCACAAATGCGCCGACAGTTGAGAGCAGATTCAAGCCGTTCCAACCCATGTCGGGTGCATAGGTGTAGATCCGCCGTGGCATGCCGAGCAGACCGAGAATGTGCATGGGGAAGAAGAGCACATTCATGCCCACGAACATGAGCCAGAAGTGCCAGTTCCCCAACGACTCGCTCAAGCAGCGGCCGGTGAACTTGGGGAACCAGTAGTAGACGCCCGAGAACAGCCCGAAGATGGTGCCGCCGAAGAGAACGTAGTGCAGATGCGCGACGACGAAGTAGCTGTCGGTGACGTGCCAGTCGATCGGCACCACCGCCTGCTGTACCCCGCTGAGGCCGCCGATGGTGAACATCGCCACCAGGCCAATGGAGAACAACATGGGCGGCGAAAGCGCAGTTTGCCGCCCCACATGGTCGTAATCCAGGCAAGATCTTGATGCCGGTGGGCACGGCGATGAAAGCTGGCGCCCGAGAAGAAGAGGATGCCGATGGTGGGCAACCCCACTGCAAACATGTGATGCGCCCAGACCAGGAGCGCGATCACGCCGATGGCCACACCGGAGAGGATCACCGTCTTGTAGCTGAAAGACCGCTTCCCCGGAAGACAGGAATCACTTCCGGCGCGATGCCAAGCGCGGGCAGGATCAAGATGTAGACCTCAGGATGGCCGAAGAACCAGAAGAGGGTGCTGCCAGAGCAGGGCGCTGCCCCCGTTTGCTACGTCGAAGAAATGGGTGCCCACCTGACGGTCGAGCAGCAGCAGCGAGGACGCCGATCAGCGGGAAAGGCAAAGACGGAGAGCACCGACGTCACCGCCATCATCCACACGAAGAGCGGGATCCGCGAGGCGCGCATGCCCGGCGCACGGAGTTGGTCGATGGTCACCAGGAAATTGATGGCCCCGACCGTGGTCGAGGTGGCGAGGATGAGAATGGACAGCGCCAGAAGTCGATGCTGTGTCCGGCCGTGAAGGGATGTTCGGTCATGGGCGCATAGCTGAACCAGCCGGCGCGCGGCGCGCCGCCGAAGAAGAAGCTGCTGTAGAGAAAGAGTCCGCCAAAGAGGTAGAGCCAGTAGCTTAGCGCGTTGAGCTTGGGGAAAATCATGTCGCGGCGCGCCGATCATGAGCGGCACGAGATAGTTGCCCATGCCCACGGAGAGCGGCATGGCCACCAGGAAAATCATGGTCGTGCCGTGCATGGTGAACGCCTGGTTGTAGGCGTCGTTGCCGAGGATGCCGTTGTTCGGCCGCGCCAACTGCAGCCGCATGGCCAGCGCCAGCAAGCCGGCCAGCAGAAAAAAGAAGAGACCGGTCGTCATATACGAAAGGCCGATCTTCTTGTGATTCTCCATGGTGATCCAGCCGATGAACCAGTGCCGAGAATCCGCGCGATCGGGGTACGGGGTGTCGATGGTCGTGGTCGCTTGTGTCGTCATTGGCATGATCCTCTCTACTTCAGCCGCGTCAAATAGGCCACCAACGCGTCCACATCGTCGGCGCTGGGATGCACGTCCGCCATGTCGTTGCCCGGCTTCATCTCCTCCGAATGTTGGATCCAGCGCCGTACATTCTCCTCGTTGAGCTGATACGTTGCGCCCGCAAACACACTGCGCGAAAAGAGATGCGTGAGGTTGGGACCAATCGGGGACACCGCAGTGTGCTCGCCGACCGTATGGCAGTTGTGGCACACGCCTGTGGTGAGAATTTCGCGCCCGCGCTTCTGGAGATCGGTCTGGGGTTCAGCGGCCGGCTTCTGTTGGTTGGCCACCCAGGCCTGAAAGTCGGTCTGTGACTCGACGACCACGTGGATGCGCATGTTGGCATGGTTCAAACCGCAGTACTCCGCGCAGTGCCCACGGAAGACGCCGAGTTCTTCCGCTTTGAACCACATGTGGTTGGTCTGACCCGGCAGGACATCGGTCTTCCCCGACAGCCGCGGCACCCAGAAACTATGGACGACGTCCACCGATTCCAGCTCGATCTGCACGACTCCACCCACCGGCACGTGCAGCTCGTTGGCCGTGACGATGCCCAAATCGGGATAGTCGAATTCCCACCACCAGCGATGGCCCACGACGCGCACGTTGATGTCGCTCGTCTGCGGCTGGGGCGCGGCCACGGCCCACACCGACCGCACCGTGAAGATGAACAGAACCGTCACGAGGATCAGGGGAATGGCCGTCCAAATGGATTCGAGCAGCAGGTTTCGGTAGGTCTGCCCCGGGATTTCATCATCGGCCCGGCGCAGTCGATAGCGGACGAGGACGTAGATCAGCAGCCCTTCCACGATGAGGAAGACGATCGCCGAAAGCACGACGATGATCTCGTAGAGCTGGGTCTCCTCGGCCGTGATGGAGGACGCCGGCTTGAGGAATGTGGGCGCGTTGGCGCACCCGCTCAGGACAAACGTCAGCGCCATCCAAGGCGCTCGTTTGAGGAATGATTTCAAGAGTTTCATAATTCGCGTTGAACCGGCAACTGCAACATCCTTTCCCAAGGCCGGACTCCATCGTCAAAGGAGATGAGGCGTCGCCGGTCCGGGCGTAGGACTCCCACGCCCGGACCGTGTCATCCGCTGACTCTACTGACTGCCGCTGGAGGGCGTATAGGGTGAATTTCCGTCCAGTTGCAGCGAAGGTTGGGAGTCCGGCGCCGTCACGTTGAACTTGAGCCACATGCCCTGTTCCGCATGACCCGGCACCGCACACGCCAGCGTGTACTCGCCCTGCTTGTCCGCCGTGAAGGTGAACGACACCGATCCGGACGTGATCCCGGCCTCGGCATCGGGCATGCCGGCGCCGGCGAAGACCGGCTTGCCCAGACGGCTCTGCTGCACCGCATCGGTCGTCGCAACCTGCACGCTGTGGGGCTGCTGATTGCTCAGATTCTTGAAGTTCACCTTGACCGTCCAGCCTTCGGGCACGGAGTAGGTGGCCTCGCCCTTGGCATAGCCGTTGTAATTCAGGCCGCTGTTGGTGCCGTCGTAGGTGGCGATGAGGTCGAGGACGACGGTCTTGTTCTCGCTGCCCAAGCTGATGAACTGGGATGCGGTCTGCTTGCCGCCACCCTGCTGCGCCTGCTGCAACGCTTCCTGCGGTGTGACGCCCTCTTGCTTATAGCCGGGGCCACCCGCCTGCATGGGATCGCCGCCCAGGGCGAACGCCATCACGTGGGACTCTTTGCCGCCGCCCGAACTGGTGCTGGTGCCGCCCACCGTGACAGCCACATATTCCGTGCCGTCCACGGTATAGACTGTCGGGCCGGCCGCAATTGGCGCCCCCGTCTGGAACTGCCAGAGGATGGCGCCGGTCGCCGTGTCAAACGCGCGCAGGTTGCCGTCACCGCCGCCGGCAAAGGCCAAGCCGGTGGCCGTGGTCGTCAGCCCGCCCCGTTCCGGCTCGGGCGTATTCACCTTCCAGGCAATCTTGCCGCTGGCAAGGTCAAGTGCGGTGATGCTGCCGTAGTCATGCCAGCCGGCCGGCGTGTTGCCGAAGCCGTTGACGGCGCCGGTGTCCACGTCGCCCCGGGCGCGCTGCGCATCCACGGCTTGGGCCGACTCCTCCTGTACCAAGATGGCCTTGCTTTCCAGCGCCGCCACCAACGCATAGTTGGTTCCGGGATCGAATGCCTGGGGCGCGTAGTTGATGCCGCCCGTTGCGGAGGGCGCAATCACAACCGGCTCACCCTTTTTCAGCGGCGGATGGTCGATCAGGTTGGGCACCTGCACATTCTCGTAGATGGGGTCGCCCGTCTTGGCATCGTAGACAAACCAGCGCCCTTCTTTGTTACCGACGGAGACGACACGCCGGGTCTCCCGCCCACGTCCGCAGTGTAGACCATGGGCGACTGGCCGGTGTCGTAATCCCACTGATCGCCGGCTAACTGTTGTTGCCGCCACTTCTCCTGTCCCGAATGCAGATCAACCGCAATGACCGCGTTGGTCACAGGATTGTTGCCGGGACGTAACTCCGGGAAAAATCGGGTGACAGGTTGCCCACCGAGAAGTAGACGGTGTCCGAGGTCGTGTCGATGGTGGGGCTCATCCAGACAGCGCCGCCGCCGTGAAAGCGGCCCTGGCTGCGCCAATCCTGCCCCTCCGGCGGCACGGTCCAATAGGGATTGGGCCATGCCGGGCCAGGTCGTCGGCATTGTACGCCATGACAAAGCCGCGAATGCCGTTGTCGCCGCCCGAGCTGCCGATGAGCAGCGTGCCCTTGTAGCAGACGGGCGCTTGGGTCTCATAGTAACCGTATTCAGCGCGGGCGTCGGGCACGGCCGCGCTGATGTCCACGGACTGGGCCAGTTCGCCGGTCGCTGCGTCGATGGCCATGATGCGCTGGTCAGCGTCAACATGAAGACCTTGTTGTTGCAATAGGCCAGCCCCCGGTTGATGACAAGGCCGAAGTTGTGGAACTTGCCGATGGCATCCGGCGCAAAGTGCCACTTGACATCGCCGGTTGCGGCATCGATGGCAAAGACGTGGTTGTAGCTTGTGGTGACGTAGGGTGTCGCCCACCACGAGCGGGTAGCTCTCCTGCCCTCCGGGAATCGAGTCATCGATCTTCTGGAAGTCGACCGACCAGGCGCGGCCCAATTGGCTCACGTTGTCCTTGGTAATCTGCGTCAACGGGACGTGCCGCGTCTGTTCGTAGTTATAGCCGAAAGTCCGCCACTGGCCTTGTTCCGGCTGGTCGGCGGGCCGTGCGCCCAACTGCTCGGAGCCGCTCTCCGGTTGCGCCGGTTGCGTCTCTTGCCGGCTCTGCTGCGGCTGCGTTTGCTGATCCGACTGCTGATCCTGCTGCTGGTTTTGCTGCGGCTGCTCTTGTTGACTCTGCTGCTGACTCTGCTGCTGCTGGTTCTGCTGTGACTGATCCTGTGCGTTTTGCGTTCCGGCCCCGTCGCTTGTACCGGAGCTGCCGGCACTACTTTTGACGGTGAAGCCTGCGTACATGCCGTTCTGGTAGTGGCTGGGCAGGTTGCAGATCAGGACATACGCGCCGGCAGAAAGATCCACGGTCAGGTCGGCGCTGCCGCCGGCCTGGATGTTGTCGGTCTTGCCGACGACGTTCAGGTTGCTCGTGTCGACTTTGCCGTTGGCGGTGGGCAACTGGCCGGGCGCGGTGTCGGTCCGGATGACCACAAACTGATGCGGCACCGCATCCGCCTGGTTGGTGACATGGAAGGTCACCTTGCCCGCGGGCACGCTGTCCGTAGACAGGCTGATCTTGAAGCTCGTCTCGGTGACGTCCACCGACGTGGGACCGGCCTGTGAACCGGCGGTGGCCCCGCTGTCCTGCCCCGTGCTCTGCCCGGTGTTCTGCCCGGAGTTCTGTCCGGTGTTCGATTCTGCCGGTTGTGACGTCGTGGCTGTCATGGTCCCCGTGTTCGTGACCGTGTTCGTATTCGTGACCGTACTCGTGGCCGTGGCAGGGTCCGACGAAGCCGGGGATGAA
The DNA here is from genome assembly GCA_041391205.1 of Caldilineaceae bacterium. Lineage (GTDB taxonomy): Bacteria > Chloroflexota > Anaerolineae > Caldilineales > Caldilineaceae > JAWKOK01. The sequence goes on from JAWKOK010000010.1 coordinate 10,513, forward strand.
CCGGAATTTGACGACGAACCGCTCTTCTCAACCACTTCGATGGTTCCCCGCATGTAGGGGTGGATCGTGCAGTAGTACTTGTACGTGCCGGCCTGGTTGAACGTGTGAGAGTACGTTTCGCCGGCCGCGATGTTGCCCGAATCCATCTCCGATCCGTTGAGCGACGTGACGGTGTGCGCCACCGCGTCGTTGTTGGTCCAGGTGACAGTCGTCCCGACTTCCACTTGCACGGTTGCGGAATGATAGGCGTACCCTTCGATGGCCACGCTGGCTTGACCACTCTGCCGGCTCTGCTGCTGGCTTTGCTGCGATTGATCCTGCGACTGGCTTTGCTGCGCTTGGTTCTGTTGCTGAGCCGGCTGCTCCTGCTGCGTTTGGTCCTGTGACTGGCTCTGCTGGTTCTGCTGCGCTTGATCCTGTGACTGGTTCTGCTGCGACTGCTCTTGCTGAGCCTGGTTCTGGTCCTGTGAAGCCTTGGACCCGCTCAACGGCTGCAGATCGGTCGTCACAATGTTCAGTTGATTCGGCAGTGCAAACGCAATCAACGCATCTCCCGGCGGCGATGTCTGGCCGGACCGGACCTGCGTGTTGCCGCCGAATGCCATCACCACGTACTCGCGGCCATTGGCCATGTAGACCGCAGGCGCGCCGTTGGCACCGCCGATGGCGTGTGTACCGTCGCTGCTGCTGCCGTCGGCGTTACAGCTTCCGCGCACGGCCTCCTGCTGCGGCCCGGCATAGTCGGCACAGGAGAACGTCCACAGCGTCTGACCGCTTTGGGCATCGACTGCATTGAACTTGCCGTTGCTCTGCCCCCAGAAGACCAGATCGCCGGCCACCGCAATACCGGAGGCCACACGGTTGGGTACCTTGATCTGCCAGGCCAGCTTTCCTGTGGCGGTGTTCAGCGCGTCAAAGAGACCGTAGTGGTCGGCGTTGGGATAGCTGGGTTTGTCACGCAGCGTCGAGCCAGGTTGTCCGTATTGTCTGGCCCACTCTGGTAGAACCACGGCTCATAGCCGCCGGCCGGAATGTAGATGTAGCCGGTGCGCGGGCTGTACGCCGCGGGCGGCCATTCCGATCCCGATTCTGCGCCCGGTTGCATGATCAGCGGCTTCTCCTGCGGGGGCGTGTAGAACTCCGCCGGCGTCGCGTCGGTCCCGCCGGGATTGCCGGTCACTTCGTGGGGAATCAGTTCTTCCGTGGCCGGAATGGGCTGCGTGGGGGACGGGTGCTGCCACGACGGCTCTGTCGGCACTTCCGTTTCGGTCACGTCGAAGAGCGGTTCTCCCGTGCGCCGGTCCAGAATGTAGTAGTAGCCGTTCTTGTTGGCATGGCCGACAGCCGGAATCTCCTGGCCGTCTTTCTCCAGAGTGAACAAGAGCACAGGTTGCGGCCCGTCATAGTCCCAGATGTCGTGATGGACTTCCTGAAAGTGCCACTTGCGCTGGCCCGTGTTGATGTCCACCGCGACGATGGATGCGGCAAACAAGTTGTCCCCCGCGCGCGTGGAGCCGTTTAGGTCGGGCGCGGCATTGCCAGTGCTGAAGATCACCAGGCCCAGTTCCGGGTCGACCGCCGGCGTCGTCCATACCGGTGCACCTCCCCATTGCCACGAATCGCCGGCCCAGGTGTCGTTGCCGTACTGGCCGGGACCCGGGACCGTGTAGAAACGCCAGAGCAGATCACCGCTTTCCGCATCATAGGCCGAGACGAATCCGCGAATCCGGTATTCGCCGCCCGAGATGCCAATAATGACCTTGCCGTCGTAGTATTGGGGCGCCGTCGTCTCGGTGAAGTCCTTGGCGTACGGGGCCACGGCCGTCTTCCAAACTTCCTGCCCCGTGGCCGCATCCAACGCAACCAGATTCGCATCCAGCCGCCCAACGAAGACCTTGCCGTCACCAACTGCCACGCCGCGATTGGTCTGCCCGCAGCAGATGGACAACTGGTCCAGCGGCTGCATGTCCGTCGGCGCATAGGTCCACTTGACGGCGCCCGTTGCGGGATCCAGGGCGATGACATGGTTGTGGGGCGTGGCGACGTACATGGTGCCGTCGACCACGATGGGCTGCGCCTCAAATGAGGTCTTGGCGCTTCCCACGCCGGTGTAGAGAATCCACGCCGGCTGAAGATCGCCTACGTTGGACGGGTTGATTTGATCCACGTCCTGAAAGCGCATGTTGCCGGGATCGTTGCCGTACAATGCCCACTCTTTGTCGCCGCCGTTCCCTTGGGCCAGCACGGGTCCGGCGCTCCCGCCAAGGAGCATCAAAAGGCCCAGGGCCACCGCAAACACAGCTTGCAGCGGACGTGAGCCACTGTTGACCTTGATCGAACGGTCCGATTGTTCTGTTGTAACCATGGGTGTAGCTCCTCCTGTTCCGAGGCGCGTCGCAAAGTCGTTGACGCGTGCCTTTGCCTCCACCGTATCACCCGGCCATGACACGTGACCTTAAATTTCCTTTATTTGTGTCTTAAGAATGGCTTAAGCATGAACCGCGGTCAGCACAAAAACCGCGGCTTGGTGACACGGGAGCGGATGTGCAAAAGATGATGGCGCCACATTGGTGGAATCAACTGTCAAAATCGCGTTTGACATGCGTGTCCATGTGGTCTATCATCTCAACATATTTTGAAAAATCGGTCGCACAACCTTGAGCGTTGTGCCTTCGTTCCACATATTTCGGTGCTTCTAATCCCCTGGGAGGTACACGAATGGCGCCCACCGGCCCCTTCGCCACAGGACGTTTTTCACACTGCACATTCTTCCGGCACCTCGTGATCCGAGTTGTGCTGGCCGTCGCCCTGGCCGGGGTTCTCCTGCCGTCCACGACCTACGCGCAGAGCGACGACGTCGTCATCAGCCAGATCTACGGCGGTGGCGGCAACAGCGGCGCCACCTACACCCACGACTTTGTCGAACTCTTCAACCGCGGCAGTGATGCCGTCTCATTGGCCGGCTGGTCGGTGCAGTACGCAGCGGCTAGCGGCACCAACTGGTCCGTCACGCCGCTGGACGGCGTCATCGCGCCGGGCGGCTATTTCCTCGTGCAGCAGGCCCAGGGGAGCGGCGGCGACACGCCGTTGCCCGCGCCGGATGTGATCGGCAGTCAGGCAATGGCCGCAGACAAGGGCAAGGTCGCGCTCGTGCGCAACCAGGAGGCCGTCACCGGCAAGGACGACGCCGACGTGGCGGATTTCGTCGGCTACGGCAGCGCCGACGAGTACGAGGGTGCGGCCGGCGCGCCCAAATTGTCCAACACCACCGCGGCCCTGCGGCACGACGCCGGCTGCCAAGACACTAACGACAACGCCTCCGACTTTGCAGCGTCGGCGCCCCAACCAGCGACGCCGGCACAAGTTGCGGCGGTGCACCCCGCCCACCGTCACCCCGACCTTCACTCCGACTTTCACGCCGGAACCGCCGACCGCGACCCCAACCGCCACCGAAACCGCCACGTTCACACCGACGGCCATCTCGACCGCAACGCCGACGGTGACCTTCACGCCCACCTTGACGCCCACCGTTGCGCCCACTGCAACATTCACACCCACGGCCACTGCGACATTCACCCCAACGGCCACCTCGACTGCAACGCCGACGCTCGCCTTCACGCCCACGTTGACGCCGACCATCACCGCCACGGCGACGCTCACCCCGACGGCAATTGCGACGGAGATACCCACGCCGACCTGGACACCCACGCCGACTGCCACGCCGTCGCCGCTGCCCAGTTTCGCCCCCGGCGCGATCCTCATCAGCGAGTTCATGGCCAATCCGGATGCCGTGGCCGACGGGGACGGCGAGTGGATCGAATGGTGAATGTCAGCGGGCCCGATTTCGCTGCAGGGCTGGTCGCTGCACGACGAAGGCAGCAACTCGTTCAACATCACCGCCGGTCTCGTGATCGCGCCGGGTCAGTATCTCGTCCTCGTGCGCAACCCGGATGCCGGCGTCAACGGCGGTGTCGTCGCGACCGAAGGTCAGCGCTACACCGGCTTCGACCTGGCCAATGGCGACGACGAAATCATCCTGCGCGCACCCGACGGCACGGAGATCGACCGGGTGGTCTGGGGTGACGGGACGGTGCCCATCGCCGCCGGCGCATCGACCGAGCGCACATCTCTCGCAATCGACGCCGCGTGGACCATCGCGTCGCGCCTTGGCCAGTTTCCGCCGGCGATGCCGGTTCGCCCGGCGCCCTATGTTGCGCCCACGCCTACCCCTGTGATCCCCGTGGACACGCCGACGCCGACCGTCACGCCGACGCCGGTTGTCCCGGCCACACCCTTGCCGCCTGTGCGCATCAACGAGTTCATGGCCAATCCGGCCGCGGTCGATGACGATGCGGGCGGTGGATCGAACTCGTCAGCGCGCACGACCAGCCCGTCAACCTCAACGGCTGGAGCCTGGCCGATCTGGGCGGCGACCTGCACGTCATCACCGCCGACCTCTGGCTGGAGCCGGGTGGCCTGATCGTGCTGGTGCACAACGACGACCGCGCCAGAACGGCGGCGTAACGAGCGCCTATCGCTACACCGGCGTCAGTCTGGCCAACGGCGACGACGAACTCATCCTGCGCGGCCCCAACGGCCAGGAAGCCGACCGGGTGGTCTGGGGCGTACCCGACGGCGCGCCCGTCACCGCCCGGCGCGTCCACGCAGCGTCGCCCCGACGGCGCCTGGAGATCGCCACTGTACTGTGGCCCGGTTCCGCCGATGACGCTGGCAGCCCCGGCGGCGTACGTCCGCCGCCGGCAACGGCCACGCCCGCGTCAACACCGACACCGACGACAACGCCCACGGACGTTGTCACGCCAACGCCTACGACGCTGCCGTCCTGGTCACCGACACCCGGGCCACCGCCGCCGGTCAAGCTGAGCGAAGTGATGATCGACCCGGCGCAGCGTCCGATGGCGACGGCGAGTGGATCGAACTCTTCAATCCCACTGCGCGTGAAATCAACTTGCGTGGGTGGACGTTGGCCGACCGCGGCAGCGACAACCACGTGATTGCCGGGGATCTGCTCCTTCCGCCCGGCGGCTACGTCGTGCTCGGGCGCAACGGCGACGCAGCGGTCAACGGCGGTGTGGCGGTTGACTACGTCTACGCCGGTGTCAGCCTGGCCAACGGCGACGACGAACTGCTGCTCATCGCACCCGACGCTAGCGTGGTGGACGAACTCGCCTGGGGCGACGGCGCCCCGTTCGCCGCGCCCAATGGCGCCAGCCTGGTGCGGATCAGCCCGACCGGCGCTGCGTGGACGCCCTCGTTGCAACGCTGGCCCGGCTCGGCCGGTGACCGTGGCTCGCCCGGCGCCGTCTACGTGCCGGTGACGCCAACGCCCACCGCGCCGCCCATCCTCGTGCCCACCGCTACACCGACACCCGCAGCGCCCGCCACACCTGCCGTGCCGCCGTGGACGGGGCCGTTGCCGGCGCTGCGCATCAGCGAATTTCTGGCCGACCCGGCCGCGGTCAACGACAGCGCCGGTGAGTGGGTGGAACTGCACAACGCAGGCAACATCGCGGTCAACCTGCGCGGCTGGATCCTGGCCGATCTGGGCGACGACCATCATGTCATCGCCCAAGATCTCGTGCTGGCGCCCGGCGCGTACGTGGTGTTGGGCCGCAACGGGTCGACCGAGGAAAACGGCGGCGTGGCGCTGGACTACGTCTACAGCGGCATCAGTCTGGGCAACGATGACGACGAACTCCTGCTGCTCGCCCCGGGTGACCGGGAAGTGGATCGGGTGGTTTGGGGCGCGGCAGCGATGTCGACGTGGCGCGTGGACGCAGCACGCAGCGGCGACCCGGTGGCGCGGGCTGGGCCGTTTCCACCACCCCATGGCCCGGCTCTGCCGGCGACATGAGCACGCCGGGGACAGCATTCTCGCTCCCGCCCAAGCCACACCCACCCCGCTGCCGGGCCGCAACCCTGACCCGATCGTGCCGTCAACGCCCACACCCGCGCCCACAGTTGTGTGGACGGGCATGGTCCCGCCGGTTTACATCAGCGAAGTGCTGGCCAACCCCGGACGCGGTCTCCGACAGCGACGGCGAGGTGGATGAGGTCCACAACGCGGGCGCCGCGCCGGTCAATCTGCGCGGCTGGATCCTGGCCGACCTGGGCACGGACGAGCACGTCATCGCCGCCGATGTGGTCGTCGCGCCGGGCGCATTACGTGGTGCTGGGCCGCAACGCCGACCGGTCGGCCAACGGCGGCGTGACGCTCGCGTACGTCTACAGTGGCGTCAGCCTGGCCAACTCGGACGACGAAGTGCTGCTGCTCGCGCCGAACGGGAGGAAGCCGACCGCGTCGTCTGGGGTGGCACACTGTCGGTCAGTACGGGTGCGTCGCTGGAACGGGTCAGGCTGACGCCCGCGACATGGCAGACGGCGGCGACGTCCTGGCCCGGCTCGGCCGGTGACCTGGAAGCTCGCCAGGTGCGGCGTCCGGTCCCGCCGACGACGACGATCCATCGCCCGTCGACCCGCCGTCACCCGGCGCAACGCCCACACCCGACAGCGCGCCGCCGGTCGACTGGGCGGGCCGGTGCCGCCGGTCTACATCAACGAAGTGCTGGCCAACCCCGGCGGTCTCCGACAGCGACGGCGAGTGGATCGAGATCCACAATGCCGAACGCGGCTGCGGTCAACCTGCGCGGTTGGATCTGGCCGACCTGGGCACGGACGAACATGTCATCGCCGCCGACGTGGTCGTCGCGCCGAGCGCGTACGTGGTGCTCGGCCGCAACGCCGACCGTGCGCTCAACGGCGGCGTGACGCTCGCGTACGTCTACAGCGGCGTGAGCCTGGCCTGACCGACGACGAGGTCCTGCTCGCCCAACGGGAGGAAGCCGACCGCGTCGTCTGGGGTGGCACACTGTCAGTCAGTACGGAAGCGTCCCTGGAACGGAGTCAGGCTGCGACATGGCAGACGGCATCGACCTCCTGGCCCGGCTCGGCCGGTGATCTGGAAACCACCGGGCGCCGCGTCGGTCCCGCCGGTGGCGACGAGCCAGCGCCCGTCGATCCGCCGTCGCACCCGGCGACGCCCACGCCGACCGGCGCGCCGCCGGTCGACTGGAGCAGGCCGGTGCCGCCGGTCTACATCAGCGAAGTGCTGGCCAACCCGGACTTGGTCGCGGACAGCGACAGCGAGTGGATCGAGGTCCACAGCACCGGGCGCCGCGCCGGTCAACCTGCGCGGCTGGATCCTCGCCGATTTGGGCACGGACGAACACGTCATCGCCGCCGACGTGGTCGTCGCGCCGGGTGCGTACGTGGTGCTTGGGCGCAACGCCGACCGTGCGACCAACGGCGGCGTGACGCTCGCGTACGTCTACAGCGGCGTGAGCCTGGCCAACACCGATGACGAGGTGCTGCTGCTCGCGCCCAACGGCGAGGAAGCCGACCGCGTCGTCTGGGGCGACAACCTGCGTGAGCACGGGTGCGTCGCTGGAACGGGTGACGTTGACGCCTGCGACGTGGCAGACGGCGGCGACATCGTGGCCCGGTTCGGCCGGTGATCTGGAAACCGCCGGGCGGCGTCCGGTCCCGCCGGCGACGACGATCCAGCGCCCGTCGACCCGCCGTCGCCCGGTGCGACGCCCACGCCGGATGGTGAGCTGCCGGCCAACGACGGTCCGCGCACGCTCATGCTCAGCGAATTCCTGGCCAACCCCGGCGCGGTGGGTGACAGCGAAGGCGAAGTGGATCGAACTCTTCAATTGGGGTGACGCGCCGGTCAACCTGCGCGGCTGGACCCTCGCCGACCTGGGCACGGACCGCTTCACCGTAGCGACCGACCTGACCATCGCGCCCGGCGCGTACATCGTCCTGGCGCGCAATGGGGATGCCGCGGCCAACGGCGGCGTGGACCCGGCGCTGACGTACACCGGCATCAGCTTGGCCAACGGTGAGGACGAACTGCTGCTCATCGCGCCGGACGGCGTGGAAATCGACAGAGTCGTGTGGGGCGATGCGTTGACCGCGCGCGCCGGCGTCAGTCTGGAACGGTCCGGGACGACTTCGGCTGCGCCGTGGCAGGAGGCCCAGGGACCGTGGCGTGCCGGCGGCGATTGGGGCACACCCGGGGCCGCGCCCGGGACGAATCCGCCGGGCGACGACCAGCCGCCCGGCCCACTCGTGCCCACGCCGGTTGCGGACGTGAACGTGCCCGCCAAGTGGACGTGGGCCGCAGACGCCGCGCCGGTAGTCATCGACGAGGTCGCGTTCCGCGGGAGCGACCAGGAATTCGTCGTGCTGCGCAACTTGACCGAACAGGAGATCGACCTGGGCGGCTGGCTGGTGGGCGACGCGGCCACGCCCGGCAGCGGCGAAGGCATGTACGTGCTGCCGGACGGGCTCACCATCGCGCCGGCGGGCCGGGTGATTCTGGCCCGCAACGCCGCCGGCTTTGTGGCCGACTACGTGCTGCGGCCTGACGCCGAGTTCGAAGAGAGCGCAGCCGAGGTGCCGTCCTTGTCCCGCCGTCGTGACTTGGCGACCGGCCAGTTTGCGCTCAAGGACGGCGGCGACGAGGTGTTGCTGCTCACGCCCGCGGGACAACTGGTGGACGCGGTGGCCTACGGCACGGGCGACGGCGTGGCCTTGGGCTTGACCGGGACGCTGGACGCGTCCGGCGGCGACAGCCTCCAGCGCGTCGACGGCGTGCCGCCCCAGGCTGACCAGCGCCATCGCTTCGCCTACGCTCCGCCCGATCCTTTCCGCAGCATCTTCCTGCCCGACGCCCGCGCCGTCACCCGTCCCCATCTGGCCGACGGTTTGATGGCGGCGTGGGGCACCCTGGGCGCAACGAGCAACTTCAGTCCCGACGGCAGCGCACCGCCCCACTACGTGCTCGCCCACGCCGCCGCGGCCGGGCTGGACTTTGTCGCCTTGGCCGACGCCGCACCCACCACGCCGTGGGTGACTCCGCCCGGTGTGGTCCATCTGCCCGCATGGCGTTGGGAGGACGGCGACCAGGCCGCCATCATCTACGACAACTTGTTGCGCAGCTTTGCCGATGCGACCGCGTTGGCGAATTTCGCCGCGGCCGCCCGCCTGCCGGTGCAATGGCTGGATGACCCGCCTGCCGGTGCGGCCGGTCTCACCGCGGTCGACGGCCAGACGGTCGATGTCCCGGCGCGCCTGCCGCAGCTTGCCGCCACCTGGACCGCGGCGGGCGCACCGTTGCTGCCCGCGGGCAATAGCCCGCCGCCCATGCCGGGGCGTGTGGACGCTGCGCCCCGCTTCACCGGTCTCGCCACGTCCGCGTTGACGCCCGAGGCCCTGAGCGCGGCGCTCGCAGCCCGGCGCGGCTGGCTCACCAATAGTCCGGGTCTCTGGCTCGCCTTGCGCACAGACGACGGCGCGGCCGGGTCCACGTGGATGGGTGGCACGATCCCCGCTGCCAACACCGTCACGTTGGACATCCAGTACGGCGACATCACGGGCGAGCCGGCCGGGTTGGCCCTCTGGCAGGATGGGCGGCCCATCCGCCAACTGGACTTGCCGCCGGTGGACGGGCGTTGGACGGTGACCGTGCCCGCGGTGCCGGGCACGTTTGTCTACGCGGTGGCGACCCAGGCCGACGGCGGTTTCGCCGTGACCGCGCCGCTCTACGTCACCGCGGAACACCGGGGCGAGGTACGCATCAGCCGCGTCGTGCCGGTGCCGGGCGCGGATTACAACGGCGACGGCGCGCTCACCGCGGACGACGAGTTCATCGAGCTGGTCAATCCGGGCAGTGTGCCCGTCTCCCTGGCCGGGTGGCAACTCAGCGACAGCCGGGGCGACGAGACGCCCAGCCGCCGGTTTACCTTCGGGGCGGGGCGTTTCCTGGCGGGCGGCCAGCGGCTGCAACTCTTCCGCAATGAAACGCGGCTCAATCTCAACAACGCGGCCGACTCGGTGCGCCTGCTCGACCCGGACGGCAACGAGATCGACGTGGTGCGCTGGGCGGAAGCGCCCGCACCCGGCGTCGTCTTCGAACAGGATCCGGCCGACGGCCAGTGGCGCACGGGCGTCATCGACCAGGCGCCGCCGCCGTGGAGCGGACCGGCCGTGGTCCAGAGCGGTACGCCTCAGGAGCCGGAGGATGTGTGGGAGAAGTGGGCCGAGGGCCAGGCCGCGGGTTCGCCCGGCTCGGTGGCCATGGCCAAACGTCGCGGGCTTTACATTTGGACCGAGTTCGAAGGCGTGGTCATCGCGCCGCCGGGTCTCTTCAACACGGCCATCTACGTCGCGGACGTGGCCGCGGACGGGTCGACCGCAGCCATCGGCGTCCAGGTCTACTTGCGCAACGGTGCGTATCCCGAGTTGGCCGAAGGTGACCGGGTGCGCGTGCGCGGCGAAACGAGTTCGTTCCGGGGCGAGATGGAGATGTTCTTGGAGAGTCCAGAGCAGATCTGGCGCGTGGAGAGTGGGCCGCCGCTGGCGCCGCTGCACGTCACGCCGGCCGAGATCGGCGAGAGTCTGGAGGGACGCTTCGTTACCTTCGAGGGGGTCGTCACCGGCTGGCAGGGCGACAGCATCTACCTGGGCGATCCGGCCGACCCCGACGCGGCGCCGGTGCGCGTCACCGTGCGCAGTACCTTGGACTGGCGCCGCCCGTATGTCAACGAAGGCGAGCGCTTCCGCGTGACGGGCATCGTCGGCCAGTTCGCGAGCACCGCGCCCTGGAACGACGGCTACCGCGTGCTGGTCCGCTACCCCAGCGATCTACTGGAACTGAACGCGGAGGCCACAAACTGAGTGAACGCGCATCAAAAACGCGAGCCACAGATGGACACAGATAAACACGGATTAAACAGCTGAAACATAGATTGAACCGAGATTTATCTGTGTTTGCGCGCATTGGTGGATTAAATCAAACTATCTTTGCTTTCTCTTTATCTGTGTTTATCTGTGTCCATCTGTGGCCCAGCCCGTCAGTCCGGGTAGAGCGCGCCAGCCCAGCATCTCCGGGTCGATGGCGGAGATGGCGTCCAGGGACATCTTGAAATAGGTGCCTTTGGCGCTCACCGCAATCTCGCCGTCGGGCGGGTAGAGTTCGCCCTCGCCTTCGAAGACGCGGCTGCGTTCGCGCACGATGCGGCCGCGCGCGGTCAATTCCACGCCCAGGGGCACCGGCTTGTGAAAGCGCAGGGTGAACTCGCCGGTCACGCCCCAGGTCATGGCGCGGGCGTCGGGGTCATCAGCAGGGGCGTCGCCGATGTTGACGGCGCGGCCGATGGTTTCGTCGAGGATGCCCATGGCCACGCCGCCGTGCATGCGGCCGGGGTAGCCCTGATGTTGGGGCTGCCCGGTGAAGAAAGCCAGAATTTCGGGCGTCCCTTCGTGGGTCTCGGTTTCGTAGAAGCGCACATGCACACCGGCTACGTTCTTGACGCCGCAGATGAAGCAGTGATGGCTGTTGGGCTGCTTGCGCATGATTGCTCTGGGCTAGCCCTTCTCTTCCGAGCGGTCGGTGGCGATGCCGGGGTCGTACGAGCGCGGCGATCTCGGCCCACCATGCCGGCGTCATGTCTACGTCGGCCGCGGCCAGCGACGCTTCCAGTTGGCCCACGTTGCGCGCACCGATGATGAAGCGGTCACGCCGGGGTGCGCGCCCACCCAGGCCACGGCCAAGGTCGCCGGGTGGATGTCCTTCTCCTTGGCATATTCTGTGAAGCGCTCCGCGACCTCGTAGTCAGCAACTCCGCACCGTAGCGCTTGGCATACATGGCGTTGTCCATGAGGCGACCGCTGTCGGGCACGCCGTTGCGCCGTATTTCCCCAGCAGACCGCCGCCCAACGGGCTGTACGGAAGACGCCCAGCCCCTCGGCTTGGGCCAGCGGCAGAATTTCCACCTCGGCCTGGCGCTTGGTCAGGTTGTACATGGGCTGGATGCAGGCAAAGCTCGCCAGCCCCTCTTGCGTGCTGACGCCCAGCGACTTGGCGATCTGCCAGGCGGCCCAGTTGCTCACCGCCGGATAGAGCACCTTGCCCTGGGTGACCAGGTCGTCCAGGGCGCGCAGGGTCTCTTCCATGGGCACGGCGTTGTCGAAGCGGTGGAGGAAGTAGAGATCGATGCGGTCCGTGCCTAGCCGGCGCAGGCTGTCTTCGGCCTCGCGCATGATGTGCCGGCGTGACAGCCCGTCGCCGTTGACGCCGTCGCGCATGCGTGAGCCGACCTTGGTGGTGATGACCAGTTCGTCGCGCTCGTCGGCCATGAGCTTGCCGAGGATCTCTTCGGCCCGGCCGCGCTGGTAGACGTTGGCGCAGTCGTAGAAGTTGATGCCCGCATCGCGCGTGCGCCGGTACATGGCGGCAGAGGTCGCTTCGTCGGCGTCGCCGCCGAAGGACATGACGCCGAAGCAGAGTTGCGAGACTTGGACGCCGGTGCTGCCGAGTGTGACGTAGTTCATGGTGCCTCCTGTGGGTGGTGGGTGAGAGTGCAGGAGATTGGGAGATTACGAGATTGGGGGATCGGGCGGTCGACTGGATTAGTCGGCGATGGCTTCGAGTTTGTCGGCGATGAGGGAGAGCAGAAAGGTGCGCTCCTCCGCGGCGTCGAAGAGCACGGAGATCTGCTTGTCGTCGCTGGTGTCGGTCACGTCGGTGATGACGCCGTCGCCGAAGTAACTGTGACGCACCCGTTGCCCCGTGGAAAAGCCGCCCGCGCTGCCGATGGAGACCTTGACCGGCGCGGCGGGCGCGGCCGAGCCGTTGTCATGTCGCGCACCGACGGTCATCTGGGTCTCGCGATCGCGCCAGGCTTCGCCCAGATTGGCCATCATCTGCTGCGGGTTCTTGCTGATGAGCGTGCGCAACTCTGATGCACGCAGGCGCGCCTCGCTGAGTTCGGGCATCCAGCGTTTCTTTTCGCGATCGCTGCGCGGCCCTTGGGCCAGCACGCGGCTGGCGCGCGACAGAATGCGTAGCAGCGTGTCCATCTGTTTGAGCGGGTCGTCGGCCGGGTTGATGACCGCCAGTTGCACGCCGTTGATGCGGCAGAGTTCGGCCCGGGTCTGGTCGCGCTGCTCGTTCTCCAGGATGTCCCAATCGCTGGGGCGCTGGCCCTTGGCCGTCAGCCCGGCAAAGCGAATGGCCACGCCCGCCTCGGGGTACAAGCGATCCAGCTTGAGCCGGCGGCGCGTGGCCGGGTTGATCAGCCACTCGGGGCTGACGTTGTCCTGAGCCTTGAAGCCGTCAAAGATGCGGGCGAGGATCTCGCGCCACGCGTTCATGGCGAGCGGAATGCTGAATGTGTCCACGGTATAATTTTCTGCGGTTCGATCGTTCTGCGCTGGATGGTGGTCGATGGTCGGCGGCGCTGCGCCTGCATGCCGGTGCAACAATGATGGCATCGTAGCACATCCGTTCCCGTGACGCAACATAAGGCGAACCGGGGTCATCTGGGCCGCCGGTTCAGGTACTGTGTTTGGACGGGCGCGTGGCGCGGCTGCGCAGGGGAACTCGTGCTATAATCGTCGGCCATGGCAACGGAGTTTGAATCCACCACCAACCGAGCATGTGGGCGCGGCAGCCGCGCCACGCCGGCCCCCGTTGCGGAAGCGCTGGACGCGCGCGGCATCGCCCTGGCCACGTTGCTGGTCATGGTCTTCTTCGTCCTCTCCCGGGTGACGGGAGCTGGCACCGAAGGTCGTCATCAACGCAGTTCGGCACCAGCGCACAACTGGGGCGCGTACCTGGCCTGCGTTCCGCCTGCCCGACATCCTCTTTCAACTGGTGGCGGGCGGTGCGCTGCTGGGCAGCGTTCATCCCCACGTTCGCGGGCTATTGGGTCAAGGACGACCGGGCCGGCGTGGCTGCTCTTCTCACGTGCTCAATCTGGTGACGCTGCTGCTGGTGCTCTTTGCCGGTCTGGCCGCGTTTTTTGCAGAACCCATCGTGGCGCGCGTCATCGCGCCCGGCTTTGCCCCGGCCCAGCAGGCGCTGACCGCCGACCTCATGCGCGCTGGATGCTGTTGAGCACGGTCGTCTTCAGCGCCAGCGGACTGATCATGGAAGCGCGCTCAATGCCACGCAGCACTTCCTGCTGCCCGCAGCACGCCGTGGTTTATGCGCGGCCATCATCGTGGCGTGGCTGTTGGCGCCCGCTACGGCGTCTACGAGGCTGGTGATGGGTGTGGTGGCGGGCACTGGGTCATCTGCTGGTGCAAGTGCCGGGTCTCTTCCGCTACGGCCGGGTCTACACGCCCAGCCTCACCCTGCGCGACGAAGGTGTGGCGAGGTGGCGCGGCTCATGGGGCCGCGGGTGTTGGGTCTCTTTTTCGTGCAGATGCACTTCCTGGTCAACACGATCCTGGCCAGTCGCTTGGCCGCGGGCAGCTTGAGTGCGCTCAACTACGCCTGGCTGATCATGCTGCTGCCCCAGGGCGTCTTTGCCCAGGCCGTCTCGACCGCCGCGTTTCCCACCTTTGCCGCGCAGGTGGCCGGCGGCCATCGCGCGCTCATGCGCACCACGTTCGGCAGGCTACTGCGCATGCTGCTCTTTCTCATGCTGCCTGCGGCCGTGGGACTCTTCGTGCTGGCGACGCCGCTGGTCACCCTGCTGCTGGAACGGGGCGAGTTCACGGCGCGCAGCACGCAACTGGTGGTCTACGCCCTGCGTTTTTACGCGCTGGGCTTGGTCGCCCACGGCGTGGTGGAGATCGTGGTGCGCGCCTTCTACGCGCTCCACGACACGCTGACGCCGGTGGCGGTGGGTGTGGGCGCGATGGCGCTGAACATCCTGCTGAGCGTGCTCCTGGTCGGCCCGCTGAGTTTCGGCGGACTGGCGCTGGCCAACAGCCTGGCCACGTCGCTGGAGATGGCCGTGCTGCTCTGGCTGCTGGCCCGGCGCATGGGCGGCATCGACGGGGCGCGGCTGCTCGACGCGGTGGTGCGTAACGGCGCGGCCGCGCTGCTCATGGGCGTGACGCTCTGGTGGTGGGTGCGCAGCGCCGGGGCCATGCTGCCGAGTGGAGCGGCGGGTACATGGTGGACGGCACTGGGTGGGCTGGTGCTGGGGATGATCGTGTACGCGCTGGCGGCCGTACTGGTACGCAGCCGCGAGTTGCAGCCGGTCCTCGCTTTGGTGCAGCGTCGTCTGCCCGGGCGTCGATCCGGTTGACGTCGCCGGGGCATGCCGCCGGTGCTAATGCAAGTCAAATGCAACGCAAGCGTCGTTCAGATGCGCGTGCGTGATACTGTAGTTTGTCACAGTGGGCGCGATTGGAGCGTGCACTGCTTGACGGGTGCCGCGTGTTCGAGTATAGATAGAGTCCAACGACACGCCATTTTGGTACCATCCGGCCCGGTTGCTTGTGACCGGATATCCCAGGGGAGTGATGACACGTGTTCTACTTCGATCCGATTTTCTTTCTGTTTGCCTTACCGCCGCTGATTTTGGGCATGTGGGCGCAAGCCCGTGTGCGCGGCGCGTTCAACAAGTACTCCGGCGTGCGCACGGCCACGGGCGTGACGGGGGCGCAGGCCGCGCGCAAACTGCTCGATGATGCCGGGCTGCGCAGCGTGGCCGTGGAGCGCGTCAACGGCTTTCTCTCGGATCACTACGATCCACGGGGCAAGGTACTGCGCTTGAGTTCGGACGTGTACGACGGGCCGACCATCGCGGCCGTGGGGGTGGCGGCTCATGAGACCGGCCACGCCATCCAGGATCGCGATTCCTATGCGGCGTTGCGGCTGCGCAGTGCGCTGGTGCCGACCGTGCAGTTCGGCAGTTGGCTCGGCCCGATCATCTTCATGGTCGGCCTCTTCATGTCCAGCACCTTCGGCAATAGCATCGCGTGGATCGGCCTGCTCATCTTCGGCCTGACTGCACTGTTTGCGGTGGTTACGCTGCCGGTGGAGTTCAGCACGACCAAGCGCGCCAAACAACTGCTGGTCTCGAAAGGCATTCTCGCCGCCAGGAGATGCAGGGTCAACCGGGTGCTGGAACTGCGGCCGCGCTGACCTACGTGGCGGCGGCGTTGCAGGCCATCATGCAGGTGCTCTACTGCACGTCGATTTTGCTGCGCCGGCGGGGATTAGAAGCCACGTCATTTGTGCAATGTGGGCTGAAACGGGCGTGGCTGGTTTGGCAATTGCAGGAGGTTGAACGAACAATGGATAACTTTCAGAATGCATCGGGGTTTGTGCGCTTTGGCCGTGTCGGGACTGGCGGACTCGGCTTGTTGCTCCTTGTGCCGGGCCTTGCGTTGATTCTCTTTGCCCTGGCCATACTGATGTGGCCGGAGTTGCTTGCCTACTTGGTGGCAACGATGCTGCTGTTTGCGGGCATCTCTTTGACGCTGTGGGGCTGGTCCTCCTATCGTGCGAGCCGGCGCCGTAATGCAGCGAATACGACTGTAACGTATCGCGTCATCTCTTGACGCGGATGAATCCTCAGTTTGCAAACCGGCTACCTCCCTGGAGGGCAGCCGGTTTTTTTGTTCCTGATTTCAGGGCCGCGATGAGTTCCGGCGAGAACTGCGGCGGCTCCCATGCGCTTTGACGCGGTGTGTCAGCCTGTGATATCATCCGCGTGTTGCTCCCTGTGCACTGCCTGCTGTTTGACCGCGCACGAACCGACCGAACCATGCCTGTCATCAAACGCTATCCCAATCGCAAATTGTACGACACGGAAGCCAAGACGTACGTGACCTTGGACGAGATCACCGAGATGATCCGGGCCGGGCGCGACGTCCAGGTCATCGACCACGAGACGGGGGATGACCTGACGACGCTCACCCTCTCCCAGATCATCCTGGAGCAGGAGAAGAAGTCGGCCGGCTTCCTGCCGCGTTCGTTGTTGACGAGCTTGATTCGGACGGGCGGCGATACGCTGGAGCAGGTGTTGCGGACATTTCACGGTGGCGGTGAAGACGAAGAGACGCTCGCGGCGCAGCCCGCGGCCCCGGCCGACGCCGGCAAGCCCACCGGTGCCAAGCCGGTTCCATCCAAGGCCGCGCTGGCCCAGGCCGCCGTCGACGAACGCATTGCCGACATGCTGAACCTGCTCAACGTGCCCACCCGGCGCGACGTGCGCCAATTGCAGGAGCAGCTGGCCGCGTTGAGCCGGCGACTGGACGAGCTGCTCGACGCGCAGGACACGACCCAAGACGCCCCCGACCCGTCTGAGCCACCCACAGACGGGTGACCACCGGCGGGTCCGGTCTGCGCCGGCGGGTTGCCCGCTTCCGGACCTGTTTCGTTCTCGAGATGGTTGACATTGCATGAGCCATGAAAAGATCGCTCTAGTACTTGCCGGTGGCGGCATTACCGGCGCCGTCTACGAAATCGGCGCGCTGCGCGCCATCGAAGACATGCTGGTTGATCGCACGATCAACGACTTCGACATCTTCGTCGGGACCAGTGCCGGTGCGCTGGTGTGCGCCCTGATCGCCAACGGCTTCACGCCCCATGAGATCATGCAATTGATCGACGATCGCCACCCCGAACTGCGCGGCGTCAAGGTCGGTGATGTCTTCCACAGCAATCTGAGCGGTTTGGGACGGCGCCTTTTTCGCCTGCCGGGCACACTGGTCAACATCGGCTACAACTCGTTGCGTCATCTGCGCGACGTGGCGGTGTCGGACGTCTTCTGGGAGTTCGCCCAACTTCTCCCGCCCGGTCTGTACAACGGTGATGCGCTGGAGCGCTATCTGCGTGTTCTGCTGGCCGAAGTCGGCGCGGTGAACCGGTTCGATCAACTGGACAAAGAACTCTACATCGTGGCCACCGAGCTGGAGACGGGCCAGAGGGCGGTCTTCGGCCAGGGCGGCAAAGCCATCGTCCCCATCAGCCAGGCCGTGGCGGCCAGCAGCGCCGTGCCGGTGCTCTATCGTCCGGTGAAGATCTACCATCGTGACTACGTGGACGGCGGCCTGCACGGCTCGGCCAGCATCGACCTGGCCCTTTGAAGCGGGCGCCAAGCTCGTGGTCTGCATCAACCCCATGGTGCCGCTGAACACGACGAATCTGCCCAACAAAGATCACTACGTGCTCGAAGCGCGGCATCCAGGCCATCATCAACCAGTCCGTGCGCACACTCTTGCATGCAGGTGTGCGCTATCCACACCAGAACTTACACGTCAAGTACCCCGACGTGGACATCATCCTCATTCAGCCCCAGGCGGACGACTATCGCATGTTTTCGTACAATCCCATGTTCTACGGCAGCCGCCTGGGCGTGGCCGAACACGGCTTTGAGACGGTGACGGTCGGTCTGATGGAGAACGCCGAGTACTTCCGCCAGGTGCTCGGGCGTCACAACATCGAGCTGCGCACTGATTTGGTAGAGCGGGAGCTTGACTCCATTCGGGCCAGCGGTGAAAGTCCGGAGGTGGTCCAGCAGGTGATTGAGGGCCACGGTGACGCTGCGCACGCGCCAAAGCACGGCCACATCCTGAGCAGAGCCTGGATCGGCTGCAAGCCAATATCGAAATGGTCTAACATGTGTGGACGAATGTTGCCGCGTGCACTTCACCCCCGGCGCGGCCGCCTGGCCATGCGGCCCGTTGCTGATACTCGGCGTATTACTGTCCTTGGCACTCTCACTGTTCCCCGCCGACACCTTTGCCCAATCTGACCCGGAAAGTCCTGCGCTGGACGCCGTGCCCACGCCGGTCGGCATGCCGGACGCAGCCATGTTCGAACGGCGTTATCGCTCGCGCCAGGCGCTCCCGGCCGAGGAAGGCACCCTGCGCTGGCGCACCGGCGTGGGCGTGCCCATTGTCGGCCCGCTGGCCTTTCTCTGGCCCCAGGATCGGCCCGGCTGGTATGTCTCGTGGTCGGTGCAGCCTGCCGAGGGCTACCGGCCCTTTCCCGACGCGGACTCCCTCCGCATGGACGCGCCGGAGTATCGACGGCTGGGCATGGAGTTTGTGCCGCTGGTCAAGATGCTGGACGGGCGGCTCTACCACGCCCGGCAGACCTGACCACCATGGCGGCCAACAATCCCGGGCGCACGTGGATCGTCGGCAACGAGCCGGACGTGGCCTGGCAGGACAACACCACGGCCGCCGACTACGCCTGCGCCTACCACGACGCCTATCACGCCATCAAAGCGGGCGATCCCACGGCGCAAGTGGCCATCAGCGGTCAGCCAGGTGACGCCGCTGCGGCTTACCTATCTCAACCGCATCTGGGAAAGCTATCGCAACAAGTACGGCGCGCCCATGCCCGTGGACGTCTGGACCATGCACGCCTACGTGCTGGCGAGAACTGGGCAACTGGGGCGTGGGCATCCCGCCGGGCTTCGAGTACGTGACCCGCGGCGTGCTCTGGGACATTGAAGACCATGACAATCTGGAACTGGTCGAGAACCAGATCCGGCTCATGCGCAGTTGGATGGCGCCACGATCAACGGGACAAGCCGCTGTGGGTGACCGAGTACGGCATCCTCCTGCCGCCCAGTACGGCTACGACCAGGCGCGCATCGCCGATTTCATGGTTGACAGCTTCGCGCTCTTTGACATGCTGCGTCATGCGCGCCTGGAGCATGCCCGCCGACGATAATCGGCTGGTGCAGCGCTGGAGCTGGTTCGGCGCGTACTACGAACCGTTCTCTGGCGGCGACCTCTTCGACGCCGCCGGCCTGCCCACGCCGCTCATGGAAACGCTGCGCGATGTCCTCGTCGCAGCGCCATGACTGGCGGCGCAGTTACCGGCGCCGCATGTCGCACGTGACCGTCCACGTGCGCAACCAACAGGCTTGCAGCCTGTTTGCCGTACCAGGCGACGGTTTCAACCGTTGCCTGCCTGCTTGTCCCCGGTTCCTCGGTCTCATAACAACGTCAGCACTTCCCGCACGATCGCGTCCGTTGCATCCGGAAGCGCGCCAGCCATGGCCGCGGCGCTCAACATCTCCAACTCGCAGCCGTCGGGTGCAAACCACCGTGTGACCGTCTCTGCCGCGCATGCGGGCGCGGGACAGTACGCGCCCGCGCCGTGTTGCACCACAAAGTCCACGTTGCCTTCCTCCTGCCCGGGGATGAAGCCCGTCAACAGGAGCGGACGGCCGCAGACCAGCGCTTCGGCAATCGTGCCCGGCCCGGCTTTGGTGACCACGCAGTCGGCCGCGTGCATCCACGTGTGCATGTTCTCCACATAGCCCCGGACGTGGACCGGCACGGGCCAGCGTTGGCGTGAGCTGTCGTTGCAACGCCTGGTTGCGCCCGCAGATCACGGCGAGCTGGCCCGCGGCGGA
Source organism: Caldilineaceae bacterium (assembly GCA_041391205.1). Taxonomy (GTDB): domain Bacteria; phylum Chloroflexota; class Anaerolineae; order Caldilineales; family Caldilineaceae; genus JAWKOK01. The sequence continues at coordinate 30,723 of JAWKOK010000010.1, forward strand.
CAACCCGGCTGCCCGCAGCGTCCGCCAGCCGCCGCGTCTGGCGCGGACGTTGCCCACGCCGTCGCCGCCGCCCAGGACCAATGCAACCGCAAGCGCAGGTCCGCCCAACTCCGGCGCAGACAGTACTGTGCCGGCATATTGTCCACAAGCTTCGTGTCCGTGAACTCGGCGCGGATGGGCAGGCCGGTCACGCGGAGAGCGCCGGGTCAATGCCCCACGCCAGCGCACGTTCCTGCGCCGCCGGTCCCGCCACAAAGCGGCGCGTGACCGCCGGATGAAACCAGGCTCGATGGGCCGTGGCCGGGTCGGTCACCACCGTGCAAAAGGGCACACGACTGCCGCTGCGGGCCAGCGCCTGCGCCGTGATGTGTTGCACCATGGGATGGACTGAGAGGATGAGATCCGGCCGGTGGTCAGCGAGCGCGCGCCACGGTGGCTGTGACCAGCAGCACCCGCGCTCAATCGTGAATGTCGCCCAGGGATCCCGTTCCAGAGCGCGCCAGAAGAGATGCCGAGCCGCGGCGTGCGGTTGACGAGAAACGGGTAGGCGGCGGGAATTCGATGAAACGGGAAGGGCAGGTGATCGCGCAGCAAGTCGATGATCCGGACGTTGACCGCAGGTGCCGGCGTGACGGGTGAAGCCGGCGCTCAGGGCGTCCGCACTGCTGCGGTGGCCGCCGCCGGTGTCACTCATGAGGATGAGGATCTGCTTGGTCAATACGCCCCGCCCGAATCACGGCCGGCACCGAACGCAGCAGAATGCTCAGGTCCAGGAAGAGATTCCAGTTCTCCACGTAGTAGATGTCCAGGAGCACCATCTCGTCGAAGGTGAGGTCGCTGCGCCCGCTGACCTGCCACAGGCCGGTGATGCCGGGACTGACCGTGAGCCGGCGCTTGTGCCACTCTTCGTAGCGAGCGGCTTCTTCGGGCAGGTTGGGCCGGGGCCCGACCAGCTCATCTCGCCGGAAGACGTTGATGACTTGGGGCAGTTCGTCCAAGCTGTAGCGGCGCAGGAAACGTCCCACGCGGGTGCGCCGGGGGTCGTTGCGCAGCTTGAAGAGCGGCCCGGTCGCCTCGTTCCGGTCGTGCAAATCAGCGCGCATGCTGTCGGCGCCGTCGACCATGGAGCGGAACTTGTAGCACCGGAAGATCTTGCCGTTGCGCCCGACCCGCTTCTGCGCGTAGAGCGCCCGGCCCGGGCGAGTCCAGGCGAATGGCCAGGGCGATGATCAAGAAGAAGGGCAAGGCGATGATGGTCAACGCCGCAGCCAGCACCAGATCGAACACACGCTTGATCACCAGATTCCAGCCGCGGATCGAGACTTCCCGTGTGCTGATGAGCGGGATGCCGTTGAGATCCTCCACGCGCATCTGGTTCTTGGTCAACTGGAAGAGATCGGGCACCACCTGGGCGCGCACCCCGCGCTGGTCGCACGTGCGCAGCAGGCTCTGGATGCGGCGGTGACTCTGCCACGGCAGGCAGATGATGAGCGTGTCGATCTCCATGTTGTCCAGCACGGTCTCGATGCTGTCCACGCCGCCCAGCGCCTTGAAGGGACCGATATCGGTGGTGCCCTTGGTCGGGTTGTCGTCGAAAAAGCCCAGGAGCTTGTAGCCGTAGTCCGGGCGCGCCGCCACCGTACGCATGACCATCCGGCCCACTTCGCCGGCCCCTACCAGCACCATCCGCTCAATGCCCACACCGTATTGGCGCAGGTGCCCGCGCGCCATCTGGATGGCGATGCGGCTGAACGCCAACAACGTGGTCACGATGACTGCGGCGTAGAGAAAGAGCAGACGGCTGAGCAGGTTGACGCTGAAGAAGAGGTTGACGATGATGAGCAGCGCGGTGCCGGCCATGACCGCCACGCCGATGGTGTAGACTTCCTCGATCCAACTGCGGCCGGGGCGGTACGGATAGACGTCGCTGAGGAAGAAGGTGAGGAGCAGGAAGCCGAGGTAGGCGAACATGGACGGCACATAGGCCGAGAAATCCACGTCGAAGGCCGGCTCCACTGCCCGGAACCACTGCAACTCATAGCGCACGAAGTAGGCGATGACGAAGCCGATCAGGATGAGCAGCGCGTCGGAGACCACCAGCAAATAACGCCATGCGCCGACCGGCTTGCGGCGCGCGGCGAGCGCAAGCCGGCTTTCGGGTCTCGCTTGTTCACTTTTCCTGCCTTCCACAGCACTCTGGGGAAGGTTCACACCGTCGGCGGTTGCCATGGATATCGGCTACGACAGTTCGGCGTGAATCCCACGTCAGAAATCCGGCGCTTCTACCTCTGGTAGCAGCTTTATAAGGATTTCCGCCGGGATTCACTCGGCTCTTCCGGTCAATCACACAGGTTCGTGTGCTCCAATTGAATCAGGGGCGCGCCGCTTCGTCAAGTTTGCCGGTGGTGGGGATGACGCTCTTTCGAACCGGGCGAACCACTTCCCGGAAGACGGCAGAGCGCGTTCGGTCCGGCGAGATATCGTGCCCTCTTCCGGAAAGTGATTCGCCCCGAGCACACACCTGCGTCAAGCACACACGGCGCGATAGACGTCCAACGTTGCCTCGGCCGTGCGCGTCCACGAGAAATGCGCGGCCCGGGCCAATCCCGCCTCCCGGAGATGGTGACGTACAGTGGGCGAAAAGAGCGCGCGCTCCAGGCACTGCACCAGTTCGGCCTCATCCTGCGGGTGAAAATAGAGCGCCGCATCGCCCGCCACATCGCGCAGGCTCGGCAGGTCGCTGCAGATGACCGGCGTGCCGCAGGCCATGGCCTCAAGCACGGGGAGGCCAAAGCCCTCCATCAGGCTTGGATAGACGAACACTTCGGCGGCTCGGTACCAATCCACCAATTCATCCGTGGGAATATAGCCGGGGAAACGTACGAAATTGGTCAGCTTTAGTTCGGTGACCGTGGTGAAAATTTGGTCGTAGAACCACCCCTTGCCGCCGGCCACGACGAGCTCAACGTCATGATCGGCTTCGGCGGACCAGCTTCGCCACGCCGCAAATGCACGCAGCAGTTGTTCCAGATTCTTGCGCGGTTCCAACGTGCCCAGGTAGAGCACAAACCGCTCCGGCAGATCGTGGGCGCGCTTGAATGCCGCGGCATCGAACTCCACGCCCGGCGTGAACTCCGGCCCCACGCCATTGGGCACGATCTCGATGCGCTCGGTGGGCACGGAGAAATACTTGCGCACATCGTCCGCAGTCTGCCGGCTGACGGCGATGACCCGGCGGGCGCGGCGGCAACTGGCCGCACAGAGCCGGGTGAGGTAGGCGCGCTTGACCGCAGGCAGCACCTGGGGCAGGCGCACAAAGCTGAGATCGTGCACGGTGACTACGCCCGGCGTCGGTCCCCACAGCGGCAGCACGTTGACCAGCCCGTGGACCAGGTCGGCGTCAATGCGGCGCAGTTCGAGCGGCAGTGTGGTCTGCTCCCAGGCAATGCGCGCCATGGGGCTGTGCAGCGGCAAATGTGTGCGCCGGTTGGCAATACCCTCGGCATGGAAGTCCGGGTCGTTGACGAAGGCAGTCAGCGTGAGTTCGGCGCCGGCCAATTTGCCCAGCGCCTCCAGCAAACGCGCCGAGTAGGTGCTCACACCGGCGCTGCGGTAGCCTGTGCGGCCGGAGATCAATTGTGCATTTAGGGCGACGTGCATAGTGCTGCGTAAACCTCCACGGTGCGACGGGCGATTTCGGCCATGGTGAAGTGGGCCAGCACGCGTGCCCGGCCCTGTTCGGCCAGTATGCCGCGCGCGTCCGGCGACGCGGCCAACGTCGCCAGATGTGCATGGAGTGCGGCCACGTCCTCTTCCGGGAAGAGCAGCCCCGCGTCGCCGATGACGTGGGGGATCTCGCCGCTGGCGCTGCCCACCACGGGCACGCCGCACGCCATGGCCTCGATGAGCACCCGGCCGAACTGTTCCTTCCAACTCGGTGTGGTGCGGCTGGGCAGCACGAACACGTCCAAGTCGTGGTAAAACGCGGGCATAGCGCCGCTGCCGATGCGTCCCGCAAAGGTCACGCGGCCGGTGATGCCCAAATCGCGGGCCAGCGTGACCAGTTGCGTCTGTGCGCTGCCTTCGCCTGCCAGACGCAGCCGCCAGTCGCCGGTCAATCGTGCGCAAGCCCGCAGCAGCAGGTCGACCCCCTTTTCCGGCAGCAGCCCGCCCGCGTAGCCCACGGTGAAGGGCCGCGCTTCGTCTCGGTGCGCGGCGGGCCGAAAGATCGTCGGGTCCACCCCGAATTGGGGAATGACCGCAATGTCACCCCGATACTCCTTCGCACGCAGTATCTCGGCCGCCTCCGCGTTGCCGGCAATGGCGATGGGCGCACGGTGCAGCACATCGCGCTCGAACCAGGCGAAAGGGGGCGGGTAGCGTTTGTCGATGTTCTGCCACGTGAAGAAGGTACCGTGGATGCCAAGCGCCGACGCGCGGCGCAGGCCACGCCACGTGGCGAAGTTGTACGGCTCCTCGTCCATGTGCAGCACATCCGGGCGACGTTGGCGCAATTCTTGGTCCAGGGTCGGATAAAAGTGGGTGTGAAAGTGGCCGTTGCGGCGCACGGGAACGGTCGCCAATTCGTAGCCGTCGGTGTGCAGCCGCTCGGCCTGCTGCGTTCCGCGCGTATCGCGCCAGGACGGCGGCGTCAGCACCGTCAACGCCACGCCGCGCCGGGCGATCTCCTCCGCTTTGCGTTGATACGCGCCCACCACCAGCGCCTTGCTCACCATGACCACATGCATCGCGTCATTATAGAGGCGCGGCGCGCGGGTCGCCAAAATAGATGATACTCAATCGGAAGGCCGGTTGATACTGTAAGCTTATTCGAGGTTGAGAACGGCCAGGAAGCCTGCGGGCGACAGAATCTGCACACCGGCAATCTCGCCGAGCGGGAGCAGATGTCTCTTGTCGCCTGTCACCAGGAAGTCTGCCCGCCCCGCCACCGCACATTCGAGGTAGCGATTGTCGGTTTCGTCAGGCGAAACGGTGAGTGTGCGCGTTGGCGCGACGACTTCGGCAGTGCTGCGCAACTGCTCCACAAAGCGATCGATCTCTGCACTGCTCTTGCCATGGATTTTGGCGATGTGCGGATACGCCAGCACGCGTCCGATCTCGGCGAGAATGGGTTCGCTGACGAGCAGGTCGAAGATCTCTTCGCGGAAAAGTTCCATAATTCTTCCCGCATTACCACGCTGGGTGAGCAAGGCGCTGACATAGACATTGGCGTCGAGGACAATGGGCATGTCTAGGCCTGGCTTGCATCGGTGGTGTCCCTGCGCACAGCCTCCTGCGCAGCCAAGACCAGTTCCATGACCTCATCCGGATCATTGTCGCCGCTCGCTGTTTGGAAACTGCGCACCAGATCAAAGAATTGCTGCCTGTTCTGTTTCCAATGTTCGTAGACTTCGAGCGGCACCAAGACCGCCGCCGGTTTTCCCTTGCGGTTGATGATGTACTTCTCTCCTTGAAACTGGACTTCATCCAGGATAGTGCTGAATGAGTCCCGGGCCGCGGTGCTACTGAGTTCACGCTCCATCAAACGATTCCTCCGAGAACAGATGTTTGTACGTCACGTACGTTCTGTGCGTTACGAACATTGTATGACGTGCGTCTCGTCTCGTCAAACGCACTGACTTTGCCGTCGCTGCAGCGCGGTGCGTCTACTTTTCCCGCTCCACAACCTTCGGTATACTGTCACCAAGACCGATGCAGTTCATCTGCGTCCATTCGTGGCTGAATTTTCGCCACCTATCCGCAGCAAGCCGACAGGAAACCCATGGCCGAAGAAACCATTTTCAGCAAGATCATCCGCGGGGAGATTCCGTCCGATATTGTGTATCAGGACGAACTGGTGACTGCGTTTCGGGATATCAACCCGCAGGCGCCGGTCCACATCCTCATCGTGCCCAACAAACTCATCCCCACCGCCAACGACGTCGCCCGAGGACGAACTCATGCTCGGGCGCATGTTCACCGCCGCCGCCAAGATCGCTGCGGAGGAAGGTATTGCTGACGACGGCTACCGCCTGCTGGTCAACTGTAACGGCCACGGCGGCCAGGAGGTGTATCATCTGCACATGCACATTTTGGGTGGGCGGCGATTGGGGCCGATGTTGGCGCGGTAAAAACAAGATTAAGGATTGAAGATTGAGGTCACCGGTTGCCACAGAGACCGTCCATCGCCGGAGCGACTGCGTGTCGTTCCCGATTCGTGGCCACCATCCCGAGCGGGTCGATCCAATCTTGACTCTTCAATCTTGACTCCAAGGAGTTCATCATGCGTGCGACAGGAAGTAGCATCCCGCGTCGGCGCGGTGGAAAAAGTCACCGGCACGGCTGTCTATGCCGGGGACATGACCATGCCGGGGCAGGCGTGGCTGAAGACGGTCTTTGCGGGCGTACCCCATGCGCGAGTCACGGCGCTGGACGTGCGCGCAGCCCAGGCCGCGCCCGGCGTCATCGCGGTGCTCACCGCGGCGGACGTGCCGGCGAACGAGTTCGGCCTCATCGTGCCGGACCAGCCGGTGCTCTGCGGGCCGGGCAGCACGGCGCAGGCTGCGGTGGTGCGCTGGGAGGCGGATCGTATCGCGCTGGTGGTGGCGGAGACGCCGGCCCAAGCCGAGGCCGCGGCCAAGCTGATTCACGTGGAGTACGAAGAGCTGCCCCTCGTCACCGACCCGCTGGCGGCCATGCAACCCGGTGCGCCCGTGCTCCATCCCAACCCGTTCCCCTATCCTTACGGCGACGGCACGCGTGACCTCTCCTCCAACGTGCTGCTGGCCTACAAACTGCGCGACGGCGACGTCGACGCCGGCTTCGCCCAGGCCGACGTCATCGTCGAGGCCACCTATCGCACGCCTGCGCAGGAGCACGTACTTGCAGCCGGAAGCCGGCATCGCCTACGTGCGCGACGACGGGCGCCTGGAGGTGATCGTCCCCGGCCAGTGGATGCACGAGGAGTTGCACCAGATCGCCCATGCGCTGGACCTGCCCGCGGACCAGATCGTGGTGCGCCACGGGACCGTGGGCGGCGCGTTCGGCGGCCGGGAGGACGTGTCGGTGCAGATCGCGCTGGCCTTGGCCGCGTGGAAAACCGGCCGCCCGGTCAAGACCGTCTGGAGTCGCGAAGAGAGCATCCGCGGTCACCACAAGCGCCACCCGTACATCATCCGCGCCAAGTGGGGCGCGACCCGGGACGGCAAAATCGTGGCCGCGCAGAACGACGTCATCGCCGACGCCGGCGCGTACGCGTCCACCAGCACCAAGGTGCTCGGCAACGCGCTGCTCGCCTGCCTGGGTCCGTACGAGATTCCCAACGTCCACGTGGATGCGTGCGCGGTCTACACCAGCAACTGCCCCAACGGCGCGTTCCGCGGCTTCGGCGGGCCGCAAGGTCACTTCGCCGCCGAGATGCAGGTCAACAAACTGGCCGCGGCCCTGGACATGGACCCGGTGGAACTGCGCGCACGCAACCTGCTGCGCGACGGCTCCGTGCTGGCCACCAAGAGCGTCATCCCGGCCGGCTGCACCATCCGCCCGGTGGTGGAGGAAGCGGCGCGCCGCGGGGGCTGGACGGAGGGCGCGGACGGCTGGCGTCGCTCCGTAACCGCATCTGTGCCCAGCGAATCGCAAAAGTTGCGCACGTCGCTGGACGCGAGCCGGGGGCGGACGGCGCGCGGCGTGGGCATCGCCTGCGCGCTCAAGAACGTGGGCTTCAGTCTGGGTTTCCCCGAAAGCTGTGCGGCGTGGGTGGAACTCCACGGGGGCACGGAGATCGAGCGGGCCGTGGTCGGCTGCGTGGGCGCGGAGGTGGGCCAGGGCGCACACACGGTCTTTCAACTGGTGGCGGCGGAAGCGCTGGGCCTCGACCCCGCGCAAATTGAGGTGCGCGCCGACAGCAGCGACGTCACCGGCTCCAGCGGCAGCGCGTCGGCCAGCCGCATGACCTTCATGTCCGGCAACGCCATTCGCGGCGCGGCGGCACGCGCCCTCAAGCAGTGGCAGGACGAGGAGCGCCCCGCCCGGGCCGAGTTCGTCTTCCAGCCACGCCCCACCACCAAATACGACATGGCAACCGGCGCGGGCGACCCCAACATCACCTACGGCTACTGCGCGCAGGTGGCCGAGGTGGAGGTGGACCTGGAGACCGGTCACGTCCACGTGCTGCGTCTGGTCTCGGTCAACGACGTGGGCAAGGCCTTCAACCGCCAACAGGTGGAGGGGCAGATCGAGGGTGCGGCGGCCCAGTCCATGGGTTGGACGCTGCTGGAGAACTTCAAGCAGGCCGACGGCCACATCCGGACCGAGCACCTGAGCACCTACCTCATCCCCGGCGTGCTGGACGTGGCCGACGTCATCGAGCCGGTGATTTTGGAATTGCCCGATCCCCAGGGCCCCATGGGCGCGCGCGGCATGGCCGAGATGCCCTTCATCCCCACCGCGCCGGCCATCGGCGCCGCCATTCACGCCGCCATCGGCGTTTGGATCGACGAACTGCCCTACGTGCCCGACCGGGTGTGGACGAATTGCACACAACGAGGCCGCGCTCGTAGGGCGTCTTGCGGGCGCCCGCAACGCGAAGAAAGAGCACAAATCAACGTGCTTTGGGCGCCTTCACGTGCTTCTGTCGAAGTCAATCCGCCAGCACGTACGCAAAGATCAGCGGCGCGACAATCGTCGCGGCCCGACTCGACGATGAAGCGCGGCGTGGTGATGTCCAGCTTCTCCCACGTGATCTTCTCGTTGGGCACCGCGCCCGAGTACGAACCATAGCTGGTGGTCGAGTCGCTGATCTGGCAGAAATAGGCCCACAGCGGGATGTCATCCCGTTCCATGTCCTGGCGCAACATGGGCACCACGCAGATGGGGAAGTCGCCCGCGATGCCGCCGCCGATCTGGAAGAAGCCGATGGGCGTCTCCTGCACCTGCGCACCGTACCACTCGGCCAACGCCGTCATGTACTCGATGCCGCTGCGCACGGTGTGCACGTTGCGAATGTTGCCCTTAAGGCAGTGGGACGCGTAGATATTGCCCGTGGTGGAGTCCTCCCAGCCGGGCACGAAGATGGGCAGATTGCGTTCGGCCGCGGCCAAGAGCCAGCTGTCCTTGGGATCGATCTGGTAGAACTCCTCCAGCCGGCCGCTGAGCAGAATGCGATAGAGAAACTCATGCGGAAAGTAGCGCTCGCCAGAGGCGTCGGCCGCCGTCCACTCGTCGAGGATGGCGTCCTCGATGCGACGGATGGCCTCTTCCTCGGGGATGCACGTGTCGGTGACGCGGTTGAGATGACGTCCAAGCAGCTCGTGCTCGTCCTCGGGCGTCAAGTCGCGGTAGTTGGGAATGCGCACGTAGTGGTCGTGGGCGACCAGGTTGTAGACGTCTTCCTCCAGATTCGCGCCGGTGCAACTGATGGCGTGCACCTTGCCGGCGCGGATCATCTCGGCCAGCGACAGCCCCAACTCGGCCGTGCTCATGGCCCCGGCCATGGCCAGGAACATCTGCCCGCCGTCGGCGATGAAGCGGCGATATCCCTCCGCCGCATCCACCAACGCCGCGCCGTTGAAGTGCCGGTAATGGTGCTTGATGAAAGCCTTGATGCTGTTTGCGTGTTCCATGGAAACTCCTTGGGGTAGATTGAGGAGTGAAGATTAAAGATTGGGTGGACCGGCAGTCGGGAGATAGGCCAACTGCAGGTGCCCCGACGTTGGCGTTTCACGGGCCGTGATATCTTGCCCAATCGCCGGTCGACCCAATCTTTAATCTTCAATCTTCAACGCAGTTCTTCCTGTTTCGCATAACTCATCGCCTTGTAGACCAACTTGGCCACCGCGAAGTCCGCCATGTGCAGACCCGGCTGGGGCGCCAGTTCCACGCAGTCCATGCCGATGATGGTCGCGTGCTCGGCGACGATGCGCACGATCTCCAGCGTCTCGCGCCAGGTGAGGCCATCCGGTTCGGGCGTGCCCGTGGCGGGGACGACGGCGGGATCCAGCCCGTCCACGTCGATGGTGAGGAAGACGCGCTGGTCGCGCACCCGGTCGTAGAGTTCGGGCCGCCAGTCGGTGTCGTGGACATCCTCGGCATACCAGACGTGCACGCGCTCGGGATTCGCCCGCGCGAACTCGACTTCTTCGGTGCAGACCGAGCGGATGCCCAGTTGCAGCACCTGGGTGACCCGGTCGTCGTCCAGCAGGCGGCGGGCGACGCACGCGTGGCTGTAGGGCGAGCCTTCGTAGCTGTCACGCAGGTCGCTGTGCGCGTCGATCTGTACCACGGTGATGGGGCCGTTGGCCGCGGCCAGCAGCCCGCGGCCGACGCCCACGCTGACCGTGTGTTCGCCGCCCAGCCCGACCACAAGCTTGCCCGTGCGCGCCGCGGCCTCCACCGCCTGGGCGATGGCATCCACCGCCGCGGCCGGGTCGACGCCGGGCAAGGCCACGGGCGGCAGCGTGTGCACGCCGTAGCGCAAGGCCGGTTCGCAGTCGAACTCGCGGTCGTACAGTTCCACCTGCTGCGACGCAGTGATGATGGCCGCAGGGCCGTGCGCGGTGCCGCCGCCGTAGCTCACCGTCTCCTCGTAGGGAATGGGCAGCACGAGCACGCCGGCTCGGTCAAAGTTACTGTGCGTAACATCCAGCCCAAGAAAATTGTCGGTGGTTTGCTCGCTCATGGTCGTCTAGATCAGGATGGCCGCGGAGATCACGGTCGTCCAAACTCCGCCGGGTGACGCGGTGGTGGCCATGGTGATGCTGGTGGTGTCTACGATCTGGCCGCCCATCATGTACTGCTCGCGGCGTTCGTTGTAGTCCTTCTCCGCGTCGAAGGGGATGCCCAGCGTGGTGGCCAGCATGGTCGCGGCCAGGTCTTCGGCGTAGTCGCCGGCTTCACTCTCGGTCTGGCCGAAGGTGTGGTGCTCGGAGAGGTAGCCGTACTTGTCCGGGTCGGTGGGCCGCGCCACGCCGATGGACGCGGCGATGCGCCGGCCCGGCTCGTTGGTGGACATTTCGGCCAGCACGGCGAAGACGATCTCCCCCGGCTGCATGAGTTGCAGCCCTTCGTCCCGTTCGATGATCTTGCAGCGGGGCGGGAAGATGGACGAGACGCGCACGAGATTGAAGTGGGCAATGCCCGCCTCGCGCAGCGCCATTTCGAAGCTGGTCAGTTTTTCCTTGTGAACACCCATGCCGCGGGTCAAGAACAATTTTCGAGGTACAAGACGCATGGTTGGTTTCCTCCTTGTGTCGACAACAACCGGCGCAAACATGCCGGTGTCAAAGAACAGCGCGCATCCGGAACCAGCCGGTCCCGTGTGCTGCTGAGGCCAAGGCCCAAATATGGAATGGTACGGTCTTTTGGGGTGCGCGTCAAGCTTGACGCGGAATTTTCCACGCGCAACGTGTGCGACCGATCGGGCCGCACACGTTGCAGGGAGGAGGAAAGCGGCGGAGTGCCGCGGTGTTGTCCGGTCGGCGCTAGATGGCGGCGCAGCGCTCGAAGGCAGGCAGGTGCTTGGTTTCGGATGCCCGCTGCAGGGCGCTGTAGACCCGCTCGATGTCCACCCGGTCCGTCGAGTCAAAGAGCACCGTGTAGAGGTCACGGTTGAGGATCTCGGCCTCCACGCCCACCTGACACGCCTCGGTCAGCGAGTCGAACGAGGGCGCATTGCCCAGCCACGCATTGGCCGGCACGGGCACGCCGTAGCGCTCCAGCAGCCGGGTGACCGCGGCGATGTGGCTGTTCTCCGCCCGCAGGATGTTGGTGAAGGGGCGCACGGTACCGAAGTCTTCGATGACCTGGCTGTAGACGGCCGCGGCGTGGTACTCGTCGTTCAGCGCCAGCAGCAGCCCCTGGATCTCTGCCTCGGTGAGCGGACCGGTGTAGCCGGTCAGGTCCACGTCGCAGACCAGGCAGTCGATGGCATCGTTGGTCGGCGTGGCGGTTTGCGCCGCGGCGGGCGTGGGCAGCCACAGCAGCCCGGCCAGCAGGGCAATGCCCAGCGCCAAGGCCGTGAGTGAAAGCAGTTTGCGAGTTTGCATCATGGGTCTCCTGTTTGCGTGGCCGGCGCTTCGTTGTGCTCGCCGGCCGTGTGATGGTTGATGGTTCCCATCTTAGCGGCAGGAGATGGAGAGGGTGGGGAGGTGGAATGGAGATTTGGTGGAGATGTGGTTAGCGCAACGGTATCGGATCCCCCAAAATCGGCGGCGGCACCTTGCGGATCACGTCGAGGAGCGCCAGCAGCGTGGCCGGCACCTCGCGCGACTCGGACCAGGCGACGGAGCGGGGATCGTAGATGCGCCGGTCGGCGATGACGCCCCGCGCGTCCAAGCCCAGGTTGTGGCAGGTGAAGAGGGCGCGGGGCAGGTGGAACGCCTGGGTCACCAGCACGGCGTCTTCCACGTGAAAGATGGCTTGCGCCCGGTAGCACGTATCGTAGGTGCGGCGGCCGGCGTAGTCGGGCTGGATGTCCGCCGCGGGCACGCCCTGGGCCACGGCGTAGGCCATCATCGCGCCCGGCTCGTCGTATTCGGGCGTGGAGTTGTCGCCGCTCATGAGCAGCTTGTCCACCTTGCCCGCCTGGTAGAGCGCGATGGCCGTGTCCACCCGGTCGCGCAGCATGGACGACAGCCGCCCGCTGCGATAGACCCGTGCCCCAAAGACGACGGCCACACGCTGGGGCGGCATTTCCGCCAGCGCCGCGTCCAGCGTCAGCATGTGGGGCGTGTAGCGCGCTTCCACCCAGTTGCGCCACGCAAACGGAAAGAGCGCCGCCGTCCCCGCCAGCAACATCCCCCCGAGTATGGTCGCTACAATCCACCGTCGCCGTGACATCGTCAATCCTCAAGCCGCACCGAGACTACCCTGCACTCGACGCCATCATGCGCGCAAAAAACACACGCGTCCGTAGGCGCTCCTGCCATTGCCAAACGCCTCGCCCGGTGATCGCAGTTCCGCAACAGGGGGAGCCACAGATGGACACAGATGAACACAGATAAAAACGACGGAAAAGACGTCGGTTTTTGTCTCTTCTGTGGATGAAGGCCAAATGAAGAAAAGAGAAATATCCGTGTAGCGTTATCTGTGTTCATCTGTGTCCATCTGTGGCTAACGTCTTTATGCACTCACGAGCGCGATCTCCAGCGCTTCGTAGAGGGTGCGGGCGCCGAGGACCTCCACGCCCGCGGGGAAGACATCGCTGCCTTTGCGTTTGAGCGTGCTGCGGGGGACCAGCGCGCGGGTGAAGCCGAGTTTGGCGGCTTCGTGCAGACGACGCGGCAACTGGCCCACGCTGCGCAGTTCGCCGCTGAGGCCGACTTCGCCCACGATGGCCAGGTCCGCGTGGACCGGGCGGTTGCGATAGCTGCTGGCCATGGCCACGGCCACCGACAGGTCCGCGGCCGGCTCGTTGATGCGCAGCCCGCCCACGATGTTGACGAAGATGTCCTGGTCCGACAGGTTCATGCCCACGCGCTTGCTCAGCACCGCGGTGAGCAGCATGAGCCGGTTGAGGTCCACGCCGTTGCCCGTGCGCCGAGGTTGGCTGAACGAGGTGTGGCTGCAGAGCGCCTGCACTTCCACCAGCAGCGGCCGCGTCCCTTCCATGGAGACGGCGATGGCGCTGCCCGAGGCGTTGGGCAGCCGCTCGGCCAGGAAGAGTTCCGAGGGGTTGCGCACTTCTTCCATGCCCCGCTCGGTCATCTCGAAGATGCCCACTTCGTTGGTGCTGCCGAAGCGGTTCTTGACCGAGCGCAGCAGCCGGTAGGCGTGGAAGCGTTCGCCCTCCAGTTGCAGCACCGCGTCCACCATGTGCTCCAGCACGCGCGGCCCGGCGATGCTGCCCTCCTTGGTCACGTGGCCGACGAGGAAGACCGGCACGTTCAACTGCTTGGCCACGCGCATGAGCGCGGCCGCGGAATCGCGCACCTGGCTCACCGTGCCGGCCGCGCTCGCCCCCGCCTCCGAGTAGATGGCCTGGATCGAGTCAACGATGACCAGCGCCGGCCGCATCTGCTCGATCTGCGCCGTCACCTGTTCCACTACGATCTCGGGATAGATGAAGAGCCGCTCGCCGCCGTCGAGACCGAGGCGGGCGGCGCGCCGGCGAATCTGGTGCGCGCTCTCCTCCGCGCTCACGTAGAGGACGGAGCCGGTGGTCTCGGCCACTTCGGCCGCCATCTGCAGGAGCAGCGTGCTCTTGCCGATGCCGGGGTCACCGCCCACCAGCGCCACCGCGCCGGGGACGATGCCGCCGCCCAGCACGCGGCTCAACTCGGTCATGCGCAGGGGCACGCGATTGGCCCCGGCGTCGGCCACATCGCGCAGGGGCGTGGGTTGCGCGACCGTCAGGCCCGCGGCCACGGGCATCATGCTGCGGCTCTTGGGCTCCGCGCGCACGGTCTGCTCTTCCAGCGTATTCCACTCGTCGCAGTCGGGGCATTTGCCCATCCAGCGCATCTGCACGCTGCCGCAGTTGCTGCACACGAAGCGGGTTTTGGTCTTGGCCACGGTCTGCTCTCCCACGTTTGAGCCGCGCACAAACGCCACGGCTGCCAGAACATTTGTGCGTCTATTCTAGCCGGATCGTGGTCACAGGTCAATCATGCGCGCGGCAAAGCGGCAAACCGTGGCGCAGCATGGCGCTGCCCGGGCGGACATGCCTTGGCTATCCCTGCATGGCGGCTTCGATCGCGCCGGGGAAACGTTGCTCGAAATCCAGGGTGCCGACCCACTCCGGCTGAATGGAAATGCGCGCCATCTGCGCAAACATCCCGCCGATCTGCTGGACCCAGGCCTTGCCCTGTTCCGGCCCAAAGTACCGTTCGGCTGATGCGGCATACTCCGGCACGACACCGTCCACGAGCGTCACTGTGGCCGTTCCGCGAATCAGCAGAACCCGATACGGCCAGTCGCTGCTGTCGATGCTCACGGCAACTTTGGGGTGTTTCGTCAGGGCCGCGACTTTGGGCGATGTGGGCGGTGACCCGAGGACGATTTCTTCTCCATTCCAATAAAACCAAATGGGCACAACCCGGGGTGAGCCGTCAGACCCGGTGTAGGCAACATGGGCCGGGATCGTGGATTCAAGCAGGGTTTGTGCAACCGGACTCTGGAGTAAACTCAGACTTCCTTGATCGAGCGGCATTTGTCTTCTCCTTTGTGTCAAACGTGACGTTGCAGGGCACGAAGAAACTTCCGGACGGACAATGAATCGGAGTTCAAGTCAGCGAAAGCGACAAACCAGGCGCAACAGGACCGGACACGGGCTGCAAGTTTGCGTCGCGAAAGACTGCGCCGCCAAAGAAACTTCACGCAACAATGAAGATCAAAGAGAGGAATGAGTTTAAGAGGAACGCGCACACCTTGCCCCATGCCGACCGACCGGATCGACCGGTGGTACAGAGACCGGAAGGCGGCCATGGTGATGACGTGTGATGTGCCGGTGAATTCAACTATAGTACAGAATCTGCCCGTGTCAACCAGAGCTGCACGAAATGAGGCGCGAACTGGAATCTGGCGATGTGATGGCGCCGATGCAGCCAGAGTGCATACAGATCCGCGCTACAGGAGCATCATGCGCACAACCGAGGCAACCGTTGCACCGGCCACCACCATGGCGAAGATGAAGCTCAGTGCCAGCGGCGCGGCCACGCAGAGTGCGCTTTCGCCGCCGCTCAGCCCGGTGACCGTGCGCACCGCTTGCCAGTAGACGAACAGGGCCAGCACGGCACCCGCCAGCGCAATGAGCCAGCCGATCCACGGAATGAAGCCCAGCCCGACCAACATCAACGGCACCGCAGCGTAGCCTGTGGCGGCGTAAAAACGCTGCAAGGTGGTCGAGGCGCGGAAAAGCTTGGCCGCCAGCAGCACAACGACGCCGAAGACCAGCCAGTAGCTGAGCCACGTCAGCGGCCAGTTGATCCACTCGGCCAGCGCGCTGAGGAGCGCGGCCAACCAGCCGGGCATGACCGGGTCCAGCCCGGCGATGGTCTGGAGCGTGTCGCCCACGGGGCGCAGCGGCTCCGGCCAGGCGGCCAGCGCGCTGCCGGTGCTCTGGGCCGCCAGATTCATGAGCGGGATGGCCGTGCCCGCGCGCATGGCCTGCAGCCAGTCAAACAGCGTGGGCAGGAACCCGGCCACCAGCGCCGCGCCGATGACCAGACCCATGGCCTGCTGCATGGTTGTGGTGACGGCGGCGCGCGGTGTGGCCGGGTCGATGGGGTCGGGGCCGACGGCGTCGTCCCCACGCAGTTGGGCGGCTGCGCGCAGTTGGGGCAATGTCGGCAACCACGGGCGTGGGGCCGGTGCGGGGCGTATATCGAGATCCTGGGTGGTCGTCATGCGCCGCCTCCCATGGCCAGAACGATGCCGGTCAGCAAAGTGATGCCGGCGATGAGCACCGTCACCACCACGGGCGGCATGACGGCAGTCCATGCGGCGCGGCGCCAGGGCAATTCGTGGGCCACTTCCAGGGCGCGGTAGCTGATGAGCATGGACCAGACGATGAGCAACAGGCCGCTCACGCTCACAAAGGGGATGGCCGTCAAAATGCGCAGCGCCTGGGGCGCCATGACCAACGCCAGCGCGCCCAACGTCTGGCTGAAGCTGCCCGTGCCGCCCATCAAACGGGCCACCAGATGCGCGATGAGCGCGTAGAAGAGCCATTGGAGCACGAAGCCCGTGGGCGTGGCCACCAGCACGAAGAGCGACGTCCAGCCGCCGCCCATGCCGTTGTAGCCCGCGGCCAGATCGACGACGCTGCGGATGGCGGCATCGGCCGCGGCCGGGTCGATGCCCAGCCCGAGTTGTGCGTTCAACTGCTGCCAACCGTTGATCAGCGCCTCCAGCGTGGCGTCCAATGGGGGCAGTGCGGCCGCGGTCAACCAGCCGCCGACGAGGCGGGCCAATCCCACCGCCAGCCCGACGACGACGACCATGAAGAGACCTTCGGCCCACGGCTCGTCGTCATCCACCATGGCGATGAACGGGTCGGCTTCCAGTACGAGTGCTTTGCCCAGCATCTCCGGGTATGTGCGCGGTTGTAGCATGGCATCTCCGGTCGGATCGGGTCCAGTGAGAGCAGGTGCAGTGTGACCGGGTCGCGTGCAACCGGGTCAGCAGTCTGTGCATATCATAGCATACCGGCGGAACGGATCGCAACGGTCTGGAGAATGACGGGTGCATCACAGATTTGGGGCGGACATCCGTCCAGTTCGCACGCCCTCGTGCGAACGGCGGCATAGCCCCGGCTTTGGCAAAGCGGTTCGCACGAGGGCGTGCGAACTAAACGAACTTCTGCCCCCAAAATGAGATGCACCCGAGAATGACGATGCATCCACAGACACACGCGCGGCCGGTGCGGGTTGGCCAATTCGATGAGTTGCCACGCGCGGCCAAGTGGAGTAAGGTTTTCTCAACAGGTTGTTGTCCACCATGCCAACCAGGGGAGGAATGGAAAGTTGGCTTCATCCCAGGATAAGCTCGGTTTCAATGCCACATGGTCCATGTCTGTGGGCGGCATGGTCGGCGGCGGCATCTTTTCCACATTGGGCGTCGTCATCGGCATCGCCGGCGCGTGGACGTGGCTCAGCTTTGTCGCCGCAGGTTTGGTCGCGTTCGCTGCGGGCTACAGCTATGTCAGACTCGCCACCCATTACGGCGAGGGCGGCGGCGCGTTCACCTTTCTGCGCGAGATCAATGCCAACGGCTTTGCCGGCACGCTCTCGTGGGTGCTCATCGTCGGCTACGTCTTGACCAATTCAGTCTACGCGTTCACCTTTGGCCAATACGTGGGCCACGTCGTCGGCTTGGGTCCCTGGTTTCCCCGCTTCGCCGCCGTGGCCATCATGGCCGTCTTCATCGGCTTGAACCTGCGTGGCGTGGGTGAGGCCGGCGGCGTGGAAGTGGTGCTGGTCTGGTTCAAACTGGCGGTGCTGGTGGGGCTGGCCGGTTGGGGTCTCTATCACTGGAACCCGGCCATGTTGTCGCGGGGCGCGCCGTCGGCGGGCATCATGGCGGCGCTCTTCGGCGCGGCATCCGTCTTCATGGCCTACGAGGGCTTCCAGCTGCTCACCTACGACTACGACGACATCGAGAACCCGGACAAGACCCTGCCGCGTGCCGTGCTTTCGTCCATCGTCGTGGTGATCGGCGTCTATGTGGTGGTGGCGCTGGGCACCGTGATGATCATCGGCGCCGACCAAGTCATGGCCCACAAAGAGGTGGCACTGGCGGTGGCGGGCCAGGCGGCCTTCGGCATACCCGGTCTGATCTTGGTCAGCATCGGCGCGGCATTTTCCACCGGCTCGGCCATCAATTCGACGCTGTTCGCCACGGCGCGGCTGGCCGAGACTGTCGCCGAGGACGGTGAGCTGCCCGCGGCCCTGGAACGCCGGAACCGCATGGGCGTGCCGGACCGTGCCGTGATTGGCCTGGGCGTGCTTGCCGCGGTGATGGCCGCGATCGGATCGCTCGACACGTTGGTGGAAACGGCCAGCCTGGCCTTTCTGTTCACCTTCGGCGTGGTTTGTGCGCTGGCGTTCCGGCTGAACGTAGGCCAACGCGCGCTGACCGGCTTCGGCGCGCTGGCCGCATTTCTGGCCACGGGCGCCTTGATGGTGCGGTTGGCCCGCACGGACCCGACGGCGCTGATCATCCTGGTCGTCCTGGTATTGATTGCCGCCTTTGGTCGCCCCTTCCTGCTCCGCCGCGTGCGCACGGACAGCCCTGTTGAACCGGTCGCGGTTGGGCGGACGGCGGGAAGCCGTCACGAAACTGACCGTGAATGAGTAGGCTGGATGGCTTCCCGCAAGTCCGTCCCCGCAACGGATCTCCGGCCCGGAATCGAGATGCGTACCTCCGCGGTTGAAGGCCTTTGTGCGCCGTTTCGGGCTGATGCTATACTATGCCCGAACTGTCCCTGCCCACCACACGAGCGCAGCATGAGCCAGGAACGCCAGTCACCGTCACCGGTGGATACCGCGTGGCTGCACATGGAAGACCCGACCAATTTGATGATGGTGACACGCGTGGCGGCGCTGCTCGACGGCGCCATCGACTATCCGCGGCCGCGGGCCACGCTTGCAGCGCGGCTGCTCACCATCCCGCGCCACATGCGTGCCGCTTCCAGACAGCCGGCTCCCGGCAAGCCGCCCCATTGGGAGACCGACCCCCAACTTCGACCTGGACAACCATCTGCACCACGTGCGCCCTGCCCGCCTCGGAGATTTGCCCACGCTGCAACGCTTCTGGGCGACCTGGCTCCACGCCGCTGGACTACAGCAAACCGCTTTGGCAGATCCACACGCTGGAGAATGTCATGGGCGGCAGCGTGCCTGTGGTGCGCTTCCATCACTGCTCTGGCCGACGGCGTGGCCATGATGTGGGTCATCGGCCGGCTCATGGACGTGACGCCCGACGCTTCCGTCGAGTTGCTGGAACGGGCTGCCGAGCTCTCCGCAAGCGCGGCCGCTGGCGCCGATCCTCGCTGGCCCACGCCGCGGTGGACATGTCACGCCGGGCCGCGACACCCTCGTCCACGAAAGCGTGGAAAGCCTGCTGCACCCGTCGCACTTGCTGACGTTGACCGAGCCGGCGCGCGAAGTGTCTTCGGCATCCTGGCCCGCGCTGGTCATGCCGCCCGACCCGGCGACCCGCTTCAAGGGGCCGTTGCATGTGCCCAAACACGTGCGTGGTCCCAGCCGGTGGATCTGGCCACGGTCGCAGCCACCGGTCGCCGCCGACGCCAAGGTAAACGACGTGCTGCTGTCGGCGGTGGCCGGTGCGCTGCGCCACTATCTGTTGGACCACGACGACCTGGTGGACGGCATGGAAGTGCGCCGTGGTGCCCGTCAACTTTCGCGATGAAGCCCAAGCCATGAATCTGGGCAACCAGTTCGGTCTGGTCTTCCTGGCCTTGCCCTTGGGCCGCCTGATCCGGCAGCACGCGTACGGTCAAGGCCAACATGGATCGCGATCACAAGTGCGTCGCCCGAAGCGACGGTCTTACGGTCTGCTCAACGTCTTCGGGGCCACGCCGCAGCAGGTGGAAGAACAGGTCGTCAACCTCTTCGGCAGCAAAGCCACCGCCGTGACCAACGTGCCCGGCCCGCAGATGACGCTCTACCTTGCCGGCAGCCGCATGCGCAACGGCATGTTCTGGGTGCCCCAGGCCGGGCGGCTGGGCATGGGCATCAGCATCTTCAGCTACGACGGCCACGTGACCCTGGGTGTGATCACCGACGCAAGTCTCGTCCCGGATCCGGAGACCATTGCCCACCACTTCGAGCAAGAGTTCGCCCGGCTCCACGCCGCGACGGAACTGCGATCGGCCACAGATGAACACAGATAGACACAGATGCTTGTTTTAATCTGCCGGACCATATTATCGCCAAGAAAGTGAATTCCAATCCGTGCTTTTGCTGTTTAATCTGTGTCCATCTGTGTCCATCTGTGGCTCAGTCGTGTTCTCCACCGTCGCCATGATCCGATTGCCATGACCCAATCCGCCCCACCTCGCACATTGACCCGTCCGCTGCCGGTCCGCATTGCGGCGACGCTGCTGGCCTTGCAGAGTGTCGCACTCCTGGCCGTGAGCGGCGCACTGTGGCTGAGCGTCGTGCCGCTGGTGGAGGAGGGCGATCTGCTCACGGCCGCGCCCGTGCTCGATGCCTTGCTCTTCATCGTGCTCTTTGTGCCGTTGAGCATCCTGGGCCTGGTCGGCGCGCTGGGGCTGGTGTGGCGCCGGCGCAGCGCGTGGAGCCTGGCCATGGTCATCCAGGCCGCAATCCAAGGCGTCTCCCTCTACTTCTACTTTGGCTTGCCCGCGGCCGCCGTGGTGCGCACCGGCCTGATCTACGCCGTCATGGCGACCGGCATCGTGGTCGTGCTCTACCTGAACAGCGCCGACGTGCGCCTGACCTTCCGCCGCACGCGTCACCCCTTCGACAGCCATCCCGACCGCGAGGCGCCCCATGAGTTCACCGCTTGACCTCGCGCTGCTGGAACGCTACGAACCCGTGCTCCGCTTCACCCGGGGCGAACAATTTTTCCCCATGGGCGCACGTGCCTATGTGCGGGCGTGCAGCCTCTGGGCGCAGCAGGCCGACCGTCCCGCGGTGCGCGTGGTGGAGGAGGCGCAGCTCACCCTCGACCGCCTGGCGCAACAGACCTACGACGCGCCGCGCACAGTCTACTTCCTCAAGCTCATCGACCCGCTGAATCTGCGTGAGATGGCGGCGGCCAAACTGAGCGAAGAGGCCGAACCCTTCGCCCGTGGGCCGGGCCGCCTGACGCGCGTCGGCTACGTCTCGCGTTTGGCCGACGCCGCCTTCCGTCTCGGTCTGCTGGCCCGGGGCCGCGTGCCGGGAGACACGGCCGCGGCCGCGGTGCAGACGTACAACGAACTCATGGGGCAGGCGCCGGCCTATTGCTATCACGGCCGGGTGGTGCGCCAGGACCAGTGGCTGGTGCTGCAATATTGGTTTCTTTACGCGTACAACAACTGGCGCACCCGCTTCTCCGGGGCCAACGACCACGAAGCCGACTGGGAGATGGTCAGCGTCTATCTGGCCGAGCGGCCCGACAGCGACGGTGTCCACACGTTGGACGCGTTTCAACCCGAGTGGGTGGCCTACGCCTCCCACGACTACTCGGGCGATGACCTGCGCCGGCGCTGGGATGACCCGGAGCTGGGCAAACTCGGCAGCCATCCGGTCGTCTACGTGGGCGCTGGTTCCCACGCCAGCTACTTCTCGCCGGGCGAGTACCTGACCGAACTGGCCCTGCCCTTCACCGCGCCGCTGGTGCGTATCTCCGGCCGCGTCCAGACCTTCTGGCGCAACACGCTGCGCCAGTACACGGGCGAGGAATCGACCAAGGACTTCGACCAGTACGCCAGCATCTTTCGCATTCCCTTCGTGGACTACGCCCGGGGCGACGGCCTGAGCATTGGTCCCGGTCAGGCGTGCGCGTGGGACACACCGGTGCTGCTCAATCCTGCGCCCCCGTGGGTGACGGGCTACCGCGGCCTGTGGGGACTCTACACGCGCGACCCGTTCAACGGCGAGGACGCGCCCGCCGGGCCCATGTACAACCGGGACGGGAGCGTGCGGCTGGCCTGGTACGACCCGGTGGCGTGGGCCGGGCTGGACAAGGTCGTGCCCTTTGCCGAGGCGGAACAGACGGCGCGGCGCGAGCTGGACACCGTCCGCACGCGCCAGCA
The DNA here is from genome assembly GCA_041391205.1 of Caldilineaceae bacterium. GTDB lineage: Bacteria > Chloroflexota > Anaerolineae > Caldilineales > Caldilineaceae > JAWKOK01. The sequence goes on from JAWKOK010000010.1 coordinate 52,945, forward strand.
GGAGGTGCGCAACCTGGTCGCGGACGAGGAGCGCGCGCTGGCCAGCCTGGGCACGCGTTTTGCCGCCACCCGCACCCAGCCCCATCTGCAAGCCATGCAGGCCACGCTCCAGGAGGAAATCGAGACGCGTACCCGTGCGCTCAACACCTTGCGCGCAGAGTACACGGACAACCTGGCCCTCATGGACGCATTGCGCGCCTATGCCCAGCGGCTGGCTGCGGGAGAGCGGGGACCGGTGCGCGCCCACATCAAGCACGCACACCAACCGGCCGAGCCGCCCCACTCCCGGCGCACGCGTTTTGCCGAAGTCTGGGCCGCCATCAGCGTCGGCTTGATGTTGCTGGTGGTGATCTTCCTGGCCTATTTCCTGCCGGGGTATCTGGCGGGCGGGCTGGCCGCGATCATCGCCCTCTTTGCCTTTATCGAAGCGAGCATCCGCGGTCGGCTGGACCAGTTGATCACGAGCGTGACCTTTGCGCTGACGCTGATCGCGGCGCTGGTGCTGCTCTACCAATTCTACTGGGAGATCATCGTGCTGGTGGTGCTGGCCGCAGGCGTTTACATCCTCTTCGACAACCTCCGCGAACTCATCCGGTAGAAAGACTGAGCCACAGATGGACACGGATGAACACAGACTAAACAGCGAAAAACATCTGGGAAAAATCTGTCTCTTCCCGGATTGGCAGAATTCTCAAGTGGATCTGAGCCATCTGTGTTTATCTGTGTTCATCTGTGGCCAAGCTCTTAAGCGGGTTTGTGCGCTTGGATGAGGAAGCGGTGGGCGCAGGCGTCGAAGCTGCCGTCACCTTGAGATCCGCTGGTGCAGTGCGTACAACTGCGGACGATAGCAGTCACGTCGAAATCGGGGATCTGCCACTCGATGATGCGCAGGTAGATGACGACCATGCCCCACGTCCCGGAAGATGCTGGCCGGGAACTCCTCCGCGGTCTGGTCGATGTGAAAGCCGGCGGCCTCGGTGCGGCCACCGTGGGTGGAAGCTGGTAGTCGGCGTACTCCATGGCCGGCGCGCCCAACGCCTCGTTCAGGCACGCCCGTTGTCACCGCCCTGCTGGGTGATGAAACGCCCGCCTGGTCGCAGCAGCCGGAACAACTCCTCGGCCCGGAAATAGCCGTGCCGGTTGTGGATGAGGTCAAACGTACCGTCGGCAAAGGGCAGATGCTCGTCGTCCGCCGGAGAGAGCACCTGCACGCCCAGCAGCTCCAAGCGCGCCTGGGCCAGCGGGATGTTGGGCGGATAGTTCTCCGTGGCCACGGTCATGGGCGGCAACGGCGCCAGCGCGGCCAGAAATTCACCGCCGCCCGTGTCCATGTCCAGCAGCGCGTCCGCGTGCGCGACCGCGGCGCGCACCAGCCCCGCATAGTCCCACGTGGGCGCGGCCTCGGTCCAACGGTCGGCGTAGCGGGTGAAGTCCCAGCCGGAAAATTCCTCTTGTTGGGCCGCGGCGAGCAACTGCTCAAAGGTCGGATCGAATGCGTGCGTCATGTTCAAGCTCCATGCCTCGGGCGTACAGTTGCGCGTCACGCTCGATGGCGTGCATGAGTGCGCTAAAGATGAATTTGTGCACCGGAAAGAGTGCGTACCAGTAGAGCACGCCGAAAAAGCCGGTCGGCTCGAACATGGCCGTCTGCACCAGGCGCGTGCCGCCTTCTTCGGGGAAGGCCTCCCACTGCAGCCACGCCCGCCCCGGCACCTTCATCTCGGCGCGCAGCCGCAGGATGTGGGGCGGCTCCACTTTTTCCACGCGCCAGAAATCCACCGCCTCGCCGGTCAACAGTTCCTGTGGATGGCGCCGGCCGCGCCGCAGACCGGGGCCGCCCACAAACTGGTCCATGATGCCGCGCACCGCCCACGCCCACTCCCAGGTGAGCCAGCCGCGCTCGCCGCCGATGCCGCTGAAGCTGGCGAAGACGGCCGCCGGCGGCAGATTCGTGCGCATGGAGCGGATTTCCCGGATCAGGCCCCGTTCGTCGGAGAGCTGGTACGTCTCGTCGCTGCCCAAGGCGCCGGTCCAGCGTGTTTCCACGTCCCGTTCCTGGATGCGGGCCAGCGCCAGCGTGACGGCCTTGCGATAGGAGATGGGCTCGATCTCCGGGAACTCGGCGTGGGCGCGGGATGTGTCGCCCACCACCGGGTGCACCACGCCTTCCACCAGCGGCACGGCCAGGTCGTTGGAGATGGGCGTCACCAGGCCGACCCAGCGCGCGGCCAACGCCGGGGCCAACACCGGCACCGGCATGATCACCCGGGTGAGGCCGCGGCAGGCGGCGTATTGCTCCATCATCTCCTTGAAGGTGAGCGGCGTTGTGCCCACGTCGACAATGCCCAGGGGCGGCTTGTCCAGTGCGGCCACCAGATAGCTCAAAATGTCGCGGATGGCGATGGGCTGGACGTCGTTGAGGATCCACTTGGGCGCGACCATGACCGGCAGGCGCTCGGTCAGATAGCGCACCATCTCAAAGGAGGCGGAGCCGGAGCCGATGATGGGACCGGCGCGGAATTCGGTGGTGTGGCAGTACGCGCGCAGAATCCAGCCCACCTCGGCGCGGCTGCGCAGGTGGTCCGAGACGTCGGGCGCGTCGGGCAGCAGGCCGCCCAGGTAGATCACGTGTTTGACGTCTTTGGCCGCCAGCGCGAAGTTGCGCGCCGCGTGGCGATCCCGATCCACAAAATCGCCGTGCCCGCCCATGGAGTGGACCAGATAGTAGGCCGCGTCCACGCCCTCCAGCGCCGGCGGCAGGGTCTCCGGTTCCAGCAGGTCGCCTGTCATCACCTCCACGTGGGGATGCCACGAGCGCCCCAGCACCCGGGTCGGGTCGCGCACCAGCACGCGCACATCGTGGCCCTCTTCCAGCAGCAGCCGCACCAAGCGGCCGCCCACATATCCCGTCGCACCTGTCACCAGAATCTTCACGTCCGCCTCGCTTGCTTGGCCTGTTCGTTGCTTGCTATTTTGCATTGTACCGCGGGACCGGCCGCGGCGTCGTCAGGCTGCTTCCAGGGATGGGTGAGGACACCTTAGCTGAGCTCCGGCAGCGCCATCTCGAACGGGCGATCCCGGTCGCAGACGAGCACGCCGTCGCGCAGTTCCAGCCGCGCCGCTTGAATGGAGGTGCGCTTGAACGCGAGCGGCTGGGGATCGGGCGGTGTCTCCGACGAGGTGCGGTCGGGATGGGTGAAGTAGAAGATCGTCGCGGCGTCGCCGTGGACCAGCACGTCCGCATGCAGCCCCACCGTGCCGTCGTCCACGCGGCGGCCGGGGCGGTCCAGAATGTCGGCCTGACGCTGCCAATGGGTCGCATCGGCGGACTGGAAGACGGCCTGGCCGCGCCACGTGTCCACGATCAGCCAGTAGCGACCCTGCCAGAAGAAGACGTTGGGGCCTTCATGGGGAAAGCCGGTGATGACCGGGCCGCGCACCTGCCAGGCGTACAGGTCGTCGCTCTCGGCCAGATAGGTGTGGGAACTGTGGGCCTCGTCCTTGTACCACATGCGCCAGACGCCGTCGGGCATACGGTAGACGCAGGCGTCGATGACCCGATCTGACGAGAGTTGCAGGCGGCTCTCAAACGTCCAATCCCAGAGGTTTGCGCTGGTCATGTGGACGATGTGGCGCGGGCCGGTCCAGTCGTGGGGCACGCCGGGGACGTAGCTCACGTACATGTGGTAGAGGCCGTCGTGCCAGAGCACTTCGGGCGCCCAAAAGGTGTTGCGTCCGCGCTCGAATTCCAGTCCCTGGAGCGTGCCGCGATAGAGCCAACTGCGGCCTTGATCGGCGGAGCCGGCCACGCCGATGTCCGTGCCGTGGACCCAGGCGAACTTCTGGCACGGCACATTGGCACGCCGGTTGGTGTAGAGCAGCCACCAACTTTGTTCCTCCCGGTTCCAGATGACGGTGGGATCGGCCGCGCCGTCGTAGATTGGGTCGCGAAAGAGGGGCGCGGGCGGGTGGGTCGTGTCGGTCATGGGCGCGCGGCTCCTATTCTGTGGGCAACGTTTCTGTGGGCAATGTTTCTGTGGACAGTGTTGCCAGGAGTTGTTGTTTCACAGCCGGGCGCAGCACCAGGGACGTCTCCACCAGACGGACGAGCGCGGCGATCCCGGCGTTGGCTTCATCCCGCTGCGCGGCGGTGACGGCGCTTAGTTCCTGGGCCACCTGGTTGCGCTGCTCCAGCAGGTAGTTGAACTGGGCATCGCACGCGGGGATGGGCGGTGGGTAGGCGCTGATCTCGCGGCGAATCCGCTTTCCTGACCGCAGCGCCCCTTCCACGCGTTGGCCGAATTGCTGCACGTACGCGACATTCTTGTTCATGGCCACGACTCTCTTCGCAACGTTGACACACACAGCGTGCGTCACCGCGGGTAAAGGGCAACATCCGGCGGAGATAGCCCTGTTTGTGAACGATGGCCTGGCGACCAGCCCAAGCCCAGATGCAGTGTGACGGCCATCACGATCACCACCGCCAGCACGATGTGGGTCCACTAGGCCACAAGCGCCAGCTCTCCTTCATGTTTGCCGATGGTGTTGGGCAACTGCCACCGTCCGGTACAGCTGACGCCGTAGCCGCCCGCCATCACAAAGAAATAGCCGCTCAGGGGCATGGCAATCATACAGAAGTAGAGCACGCGCTCCAGCCAGTGGATCAACTGCTTCTCGCCGGCGCTGAGCGTGGCGGCCCAGTCGGGCAGACGGGTAGTGCGCCGCCAGGTGTAGCGCAGCAGCGCCAGGGCCAGCAGGATCAGACCGATGGACTTGTGCCAGTTGTACAGTTGGCCTTGCGTGTAACCTAAACTCGTGGCGCCGATGGGCGTGGTCAACATGAGGCGGGCGACCACGTATTGGTTGACAAAGAGCAGGAAGACCGCCCAGTGGAAGAACTTGGTGATCATGCCGTAGCGGGTGCCGGAATTTGCCCAGTGCATGCGGTGTGGTCCTGTGGGTAGGTGATGCCGATGACAACACTGTGTTCGTTGACGCCCTCGTAGCCCCAACGTCAGTACGGCCCGGAGCCGAGCGTGGCCGCGGTCTGTTCGACTTGCGGGATGGTGATGTATTCCAGCGCAAGCTGTGCACCCGCGGGCCAGTCAGCGCGCGCGTGGCGATGGCGCGGCCGGCAGTCGTCGATCCTGCCGTTACGGCTCGATCCACATGATGGTCACGCTGGCCCGGTACTCGACCACTTCCTGTTCGGTCCACCCCAGGCGGCGGTAGAACGCCATCCGGTCCGGCGTGATCAGGTAGAGCCGGGCACGCCCAGCGCTTTGGCGTCGGCCACGACGGCGCGCACCAGTTGTCCGCCGATGCCCCGTTGCCGCGCGTGGGGCGCCACGAAGACCGAGGCCAGCCACGGCGTGAGCTCGGGGCGCGTCGTCAAGTCCTGCTGCACCAAACTGGCCATGCCGACCGGAGTCGCGCCGTCCAGCGCCAGCCGCGTGGAGGGAATGGCGCCCCGGGTGGCCCGGCGCATGAAGCTCGCGCGCACATCATCCGGCGTGCGCGACGGCGCCAGGTGGCCCCACGTCGTCACCTCCCAATCGACCAGCGTGGGCAGCGCGTCCAGGTGGTCGGCCAGATAGGCAATGCGGATGTCTTGGGCGTCGGTCGTGGCAAGGGTCATGGTGACGATCGTCTCCGGTGGCGTGGCCAAGGGGCTGTGCCGGCGGGCTGGTGCGTCCAGCGGCGACACGGCCACCGGTATTGTAGCGGAAGCCGCACTGCGGGTACAAAGGCCCTTCGTGCACAAGGCCTTCGGCTGCGCACCCACGCGACGGAAATAGCGGGTGCATCTCAATTTGGGGCAACGGCGTACAAAGCCTGTTTAGTTCGCACGCCCTCGTGCGAACGGTGGCATCGACCCGGCTTTGGTATAGCTGTTCGCACGAGGGCGTGCGAACCGGACGGATGTTCGCCCCCATTTTGTGATGCACCCGGAAATAGCCGGCGGTTGACACAAGCGACGTCCATTGGGGTGACACTGAAAGGGTGTCCAGCGCGCGTACGTCCCCGGCACGTCAAACCAACATCACACATCCCAGGAAGGGGTTTTCATCATGCGTAAACTCGACATCGGCAAGAGCGGCTGGAAGGCTCGGTCATCAGCTTGGGCTGCATGCGCATCGCCGGGCTGAGCCACGGGAAGCGGACGATCTGCTCGCACCGCGGGAGTCCGCATCACCCCGCTGACCACGCCGACATCTACGGCGGCGGCAAGTCGGAGGAGGTCTTCGCGGGTGCGCTGGCGCGCCGTCCATCGACCGTGGGGAGATCCTGCTCCAGTCCAAGTGCGGCATCCGCAGGGCATGTTCGACTTCGCGCGACCACATCCTCAGCGGGCAGTGGAGGGCAAGCCTGCGCCGGCTCCAGACCGACTACCTGGACGTGCTCCTACTCCACCGTCCCGACACGCTGGTGGAGCCGGAGGAGGTGGCCGACGCCTTCTCCCAGTTGCACCGGGCGGCAAGGTGCGCCATTTCGGCGTCAGCAACATGAACTCCGGGCCAGATCGAACTGCTGCGCAAGTCCGTAGAGCAGCCGCTCATCGCCAACCAGTTGCAGCTCAGCCTGACCAATACGGGCATGATCGACGCTGGTCTCAACGTCACATGGAGATTGACCCGTCCATCGTGCGCGACGGCGGCATCCTGAGTACTGCCGCCTCCACGACATCACCATCCAGCCGTGGTCGCCCTTCCAGTACGGCTTCTTCGAGGGCGTCTTCCTGGACAACGACAAGTTCCCCGAACTGAACCAGGCCATCGACGCCATGGCTGCGGAAAGGGCGTCACCAACAGCGCCATCGCCATCGCCTGGTTGCTGCGGCATCCGGCCCAAATGCAGCCCATCCTCGGCACGACCACGCCCCAACGCGCGATATCGCCCCGCCGGCGGAGGTCGAGATGTCGCGGGAGGAGTGGTATGCGTTGTACCTGGCGGCGGGGAATAAAGCTGCCGTAGGCGGAAGGACAAGATTGAGGAGTGAAGATTGAAGATTGGAGGGGCCGGCGTTCGGGGACATGGTGTGCGTTTCCGCAGCGCCGGCTTTATTTGATTCAGCCTAAACGATGTGGCGTCTGTCGGGTGCGGTCTGGTAGCGTAGGCAAGAGTTGCTTGGACATCCTGCGCATGTCAGGTAGGGGAAGTCGTCGAGAAGCTCTGCGACGCTCATGCCTGATGCGAGGTAGGCCAAGATATCGGCCCCGGTGATGCGCAGCTGCGGATGCAGGGTTGGCCGTTTCTCTTGGTGGATTCGACTGTGATGACTAGTTGGGTTCCATGAACTGCTCTTCAGTGCCGTTCAATGAATTCGACGATGGCGTCGGTCAGCCATTCGGTCTTCTTCAACGCCGTGAAATGGTTTGTCCCTGGCATGATCAGCAATTCCGCGTCCGGGATCGACTCAAATTGCTCAACAACCTGGTCAAGCGGAATGATCCCATCGCGGTCACCCGAAAAGACAAGAGTCGGGCACGAGATCCGTTGTAACTGATCACCATGATTACTGTGTGGCGTGAAATCCATCTCGCACATGAATTCGTAGAGTCGCTGCCAGTGATTGATGCCATACCGTACCCTGTGTTCAACTTCCATTTCGCAATGGAAGATCCCATGGCCTGCCGGACAACGTCGAAATCCACGACACCAGGTTTGACGAAGCCGAGATCCCGTTCGACTGCCTCACGCATCGCTGGGTCAATGCGAAGTCAGGCAGCGCCAATCGTGAGCGTGGCGGCGTGATCGGGATAGCGCACTCCAAACTCCAGTGCGACGTTGCCGCCGGACGAGTATCCGATGAGGTGCGGCTTTCCCAATTCCAGGCAACGACGGGATGAACCTGCGCCAGATCGTCGGCCAATAACGGATATGAAATGCCGCGGTCGTCGTAGAAGCCCGAGCGGCCATGACCACGCATGTCGAGCGTAGACACGGTGATCCTTCGCATGAAGGGAACAAATGCATCCCACATTGCATGGCTGGAAACGCCGCCGTGCAGCAGAATGACAGTGATCATCACGTCCTGTGGCTGTATAGAAAAAGCTCTATTCCATTGATGTGGAGGTAGTGTTCATCGCGATTCATGGCATCAATCCCTATTCCTTCAGCAAGCGATCGCAATAAAATCGTCTTTGGGCAATTGTTTGGTCGTGGTCATCGTTTGCGCGGTTACAGGGTATCCGGTCCCATCAGAAATGCACAGGCAGCGCAAACTTTCGGAAGTGCTGATTGCGGCAAACGGACCACAACGAATTTCCTGTCGCCATCCCGATCACATTCTGGTCGCCACCGGTGCGACGCTGGCTCCGTATCGCATTGTGCAACCGTCACCCCCGCCAATCTGTCATGACGTATCCAAGATGTTGCGGTAAGATGAACGATGGATGCAACCGCATGAACCCTCACGCGGCGCACCTTCTCGGCCCGCTCCATTCTTGTCTTTATCTGTGTTTATCTCTGTCCATCCGTGGCTAATTTCTAGAACGTCATCCCATATGATAAGGAAGAGTATCTCATGGAACTCATGCTGGTAGAGATCGAAAAAACCGAGAACACCAACTTCATCCTCGGCCAGACCCACTTCATCAAAACGGTGGAGGACCTGCACGAGGCGTTGGTCGGTTCTGTGCCGGGCATCGGCTTTGGCCTGGCCTTCTGCGAGGCGTCGGGCGCGTGCCTCATCCGCACCAGCGGCACCGACCCGGCTATGACGGAGTTGGCGACGCGCAACGCCCAGGCCATCGCCGCGGGACACACGTTCATCATCTTTCTGGCCGAGTGGCCTTTATCCCATCAACGTGCTCAACGCGGTCAAGCAGGCGCCTGAGGTCTGCCACATCTTCTGCGCCACGGCCAACCCGACCCAGGTCGTCATCGCCGCGTCCACCCAGGGACGAGGCGTGCTCGGCGTCATCGACGGCTTCCCGCCGCAAGGGGTGGAAGACGAGGCGGACGTTGCCTGGCGCACCGGCTTGCTGCGCACCATCGGCTACAAGCTGGGCTGACCCCGCTGTCCGTCCTGACCATGAACAGTGCGCCCGGCGCGGGAACGTTGTGATCCCGGGGCGCACTCATTTATGCGATTCGTATCGGCGCCGGCTAAGCGCCCATGTTTTCCAGCGGCATGCCGGTTGCGGTGCGGGCGGGCTTGGTATCGGATGAGGCCCGCTTGACCTGCTGCACGAGCCGGCGCACGGCGTTGACTCCCCAGATCTCGACCGAGATGCGCCTTCCTCGCCGCGACGGTAGCGCTCGGCATAGGCGATGTCATCCTTGCGGCGTTCGACCTGGACAAGATAGTCGATCTCAGTAAACATCAGGGCCTCCTGTGTGTTTCGGTCACGTCTACGTCACCATCCGGTGTCGTGTTCTGTCCCCAGGATACGCCCGGTCCAGGTCGATTGTCCTCCCCAAGTAGGGGGGAGATGGTGGGTGGAAAGGAGCAAGATTGAGGAGTGAAGATTGAAGATTGGGGACTGGTCCTGCACGGATCAACTTAGGAGCGGCGGGTATCGGCATCCCCAATCTTTAATCTTGAATCTTTAGAGCAGTTGGAGTTCGCTTGCCCGCTTCACCGCATCCGTCCGCCGGTTCACTTGCAACTTGCCGTAGATGCTCTTGATGTGGGTGCGCACGGTGCTGGGCGCCACGATCAGCTGCTCGGCCATTTCGACCGTCGAGAGGCTGGTGGGCAGGAGGCGCAGGATCTCCAATTCCCGCTCCGTGAGAGGATCGACGGCAGCGGCGAGCACGTCCGGGGCGACCGGCTCATCGCAGGCGGCGAGCAGGCTGCGCACGTAGTCGCCGGCAATGCCCCGGCTGAGCGCACGCAGAAGCAGGTCGCGCATGGGCGGCCCCATGTCCACAAACGTGCGGGTGAAACGCTCCGGCGCGGCCATCTCCAGCGCCCGCGCCAACGGCTCCAGGGCCGCGTCCTCTCGACCGTCGCCGGCCAACGCCAATGCCCGCAGCGCCAGCACCGTGATGAGTTCGCCGTGCGCGCCCGACGCCGTGGTCCGTTCCTCCAAACGCGTCAGCAGGCGCAAGAGGGGCTGGACCGAGGGGAGACGACCGCGTGCCTGTTGCTTGACCAGCAAATGGGCCAGATGGATGTGATGGCCGGTCGGCCCCTCCTCCAGGGTGTCGTCCACCCGGATGCCCGCCGCATCGGCCCAGGCGGCCACCGCGTCCAGCTTGCCTTGCAACAGGTGCAACTTGGCGGCCGCGCCGCCCACGTATGTGTGATACATGGGCGACATGGCGGCCGCAATCTCCCCGGCCTCGTCCATGGCAGCTTGGGCCGCGTCCGGTGACCCGGCAGCCTGGAGCGTCCACGCCAGTTGGATGTGGCTGCGGATCACCGCGTCCGCCATGCCCCAGCGCTTGCTCAATGTGACCGCTTCGTGGGCGTTCTCCAGGGCGGCGTCCAACTCGTTCCACTCGCGCAGCACGGCCGCAATGCCGGTGTATGTGTAGCCGGTGGGGGCCAGACGCCGCCCCGTCTGGCGGCGATAGTCCGCCACCAGGTCCAGCACGTCGCGACTACCTGCCAAGGCCGCGCGCAGCTTGCCTTGGGTGCGCTGCATCTCGCTCCGCTCCCAGAGCACATCCACCGTCAGCGGCGTGAAGTCGGCCGCACGGCTGAGCGTATCCGCTTCCACAAACGCCCGATCCGCTTCGTCCAGCCGGCCGAACGCGCGCAGGACGACGGCCAACAGCAGGGTGGTCCAGCCGCGGGCGACGGGGCCGGCTTCGGACATGTGGGCCAAGGCGGCCGTGGTGAAGTCGTAGCTGCGCGGCCAGTCGCCCTGGAGACCCGCAACGTAGCCCCGCAGCGCGGCAATCTGCCCCAGGATATAGTCACGCTCGGCCGCAGCGAACTCGTCCGGCGTCGCGGCCAGCGCTTCTTCGGCCTTGACCACGTGGTCTTCGACCTTCTCCAGATGCCCGGCGAAGACCAGCACCCAGGCGCGTGAGAGGTGATACCACGGCTGCTGCCGGCCTGTGGTGGCGGGCAGGCGTTCGAGCCACTGCACCAGCGTGGTCAACTCACCTTGATAGGCCATGGTCAACACGTTGTCGGCCAGCAACTGGATCTGTCGTTCGACATCGCCCGCGGCGTAGGCATGGTTCATGGCCTCGCCCAACTGGCCGGAGGACTCGTACCAGGCCTCGGCCCGGCGATGCAGCTCCTGCTTCTGCGCGGGTTGCGTCCGCTGCTGGCGGTCGACAAGCAGATCGGCAAAGAGGCGGTGGTAGCGATACCAGCGGCGCGTGTCGTCCTCCGGCTCCAGGAAGAGATTGGCCTGTTCCAGTGTGGCCAGCACGCGCTCGCTGTCGTCGCGCCCGGTGACCGCGTTGCACAGATCCGGCGTGAGCGAACGCAGGATCGACGTCTGGAGCAGAAAGTCGCGGATCTCCTCGGGCTGCTTGTTGAGCACTTCCTCCAGCAGGTAATCCATGATGAAGCGATGGCTGCCGGAGAGCGCGTTGATGAACCCGGCCAGATCATCTCGGTCACGCATGGAGAGCGCGGCCATCTGCAGCCCGGCGATCCACCCTTCGGTGCGCTCTTCCAGCGCGGCAATCTCGTCCGGCGCCAGATCCAGGCCCATGACATCACGCAGGAAGGTGGCGGTCTCCTCGGTGGTGAAGCGGAGATCGGGCGTGCGCACTTCGGTCAATTCGCCCCGGGCGCGCAGACGAGCCAGCGGCCACGGCGGGTCGGTGCGCCCCGCTAGCGTCACGTGGAGACGGCCGGGCAGATTGTCCAGAAAGAAGAAGAGCGTCTCGTTGACCTGCGGCGTGGCGATGACGTGATAGTCGTCCACGATGAGTTGCAGGCGCGGCGCCGGGGTGGCGGCAATGCTGTTGACCAGCCCGACGATGGTGGTTTCCAGCGGCCGCGTCGCCAGCGGATTGACCACGGCGTCCACAGACACTGCGTCGCCGATGCTCGGGACCAGCGTCTGGAGCGCGGCGCTCATATACGTCCAGAAGCGCACGGGGTCGTTGTCGCTCTCGTCCAGCGAAAGCCAGGCCACGGGCTGCTGCAGGTCACCGGCCCAGGTGCTCAGCGCGGTGGACTTGCCGAAGCCCGCCGGCGCCGACACCAGCGTGAATTTGCCGCGCAGCCCCGCGTTGAGCTTGGCGGTGACGCGCGGCCGCGTCACCAGCGTGTGGCGCAGCGGCGGCATGAAGAGCTTCGTTTGGAGCAGGGCGTCAGACATCGCGGCAGTTCCGAAATCGCTCATGTCCGCAAAGTGTGAAGGCCGCGGAGTTGTCCACGAGAAAGCGGACCCGCCTCACGGTGCTGATAGATGTGCCTCCGAGAATGAACGGGTTCACAGCGTGCGTGCGGGCGAGGAAGTGGATCGGACAGGATTCGAACCTGTAACCAAGGAGTTATGAGCCCCCTGCTCTGCCATTGAGCTACCGATCCGTATGTGCCACGTCGTGCGTCAATAACCGCACGGCCAACACCCGAAAAACAGAAACGGACACGATGCATCGTGTCCGTCTGGCGCATCGTGGCGATGACATGGCGACAAAACAGAGCGGGTAGCGGGAATCGAACCCGCATGACTAGCTTGGAAGGCTAGGGCTTTACCATTAAGCTATACCCGCACGAATGGTTAATTTGTGAATAGATAATTGCGAATGGTTAATGGGGCGTCGCGTGCGCGACAACTTAGCCATTATCTATTCACAATTATCTATCAACCATTGAGTCGGGGAGATAGGATTTGAACCTACGACCCCATCGTCCCAAACGAGTGCGCTGCCGGACTGCGCCACTCCCCGAAAGTATTGATATTCTACCGAAAAGCAAGTCCCAGGTCAAAAGCACCGTGATTCGAGAAGACCCGGGTGTTCCCCACAATCCGCCCTACGCACCTGCCCCCGCTGAACTGCCCTCAGTTCACCCATTGGATCTGCTGGTCGAGCCAGTTGCCGATGTCACCGTTGGGCGTGGCCAACTCCACCGTGTCGCCGCCGGTGATGGGCACGGCCCAGATCTTCCACGCGCTGTCGCGGTTGCTCAGAAACGCCACCCAGTTGCCGTCGGGGCTGACCGCGGGCGCGCCGTCGTTGGCAGGGTTGTCCGTCAGGCGCGTCACGGCGCGCTCCACCGTGTCCACGCTGTAGACTTCGTAGTTGCCGTGGCGGCCGTTGCTCATGAAGACCACGTAGCGTCCGTTGGGCGACCAGGCCGGATTCGTGTCTTCGGGCACGGTCGTCAGCGGACTGCGGCCGGCGCCGGAACTGGTCATGGTCCAGAGCCCGCAGCCGTTGCCCGTTTCGTCGCACCCCTTCACCGTGATGCGATCGCCGGCCGGGCTCCAGGCCGCGGCGTCACCGAAGCCGAGCGTGGCCACTTCGCCGTCCACCTCGGCCCAGCCCACGTAGATACGCCAGCGCCGGTCCCCTTCGGGTTGCTGGCGAAGACCAGCCGGTTGCCCTCCGGATTCCACGAGGGGCGCCGGTCCTCGGCGTAGGACGTGAAGCGCAGCAGCAGACCGCTCTCCGGGTCGAGCGCGCTCAGCCCGGCCATGTCGCTGCGGGTGTTGTAGTAGACCAGCCGCTTGCCGTCGCTGCGCAGCGCGGGTTGGGTGCCGTCTTCCACCAGGATCTGCGGCGCGCCGTCCGGCGAGGGACTGGCTAAAGATGCGCGCGCGCCCGTCGTTGACGCTGTTCGCGCTGTACAACACGCTTCCGGCGGGGGCGCCCACCACCGGCGCCGGGCCGGCAGCCACCGCGGTTTCCGTCTCTGCGCCCGCAGTCTCGCCCGTCGCGGTCTCCCCAGTGGTCACCGCCGCGCCGGTTGACGTCGCGGACGCCGCCGCAGGCGTGGCGACTGTATTGGGACGCGCCACTGTCGCCTGGCGGGTGACCTCGGGCGTCAGCAAAATCACGGTGCTGGACGGGACGCCGTCGCATTCGGCACGGGCGTTGTCCCGCTTCTCAAAGAGCACGGGCTGGACGTTGATGTCGATGGCCGCGACATAGGCATCCAGCGCGGCGCAGGCATCGCCGTCACGCATGAGTTTGTCACCGAAGGCCGTGTGCGCCTCCAGCAGCCGCTCTTCCACATCGCGATAACTGGGGTCTTCTTCGTAGAGCGATTGCAGCCCTTCGATCACCGTCTCCCAGCCCAGGCTGTAGGTGTTGAGGACAGCCATGTAGGCCTCGGCCTTGCTGCGTGCGCTGCGCAACGCAGGGTCGGGACGCAACGCCAGCGCCTTGTCCACAAACGCCAGCGCCTCTTCCAACTGCCCGGCCTGGTCCTTTTCCGCGGCCAGGTTGACGTACGACGTGTAGAGTAGATCCGTCACCTGAGTCTTCTGGAATTCGGGATCCATGTCGCGCACGTTGAGCAGCAGATCCGTGGCCGACACCCAGTCGCCTGCGGTGTAGGCGGCCTGGGCCGTGCGCCACAGGCTGGTCAACGTGTCGGTGGTGGGCGACGGCGCGGCCAACGGGCTGGACTGGGCCATGGCCGCGACCTGGGCTTGCGGCTCGTTGGCCGCGGTCTGCGGGCCGGCCGGCGCGGGCGGCGCTTGCGCCGTGTCGCCACCGGATGTCGCGGCCGGCGCCGCTGCGATCCCATTCCCGCCGGCGGGCGCAGCATCACCGGAGGCCATGGAGAAGAGGTTCTCGATGCCTTCGACCGCAGCCACGTTGCCCGGTTCCAGCAGCAGGACGCGCTGGTACTCGGCCAACGCCGCCTCCAGGTCGCCCTCGCTGCGATAGTCGATGGCGCGCTGCAAGTGGATGCCGACCTGCTGGCGTTTCTGGATTTCCAGTTGCCGCTGCCCGGCGCGCACGCCCAGCACCACGGCCATGATCATGATCGCGGCGGCCAACAGGGTTGCGGCTCCAATGAGCCAGAGCAACCAGTGTGGCAGCCGACTCGAATGCTCGTGCTCTTCCATCATCCGTCCACGGTTACACGCCCGGCGCCCCGCGGGGACGCACCGGACGACAATTCACACACGGGCGGCCGGTGGACGCACCCACAAATGTCCAATAACGCCTATTATGGTATGAAAGTTTCCCCACACAAAAATTCCGACGGCGCTCCTGCGTGACGTCGATCCGGGACGGACGAAGCGATGCATCCGTTTTCAGTGTGTGGCCTGTTTAGTTCGCACGCCCTCGTGCGAACGGTGGCATCGACTTGGCTTTGGCACAGCAGTTCGCACGAGGGCGTGCGAACTGGACGGATGTCCGCCCCAAATCTGTGATGCGCCCCGGCTCCAGCGTGGCGTGCCATCTGGAGCGCATCTGTGTTACGATGAAGGCCGTGCGGCGGGAACATCCGTGTCTGTGCCGTCGTACATATCTGCAGATTTGACGAACGAGTAGATACGCCATTTACGCCGGCAGCAGCCATGTCGATTCTCACGCTCAACAACCTCACCCAATCCTACGGCGACTTCGACGTTTTCGTCGGGCTGAACGCCGCCATTCCCAACGACGGCAAGATCGGCCTGGTCGGCCCCAACGGCATCGGCAAGACCACGCTGCTGCGTGTGCTCGCCGGGTTGGATGCGTCCACCGCGGGCCACGTGCACACGTCCCGGGACACGCGCATCGGCTATTTGCGCCAGGAGGCCATGGAGGCGTTCGTCGGCCGGGACAACACCGTGCACGACGAGATGCTCACGGTCTTCCGCGGCTTGAAGGCCCAGGAAGCCGAGTTGCGCCGGCTGGAACACCGCATGGCCGACAACGCCGTCGATGGCGCCGCCGCCGGTGACGGCACCGCCGACGCGCTGCTGGCCGAGTACAGCCGCACCCAGGAAGCCTTCGAGCGGGCCGGCGGCTACGACTACGAAGTGCGCATCAGCCAGACGTTGCAGGGGCTGGGCTTCGGCCGCGCCGATTGGGACATCCCGCTGGCCCATCTCAGCGGCGGGCAGAAGACGCGCGCACTGCTGGCCCGCCTGCTCCTGGAACGCCCCGATCTGCTCATCCTGGACGAGCCGACCAACCATCTTGACGTCCAGGCCATCGAGTGGCTGGAGCGCACGTTGACCACGTGGGACGGCGCGCTGCTCATCGTCAGCCACGACCGCTACTTCCTGGACACGGTGGTCAATCGCATCTGGGAGATGAGCCGCACCGGTCTCGAGGAGTACCGGGGCAACTACACCCATTACGTGCAGCAGCGGCAGGAACGCTGGGCGCTGCGCGAGGCCGAGTTCAACGCCATCAAGGACAAGTTCCTGCGCGAGTTGGACTACGTCAAGCGCAACATCGCGCGCGATTCGACCACCAACATGGCCAAGGGGCGTCTACGCCGGCTCATCCGCGAGGTGAAAGTCGTGCAGGCAGGCGGCCTCCATGCGCTCAATTCCATGAATTGGGGCCGCGTCATGGAAGAGGTGGACATCTCCGACAGCAAGTGGACCGTCATGGATGTGGAGCAGGCCATCAAGGGCTTGCAGAGCCCCGTGGTGCGGCCGCCCGAGTTGAGCCTGCGCCTGCGCAGCACCATGCGCAGCGGCAACCTGGTGCTGCGTGCGGGCGAAGTGGCCGTCGGCTACCCCGGCGTGACGCTCTTCACCACCGAGCCCATCGAGTTGCACCGGGGCGAATGCGCCGCGCTCATCGGCCCCAACGGGTCGGGCAAGTCCACCTTTCTGCGCACGTTGATGGGCGAACTGGAGCCGTTGCAGGGCGAGTTGCGCTTTGGGGCCAGCCTCAAGATCGGCTACTTTGCCCAGGCCCAGGACCGGCTGAACGCCGAGAACACGGTGCTGGACGAGCTCATCAGCCACAAGCACATGCTCATCGGCAAGGCGCGCAGCTACCTGGCCCAATATCTCTTCCGGGGCGAAGACGTCTTCAAGCGCGTGGGCATGTTGAGCGGCGGCGAACGGGCGCGGCTGGCGCTGGCCATCCTGGCGCTGGAAGGGGCCAACTTCCTGCTGCTGGACGAGCCGACCAACCATCTCGACATCCCGGCCCAGGAAATCTTGCAGGAGGTGCTGGAGCAGTTCGACGGCACGATCCTGCTCGTCTCCCACGATCGCTATCTCATTAACCGGCTGGCGACGCAAATCTGGAATCTGGACGACGGGCGCATGTCCATCTTCGCCGGCACCTATGCCGGCTTCGTCACGGCGCGTGATGCCGCCAAGAACGGCGAGCGCACCTCCGTCAAGGAGACGACGTCCAATTCCTGGGAAGAGCGCAAGGCCGAGCGCGCCCGGCGCAACGAGGAGCGCAAGCGGCAGCAGGCGGCCGAGAAGTGGGAAGAGATCGTCCACACCTTGGAGACGAAGCTGGGCCAGATCGAAACGGACATGGCCGCGGCCAGTCAAGCCCAGAACTTGACCCGCGTCCAGGAGTTGGCCAATCTCCACGCCAAGACCCAAGCCGAGCTCGACGAAGCCATGGAAACCTGGGCCGAACTGGCCGGCTAACCACCACAACAGGAGCAACCCGATGGACGCAACCGTGGATGAACGCGCCTTGGTGCGCGAGAAAGCCGCCCAGGCGGGCGCAATTTTGCAGGAACTGGGCGTCGACTGTTGGATGACGGTGGTGCGCGAGACGTCGGCCGGAGGTGACCCGGTGCTGCCCTTCATCTACGGCCACGACGTGACGTGGCAGAGCGCCTTCATCTTCACCCGCAGCGGGCGGCGCATCGCCATCGTCGGCCACTTTGACGCGGAGACGGTGCGGCGTCTGGGCGTCTACGACGAGGTCGTTACCTATCACCACGCCTTCAGCGAACCGCTGCGCGCCGTGCTGACCGACCTCGACCCCGCGCAGATTGCCCTCAACTATTCCACCAACGACCCCAGGCCGACGGGCTGAGCCTGGGCATGTACCGTCTGTTGGAGGAATATCTGGCCGACACGCCCTTCCCGGCCCGCTTCACGTCGGCGGAAGCCGTGGTCAACGCGCTGCGCACGCGCAAGACCGAGACCGAGATCGACCGCATCGAACAGGCCGTGGCCACCACGCTGGCCATCTACGACCAGACCTTCGCCTTCATGCAGCGGGGGATGAGCGAGCGGACCGTGGGCGTGCTCATGTTGGAGCAGGTGGCGGCCCGCGGACTGGAAACCTCGTGGGAACCGGACAGTTGCCCGGCGGTGGACAGCGGTCCCGACACACCCATCGGCCACGCCGGCCCCACCGACATCCGCATCGAGCCGGGGCATCTGGTCCACTTCGACTTCGGCGTGCGTGAAAACGTACTGTTCCGACTTGCAGCGCGCCGTCTACGTGCTGCGCGAGGGCGAGAGCGCGCCGCCGCCGGAGGTGCAGCACGCCTTCGCCACCGTGCGGCAAGCCATCGAAGCGGCGCGGGCAGCCATGCGTCCCGGCGTCCTCGGCAAGGAGATCGACGCCATCGCGCGCAAGGTCGTCACCGACGCCGGCTATCCCGAATTCCTCTACGCCACCGGCCATCATCTGGGCCGGGCCTGTCACGACGGCGGCGGTCTGCTCGGGCCGGAATGGGAGCGCTACGGCGATACGCCCAATCGGCCGCTGGAAGCCGGGCATGTCTACACCGTCGAGCCGGGGCTGTTCGTGGACGGCTATGGGTACATGGGTCTGGAAGAAGATGTGTTTGTCACGGACGAGGGCGCGATCTACCTTGGCGCGCCCCAGTCTGAAGTAATCCTGATTTGACGGCGCGTGAAGGCGCGTGAACCGGGACGGATTCACCCAAAAGCCGAACTTTCGAACGTAACTTTTTTCGTGCATTCGTGTCATCTATAGTGTGCAGAATGACGCGCGCACCAAGATGCAGATCGTAACGCTGTCCCCTGGGCACTATGCACGAGTTTTGCGAATCGTGGATCGACGGACTCGGCACCGACCGTGCGCCGCCGCCGATCCGACTCGTATGGCCCACACATGCGGCGCATTGACGGGACGCCACCGTAGACCTGGTTCTCGACTTCGGCAATGGAGCCGGCCGAAGTGAACCGGCAAGTGTCATCCCAGTTTTGTGCAGTGCATGCCGGACACGGCGCGATGGTGCGCTACAACGTCTTCGTGTCGCCACAATTCTGCGCGCGTGGCGACGGTGGTCATGGGAGAAATCGCATGCATACGTCCGTTGTTCCTGCGTGTCACCGCGTGGAAACACCCACGGATTCTGCCTCGAGCAGAAACGGCCTTGGGCAGAATCCGGCGCGCCGTTCCCGCCGGGGGTCCCTCATTGCTCTGATCGTCCTCTTCCTGCTTCTTTTCCTGCCCGGCCGGCTGTTTGCCCAAGGCTCGGCCCCATTGCCGGATCAGCCGTTGGTCGGCTGCTATGACACCGCAGTCTACGGCGTCGGCATGTTCGACGTCGGCAGCGCCACGATTGACGTGCCTGTGCCGCCCGGCCCGATTGTCGCAGCCTACATCGAGTGGGTCGGCGTGGAGGATACGACGCCCGGCGGCGATGTGCTGGACGGCACCAGCCAGCTCACCATCAACGGCGTCACCGTGGACGGCGTGTTGGCCGCGCCCTTCACGCTGGACGGCAATGGGAAACCCGTCGGCAACGCCGGCTACGATCCCCGCGCCTTTGCCAGCGCCGGGCCGGACGGCTGGTTCGCCTGGCACGCCAGCATCGGCCCCAGCGGACCGTACGGCATCATCCCGGCCCAGCCCGGGGGTGCTACGGTCACGTTGGACATCAGCGGCTGGACCTCGGCGGCCAAGCAGACCAACGGCGCCACCATCTCCCTGGTCTTCAGCACCGGCGACTGCGAGGTGGAGAACGAGATCCGCTTCCTGGCCGGCGTCAACTGGTACCACCACCACACCAGCAACCAAGAGTTCTCCGAGCTGCTCATCTACCCGGTGGAGCCGGCCGACCATGCCCGCGCCGCGCATGTATTTCAGCCACGCGGGCACGGACAAGACCCAGACCGCCTGTCGCGGCGGCGCCGTGTGGATGACGGCGGATGACGGCACCCAGCCCATGCCCACCGACCCGTCCGCCTTCGATCTGCTGGCCGTGGGCGACAACGACGGTGACGGCGTGGCGCGGCTTCGGCATCAACGGCGGCGTGGAGATCCTCAACGACCCGTTCACGTCCGGGGACCTGCCCTGCACGCCCGACATTGCGCCCGTGCCCGACGAGCCGTACGCGCCCGGTCATCCCTATCCCAACGGCGTTCTTGACGCGCCCTTCCGTGTCCTCAGCATTGACCCGGCCACGGGCGGCGATGTGGGCGCGCCGGGCGAGTGGGGCGTCATCGAGGCGACGATCCTGCTGCCGCCCAATGCCCGGTGGGTCGCCTTCCAACTGGAATCCGAGCCCGACCAGAACGGCGAGTCCGGCAGTTGGGTGGGCGGCGGCGTCTTCCTCATCGAACCCCACGCCACGTTGGGCGACCGCGCCTGGAACGATCTCAACGGCAACGGGCGGCAGGATGCCGGCGAACCCGGCATTCCCGGCGTCAAAGTGACGTTGCTGGACGAGAACAGCGCCGCCATCAGCACGACCGTCACCAGCGCAGCGGGCCTGTACAAGTTCACCCACCTGCCCGGCGGCGCCTATTCGCTACACTTCGCCACCCCGAGCGGCATGACTCCCACACGCCGCGATGCGGTGACCGGCGCCAACGGCGATGCCGTGGACAGCGACATCGATCCGGCCACGGGGTTGACGATCCCCACTGAACTGGCGCGCCAGGAAGTGGACCTGACCTGGGATGCCGGTTTCGTCCGTCCCGCGGCAGTGGGCGATTTCGTCTGGCTGGACCGCAACGCGAACGGCTTGCAGGATGCGGGTGAGGCAGGCGTGGCCGGCGTCACCGTGACGTTGACCGGCGCGGGCGCGGACAACGCCTTCGACACCGCCGACGATCTGGTGCGCACCACGACCACGTCGGCCGCCACCGGCAGCACCGCACCGGGCGTCTACGGCTTCGACGGTCTGCCGCCGGGGCGCTATGCGGTGCACTTCGCGCTGCCGGCGGGCTACCTTTTCACGCAGCTCCAGGCGGGCGATGACGGCATCGACTCGGACGCCGATCCGGCGTCGGGCGCCACGCGCGTGGTCACCCTGCGCTCCGGCGACGTCTTCTTGAACCTGGACGCGGGTCTGGTGGCCGCCCCCGCCAACATCGTCGTGGAGAAGACACCCGACCTTCAGCAGGTGGGCTACGGCGAGGATGCAGCGTTCACCATCTCGGTCTACAACCCGGGACCGTGGGCGCTCCACAGTGTGGACGTGACCGACGTGCAGGCGCCCGGCTGTGCCGCGTTCATCGGCGACCTGGCCGTGGACGAACGGGTGACCTACGCCTGCACCCAGGCCGCCGTGCGCATGGACATGGTCAATGTGGCGCTGGCGACCGGCGTGGACATCTTCGACCGCACGGTCGAGGCGGATGACGACGCCAAGGTGGACGTGTTGCCCGCCATCAGACTGGAGAAGGAGGCCAATCCCACGGCCGTGATCGAGGCCGGCGGGCTGGTCACCTTCACCGTGCGCGTGCGCAACATGACCGAGGAACCGGTGACCCTGGTCAGCCTGGTGGACGATGTCCACGGCGACTTGAACGGCCAGGGTAACTGTCTTGTGCCACAGCAACTGCCGTCGGGCGCGGTCTACACCTGCGCCTTCCAGACCTTTGTGATTCCCGGTCCCGACGGCGAGATCGACACAATTGTGGCCATTGCCCGAGACGATGAGGGCAACGAGGCGCAGGCCGAAGACACGGCCACGGTGCAGCCCAAGGAAAAGGTGCCGGGGACGGCGGGGCTGGGTGACTTCGTTTGGTACGACGCCAACGCCGACGGGGTGCAGGACATCGACGAGCGCGGCGTCAGCGGTGTGCGTGTGCTGCTCTACCGGGCCGACGGCACGCTGGTGGCCGAGACGACCACGGACGACGACGGTATCTACGGCTTCGCCGCGCTGGACGCCGGGCAGTACTATCTCGGCTTCACGCTGGGCACCGACCTGGGCGCGTTCACGGCCTTCAGCCCGGAGAAACAGGGCGACGCACACCTGGACAGCGACGTCAAGCTCGCCTCGGTGAGCCGTGATCCGCTGCTGGGCTACACCGACATCATCACGCTGCCCGCGGACACGGTGGACAACAGTTGGGATGCCGGGCTCACCGTGCCGACCGCCATCGAGGGCATGGAGCCCACAGCCATCGAACTGGTGCGCTTCGCGGCCACGCCGGCACACGACCGCATCACCTTGGTGTGGGAGACCAGTGCGGAGCAGGACACCAACGGCTTCCACCTCTACCGCAGCACGAACGTTCAACGCAGCAAGGCGGTGCGCATGACGCCGCAGATGGTCCCGGCGCAGGGCCCCAGCGGCGGCGTCTACACGCTGGAGGACACCGCGGTCGTGCGCGGCGTCACCTATCATTACTGGCTGGTGGAAGTGGAGAACGGCGTGGAAGCGGCCGAGTTCGGACCGGTGCGCGGGCGTGTGGCGACGGCGCGCACCGCCGCCTTCCCGCTCTATCTGCCCGTCGTCATCGGCCACCGCGAGTGAGGTCGGCTGTGCAGACAAGCCAGGTTTCTTCAAGAAACCTGGCTTGTGGTTGGCGCGAGTACGGCGTCAGTCGCCCAAGGCCGCTTCCCGGGTGACGGCGAAGCGCTCGTAGTCATTGCTGCACGGGTTGCCCCACACGGCCCAAAGCTCGCCCGTGCTCGGTGACATGATGCACGCGCCCGAACTCTCCACGTCGTAGCCCGGCACCGCGTGCGCGCAGACGGACGGACCCTCGTCGGCGTGGAAGCGGGTGAGCGCCACCAGCGTCTCCATGTCGATCCGCTGCCGGTGCGCTGCCAAGAACGCGTCGCCCTGGTGCAGGCGCGCTTCGGTGCTGGCCAGGGAATAGGCTTTGCGTTTGCGCTCATACGGCGTCAGCGCGGGGATGACGCAGTGGTTGGTGTGGACAACGTACTCCTCTACCCGGTCCACGCGCTGACGGGTGGCCGTGGCCTCCACGTTGTACCCGCGCAGCCGCCCGGCCGTGTCCGGCCCCATGAGCACGTAGTTGTGCGCACCGGACAACTGCGCCCCGGTCAAGACGGCCAGGGCCGCGTCCACGTCGCGCTGGGCCAACATGGCGCGCACCACGAACGGCCAGTGAACGCCGGGCCGGCCGTCCCGCCCCAACAAGTTATTGATGCCCACGGCCACCCCGTGCTCGTTCATGCCGATCATGCCCACACAGCCGGTGATGGTGAAGGTCATGAGCGCGGGCCCGTCGTCCGGCGTGATGCGCAGCATGAGCACGTGGGGCGTGGCCGTGGTGTGCATGTCCCACGTCTGGCCGATGAACCCCGCACCGCTACCGCTGTAGCTTGGATCCACCACGAACGCGGTGCAGCCGCCCCCATCCCCGTCGCCGATTTCCCCGGTATCCGCAGCAAACGCCGCCGGGTTGGCCATGATGTCCACAAAATCGGTGAAACCGTTCATGACCACCAATTCGTTGACGCCGAGACCGGTGGCGTCGGCCAGCCCCTGGATCTCCTCCATGAGCGCGGGCGAGAAGGCGCGGTGATGGGCCAGACACGCTTCACCGGCCGCCACCACGTCGGCATGGGTCACCGCGCGACCGCCCGTCCAGAACGGATCGCTGCTCAGGCGCATGCGCTCCTCGGTGAGCAACGCAATCTCGTCGGCGTAGGCCTGGCCGTGGGCGTAACCGATCGCGTACGGCGAACCGGACAACTCGAGCAGACGGATTTTGTCGGACATGGGATTCTCCTGGGTATGAAAGGCGTGAAGCGTGAAACGTGAAACGTGAAACGTGATTGGAGACTAAGAGATTGGGAGATTGGGAGATTGGCACGTGCGGCAATCTCCCAATCTCCATAAATCTCCCCGACTCACGCATCACGCATCACGTTTCACGCCATCACGCACCACCGACGTGACCATGGCGGGGACCAGCCAGCCCGGCTCGGGCACGGTGACCGGGATGACGTCGCTGTCGAACTGGCGCGCCCAGTCCCGGTAGTTGTAGACCTGGCCCTCGGCGCGGACCCGGGCAATCTGCGCCAGGTCCAGGTCGGCCAGCAGCCACATGGCTTCGTTCATGGCGCCGGTGGCCAGCACGCCGTCGCTGGGGAAGCCGTAGTCGATGGGCGCAAAGACGCCGGCCGCGCCCACGTTGATGTCGATGGCCTCCGACCAGGCCGCCACGCCGACCACCGGCGCGGTGACCACGTAGCACTGGTTCTCCAAGGCCCGCGCGCGGCTGCCCGTCTGCACCCGGTAATAGCCGGCGTGGGTGTCGGTGCAGGTGGGCACGACGATGAGATCCGCACCGGCTTCAACCTGTCGCCGCGCCAACAGCGGGAACTCGGCGTCGTAGCAGATGTTGACGGCAAAGCGACCGAAGCGCGCAGCGAAGACCTTGGCCTCGCGGCCGGGCGTGATGTGCCACTGCTCGGTCTCGAAGCGCGTCATGATCAGCTTGTCCTGGAAGTCGAAGCTCGCGTCCGGTCGGCAGACGTAGGCCCGGTTGACGAAAGTCCCGTCGGCCAAGAGCTCGGGAAAACTGGGTGCGACGATGTAGCAGTCGTGGGTCTCGGCCAGCTCACAGAAGAGCCGGCGAAACCGGGGCAGCAACTCCTGCAGCGCATCGAGCTGCTTGTGGATGTCGCCGTAGACCTCGGCGGGAAAGAGTGACGCCAACTCCAGCGAGGCGTATTCGGGAAAGACGAGCAGCGCGGCACCCTGGCCGGCAGCGTCTTCGACCATGGCGGAGACCTTCTGCGCATAGCGCGTCCAGGTACCGATGAACTCCACCGGATATTGTGCGGCGGCAACCGTAACGATGCGTTCGTTCATTTCGCTCTCTGGGTTCCTTGTCTACATCACCTTCTCGACCGCAAGCCAATCGCCGCCGGCCTCTTGGTTGGCCGCGCGCAGGGCATCACCCGACCCCATGACCACCACATTGGCGCGGGCGTTGAACGCCTCCAGCACGTCCGCGAAGGCGCGGATGTGGGCCTGGGTGGTGCTGAGAATGTCGTCGCGCGTCTGCTGGCGTTCGGCGTCGGTGATGCCGGCGAGATGGCGGGTGAAGGCGCTGAAGCCCTTGGCGTCGGGCAGTTGATGGCCGTCCATGCTGCCGATGGCGCCGATGATGCTCTTGGTCAACTCGTCGTCGCTCAGGTCGTAGTCGCGTAGGAACGCGGCCGTGCCGTCGTAGTTGGCCAGCGTGCCCGTCAGATTCGGGTCGCGGTAGGAGAGGTAGGTCCAGACGCCGCTCTGCTTGCCGAAGCGACAGAACGCGCCGTACGCGCCGCCCTGGGCGCGGATGGTGTCCCACAGCCAACTGGTGCGCACCAGGTTGGTGATGACGTTGATCGAGCCGTGGTAGGTGTAGCCCACGTCGTAGAGACTGCCGCCCTTGCCCACGTAGTTCACCTGTGCGGGGATGGCCAGCCCCTGGTTGGGCGTGACGGCGCCGCGGGCCCAATCCACGCCGCTGGACGGCTGCGCCGGCAGCGCGGCCGCGAACGCGCCGAATTGGGGCTGGAGCGCCTGCCAGTTGTCCGCGTCCAGCGTCACGTTGGCGCGCAGGGTGTCGCGGTTGATGACCAGCGCGCGCACCGCTTCCAGCTTCTCCCGCACCCCGGGCCAGTCGTTCTCCACCTCCTGGGCCAGTCGGCGCACGAGGTAGAGATAGTCGATGCCGCCCAGCATCTCCTCCACCCAGCCCGCTTCGCTGAACTGGGCGCGCAGCCGGCTGTTGACATAGCTGTGGCCCGACGGCACCAGCCCCGCCTCCAAGCGCGCCTTGGTCTCCAGCACCACCTGACGGAAGCGTGCCTGCTGGTCGAGGTCGGTGGTGAGCAGGATGTCGCGCAGAATGTCCAGGAGCGCGGGCGCCTGTTCCACGGTGGATTTGCCGCGCACCAGGAAGAGCGCTTCACTGCGGTCCGAGTCGTGGCGGGCCAGGGTGTAGTCGGTGGCGTAGACGCCGCCGGTCTTGCTGTCGATGCGCCGGGAGAGCTTGACGTAATCCTCGGTGGCGGTGCCGAGTTTGGTCATGGCCTTGGCAAAGAAGACGGCGTAGGGCAACAACTCCTGGGGCAGCACGTGCATGTCGAAGACCAGGTCCAGGTAGACGATGCCGTTGGTGAAGAGGTCGTGGTAGAGCACCGGCGTGGCGTCCACGGTCTGCTCGTCGCTGGGCACGGTCTTGATGTGGGGGTCCAGATCGGTCAATTGGAGCGACGGCAGCAGGGCCAGTTGCGCTGGCGTGTCCGGCGTCTGTTGCAGCGCCTGGAGCGTGCGCATCTGCTCCCGGATCTCCACGATTTCGGCGTCGCTCATGGTCGCGCGGGCCGCGTCCAGCCGCGCTTGTTCCGCCTCGTCCCGGGCCTGGTTGACGGTTGGGTCCGGCTCCATGGCCAGCGTGACCCGGTGGGTATTGTCCAACAGATAGGTGCGGATCAGGTACGGCAGGTAGTCCGCGTCGGCCAGTGCCTCTTTGACCGCGGCCAGGGGCGCGGCGAAGGCCAGCGGCGCCAGCGGGTCCTGGTCGTAGAGCCACGTGGAGAGGGCGCGCATGAAGAGCGACAGCCCACGCGGGTACGCGCCGGTGTTGTTCTCGCGCAGGTCGAACTCAATGCTGTTGACCGCGGCCTCGACCATGTCCTCCTCAATGCCCGTGGCGGCCAGGTCCGCGAGCGTGGTCAGCAGCAGGTCCTCGAAGGCATCGACCGCGTCCGCTTCCATGCCCTTCATGACCACGCGGAAGGTGGGCTGGCGCAAGCCGGTGCCGAAGCCGCCGTAGACGTCCTCGCCCAGGCCCGAATCGACCAGCTTCTTGCGCAGCGGCGACGCCTGGGTGCCCACCAGTGCATAGGAGAGCACGCTCAGCCCCATGACCGTCGCCGGGTCGTCGATTTCGGGCAGGGCCCAGGCCACGGCCGTCATCGTCTTCTTGGCCGTGTCGTCCCCCTCGTCCACGCCGTACTGCTTGACCAGGCGCACCGGCTCGGCAAAGGGCGGCTGCAGAGCCACCGTCCCGTCCACCGTCAGCGGGCCGAAGTCGGCCAGTACCGCGTCCAGGCGACGCAGCCGTTCGTCCACCGGATCGTCGCCGTAGAAGAAAATGCGGGCATTGGCCGGGTGGTAGTACGTAGCGTGGAAGGTGCGGAATTGATCGTAGGTCAGCTCCGGGATCACCGCGGGATCGCCGCCCGAGTCCAGGCCGTAGGTGGTGTCCGGGAAGAGCGCCTGTTGCGTGTAGCGATAGAAGAGGCTGTCGGGCGAGGAGTAGACGCCCTTCATCTCGTTGTAGACCACGCCCTTGAAACGCAGCGCACCGGTGGCCTCGTCCACTTCGTAGTGCCAGCCTTCCTGGGCCAGATGGTTGGGCGTGATCAACGGGTGGAAGACCGCGTCCAGGTAGACGTCCACCAGGTTGTAGAAGTCCTGGAGGTTCTGGCTGGCCACCGGGTAGGTCGTCTTGTCCGGCGAGGTGAAGGCGTTCAGAAAGGTCTTGAGCGAGCCCTTGATCAACTGGACGAACGGCTCCTTGAGCGGATACTTCTGCGAGCCGCCCAGGACCGCATGCTCCAAAATGTGGGCGATGCCGGTGGAGTCGACGGGCGGCGTGCGGAAGGAGACGCCGAAGACCTTGTTCTCGTCGTCGTTCTCCATGGAGAGCACGGTCGCGCCGGTGGCCGTATGGCGAAAGATGCGGGCGCGGGTGTTCAGTTCGTCAATCCATTCGTCGCGGATCTCTGCAAAGCCGTGGATCAAAGTCATGCCGAAATTCTCCTGTTGCTGAAAGTCCTGCTCGTCGCCGATGGCGTTAGCCGGCGGCGCGGCAGGTGCACGGGTCGAGGGTACTGAGCGTCTGCACAAGCGACGGCAGCGTCTCGACGACCAGTTCCAGCCCGGCGCGCACGTCGCCTTCGCGCACGGGTGTGCTCTGGTCGCTGCTGTAGTGGTGCACCGTGGCCAGCCCCGCGTAGCAGAGGCCGGCGTCGTGGGCCAGCGCCACCTCGGGCACCAGATTCTGGCCGATGAGGTCGACGCCCCAGCGGCGAAAGAGCCGGGCTTCGCTGGGCGTCTCCCGGCGCGGCCCGTCGACGCCCAGGTAGACGCCTTCCGGCGCAGCCAGGTGCGCGGCCAGCGCGCGGCGCATCTCGGTGCAGAAGCCGGGCGGGCGGCTGGTGTCGTCGTAGCCAAAGGGACGGCGCGTCGTCGTCAAGAGTGTATCGGGTTGGTGGCGCGTCCAGTCGATGAAATCGCCGGCGATCACCGGCTGTCCCCGTTGCAGCATGTGGTTGACGCCGATGGCCATGTCCCAGTTGAGGATGCGTCGCACGCCGAGTTGGCGCGCGGCCACCACCGTGGCGCGCGGATCCGTGCGCGTGGGCAGGCCCGTGTAGGGCAAGATCCAGACGCGCGGCCCGGCATCAGGCGCACGCAGCGCCACCGGGCCCACCGTCCCGTAGTCGGTGCTGACCGTGCGCTCCTCCACCACCGGCCCGAGCACATCCAGGCTGCGGGGCGGCAGGAGCACGGCCAGCAAGATGAGAAGTGAAGCGTCACCGTCAGCAATGGTCATGGTGCGTCGATTCGTTTGCGCTCATTTGGGTGCAGACTTCCCGGAAGCCCTCGCAGAATCGGCCGTGGCCGGAGTCTCACAGCGGGCTTCCGGGAAGTGTGCACCGGATCTGCGAGAGACCTGAGCCGATTTTGCGGGTCGCGAAATTGCTTGAGTTCATGTATACTAACAATATTCGGACGCCCTTTCAGGACACGAACATCCAATTGCCGTGTGCCGTCCTCACCGGTCCGTTTTGTCGCGGTTGGCTACTGACCGGATGTGCGTGTTGAGCAGCAGCCCTTGCTCGACAGGTCACTCCAATCGTGCCCGGTCATCAAGCGGCGCCGGCCGTTTCCGGCGTACTGTCCGCAGGCTGCGCGGCGGCACCGCCGAACCACAAGGCGACGCCGGCCAGGAGACGCAGCACAAAGCCGATCAACAGCGCATTGACCAATCCCAACGTCGCGGCGACCATGGGGCCGACCAGCGAGCCGCCCAGAATCGCGGCGTTGAGGGCAAAATTGTACCACGCTAGATGGGCCGGACGATCGCCGGTGGGAATGTTGTCCAGCAGATGATTGGCCAGCGCACCGCCCACCAAGGCCCAGGCCAGCCCGCCCAGCAACGAGGTGAGCAAGTAGAGCGGCAGGTTGGTCATGACCGCGGTCAAGAGCGGGTAGAGGCTGAGCAGCACGGCGCCGCCTGCCACCAGGCGGCGGTTGCCCCAACTGCGGGTCAACCCGTCCAAGGGAATGGAGCCGATCAGCACCGCCAAATAAAAGACCGCCGTGCCCAGACTGATGGCGCCGTCCGAAAAGCCCAGTTGCTCCACCCAGCGCAGGGGAAAGAGCGGGATCACGAAATATTGGCCGAAGTGAAAGAGGAAGAGCGCCCCGATCAGGTGCAGATATTGCCCGCGCAGGATGTCCGGCCGCAGCAGGTTGGTGCCCCGGGCGAAGATGCGCAGACCCACGGTCGAGCGCACGGTCATGCCCAGGATGCGCACCGAGCCGGGCGCGGCGTAGTCACCCAGCGGCGCGCGCAGCTGGGTCGGCGGCACCGCTTCCTCCCGGATGTCGCGTAGCTTCCACATGTGGTAGGTGCTCATGGCCGCGCCGATGAAGCCGATGGTGAAGATCACCTGGTAGCCCGTGGCCAGCGGCAGGCTGTTGAGGATGATGCCGCACGCGATGGAGGTCACGATGTAGACCACTGACAACAATGCGTTGCGAATCCCTGCGACCTGGCCGCGCCACTCCAGCGGCACGGTGGCCGCGTAGAGCGCGTTGAAGCCGATAGCCAGCACCGTGCCCGGGATGCTCGTGAGCAGGATCAGGCCGACGATGAGCCAGATCTGGAGGTCGTAGAGCGGGAGCAGCGGCAGGAAGATCCACGGCAGAAAGAGGATGCGGGCCCAAAACGCGCTGCGAAAGACGGCCTGACCGATGGGCACGTGGTGCAGCCAACTGCCGGCCGGCAGCGTGAAGAGCAAGTTGACCACCGCCGGTCCGGCCGTGAGCAAGCCGATCTGGAGGGCGGATGCACCCAACCGCGCCGCGTACACCGCGGCAAAGGCGGCCGTGCTTGCGGCGAAGAGACCAAACCAGGTAATGTCCCAGTAGAGATGCTGGAAGGTCGGTTTGAGTGCCGGCGGCGCCGGTCGCCATTGGCGCCGGGGATTGAAACTCGCAAACAAGTGCGACTCCTCGTGATTGGGAAGTTCACCGGACGGGAACTTCGCCGGACCAAAATCTCACCGGACCGGAACCGGTTTTGACCAACGCGCATGAGGTGACTGCGCACACAACCGTATATGATAGCGCGAGTATGAACGCGCCGCCAACTCGGCGCACTTTGTCGGTTGTATCTAACGTGGGGCGAATCACTTCCGGGAAGAGGTCAGAGAGTGTTCAGTCACCCGAGAGTTCATGACCTTCCCGGAAGTGATTCGCTTACCCTGCATGAGATATCTCCGTGCTTTGACAGGAACATCACTGAGGACCGAATTTGCACCCATGACCGGACAACATTCCGCAGCGACACGACGCACCCGCCCATCTCCTTGGCCCTGATCGGCGCCGGCATCTTCATGCGCGACGCTCATCTGCCGTCGCTCTTGAAACTGGCGCTGACTTCAACGTGGCGGCCGTCTAC
This sequence comes from Caldilineaceae bacterium, assembly GCA_041391205.1. GTDB lineage: Bacteria > Chloroflexota > Anaerolineae > Caldilineales > Caldilineaceae > JAWKOK01. Next base: position 83,644 of record JAWKOK010000010.1, read on the forward strand.
AGCCGCACCCACGAGGCGGCCGCGGCGCTGGCCGACCTGCTCCGCGCCGGTCGACCTGTACACGGACCTGGATGCGCTGTTGGCCCGCCCCGACATCGCCGCGGTGGACATCGCGCCGCCCATCAAGTGCAGCCGGACGTATTGCGCCGGGCCTTGGCCGCGGGCAAACACGTGTTGAGCGAGAAGCCCATCGCGCCCGACCATGCCCGTGCCCAAGCTCTCATGCAACTGCACCACGCAGCCCGGGCAGGTGTGGATGGTGGGCGAGAATCTGCGCTACGAATCGGCCTATCCCACCGCGGCCAAACTGTTGCGTGCCGGCGCCATCGGCCCGGTGCGGCTGTGCGCGTGGTCGGTCTTTGCGCCCATGGACGCGCGCAGCAAGTACTACGGCACCGGCTGGCGGCGTGCGGGCGACTTCCGGCGGGCTGGTGCTGGACGGCGGCGTGCATCACATGGCCGTGCTGCGGCTGCTCATGGGCGAGATCAGCCACGTGGCCGCGATGACGCAGCAGCTTGCGCCGGACCTGCCGCCGCTGGACACCATGACGGCCACGTTGCGCTTTGCCGACGGCGCGCAAGGCGTCTACACGGTCAGCTATGCGCTGGACGGGCGCGCGCCCAACCGGTCGTCATCACCGGCGACGACGGCGTGATGTCGGTGTACCGGGATCAGATTCGGATCCGCCGGGGTGATGGTGAGGAGACCATCAATTGTCCCAAGTTCGACGGCGTGGAAAACGAGATGCGCGCTCTGGGCCGCCGCCATCCGCACGGCCGCGGCGCATGGCAACACACCCGCCGCTGCGTTGCAGGATCTGCGTGTCGTCGAGGCGTTGCTGGCGTCGGCGCACGCCCGGGAGACGGTGGCGGTGCCCGCTATCGATTCATGATGTTTTCCGCGCGTGGGTCCACTGTTCCCACACCAGCAAAAGCCAGGACGCTGCTCACGCGCGCGATCTGGACCACGATCCCACTTCACCCGGTCGTCCGCACGCCGGCGACCGCTTGGCACCACTAGAAAGGCGCCCGCCGTGGCCACTCGTATCGGCGCCGTCATGGCGCAACGTTGTCCCGTCTGCTTGGAAGGACAAGTCTTTGATTCGCTGCTCGGCATGCGTGAGACGTGCCCCGTCTGCGGCGTCAAGTTTGAACGGGAAAACGGCTACTTCCTCAACGCCATGTTCATCGCCTACGTGCTGGGCTTTCTCGTGCTTGCGCCCACCACGGTGCTTCTCTATCTGCTCGACGTCTCGCCCTTTCTCTTCCTGGCCGTCATCGTCGTCGAAATGGCCCTGCTCTGGCCCGCCATTTTCCGCTATTCACGCATTCTGTGGCTTCACATCGATCAGATCATTGAGCCTAAGGAATGACAGAGATTAAGAGATCAGGGAGATTGAGAGATTGAGAGACCGTCGTCAAGTCACAAGCAGTCCCCCAATCTCCCAATCTCGTAATCTCCCAATCCGCATCACGCATCGCGCTTCACGTTTCACGCCTCACGTTTCACGCCTCACGCCCCGCCCTTGCCAACACCTGCCGCCGCCCGCACCATCGGCCTGTCCACCATGCGACCGTCCAGTTCGAACGCGCCGGCGCCGCGGCCTGGGCCGCGCCGTAGGCCGCCAGCAGCCGCTCTGCGTGGGCGACCTCCTGCGGCGTCGGCGTGAACGCGGCGTTGATGGGCGCAAGTTGCGCCGGATGGATGGCCGTCTTGCCCACGAAACCCAGCCTGCGGAGAAGGCACATTCCGCCGCCAGGTCCGTTGCATTGTCCAACTCGGTGAAAATCATGTCGATGGCCTGCAGGCCGTAGGCAGCCGCCGCCGTCACCACCACGCTGCGGGCGTAGAGCAGCTCCCAGCCTGCGGTGCTGCGCTGCGCACCCACGTTTGCCGCAAAGTCCTCGCCGCCAAAGATCAGCGCGTCCACGCGCGGCGATGCCCCGGCGATGGCCGCCGCGCTGATCACGCCGCGCGCCGTCTCGGTCATGGCCAGCAGCCGCATGCCGCCCACCGGCCAGCCGTGCCGCTGCCCACGTCCGTCACGAAATGGGCCACCGACGTCAGATCGTCGGGCGACTCCACCTTGGCCACCACCACGCCGTCGGGCCGCTGGGACCACCGCCTCCAGGTCGCGCCGGCAGAGGCCGAGTTCACCGGGTTGACCGGACCAGCCGCTCGCGCCCGGCAAAGTCCAGCCGTTCCAGCGCGCCGACCACCGTCGTGTGTGCGGCGGCCTTGGAGGCTGAGTGCGACGCCGTCTTCCAAATCGAGGATGACGCCGTCAGCTGCCAAGCCGGCCGCCTTCTCCAGCGCTTGTGCATGTCGTCACCGGGCGTGAAGAGCAGCGACCGGCGCGGCGGGCGTGTCGGGCGTCGTCTCGGGCACGTCGACGTCCCATCCGTGAATGTGTTCTTCCTGTTCCATGGCGGCGTCCTTTCGTTTGGCGTACGCTCAAGTCTGTCGATGTTGGGTGTTGGGGAGGTAGGGTGTTGGGTGGTGGGGTGCTAGCGGCGGCTGCGGCGTCCCAACACGCGGTGTGCTACAATGCCGGTGGCGCGACGGCACGCAGATGTGCCGCACGGGTTCGCTCCTATGACTATCCGCGTCCCATCCATCACCTGTGCGAGTTTACTCATGCACCATCCGCTCATCTTGACCATCGACCTGGGCACGACGTCCACCCGCGCCAAGCTCTGTGATGGTCGCCAATCCGTCTCCGGCGCAAGTGTGCAAATTCCCAACCGGTTGAGACCGATCCCCACGGCCGCTTCACCTTTGACGCACGCACGCTGCTGGCCACCACCGTCGACGCCATCGACCAGGATGCTGGTGCGCTCGGCTGCCACAGGGAGCCATCGCCGCGCTTCACCATGGACAGCTTTGTGGGCAACGTGCTCGGTCTGGACGTAGACGGGCAGCCCATCACGCCGGTCTTCACCTACGCCGACACCCGCAACGCACCGGCCGTGGGAGATCTGCGCCGGCGCCTCGGCCGCGACTTCATGGACGCGGCCCACGACCGCACCGGCTGCATGCTGCACACGTCCTACTTGCCGGCGCGCTTCGCCTGGTTTGCCGCGGCAGAACCGGACCTGTTCGACCAGGTGGCCCGCTGGGTCTCCGTGGCCGAGTGGATTCAGCAACAGTTGACCGGCACCCTGGCCGTGAGCGTGAGCGTCGCCGCGTGGACCGGTCTGCTCGACCGGCGCACGCTGACGTGGGACAGCACGTGGCTCGACCGGCTGCCGGTCACCGCCGGCCAATTGTCGCCCATCGTCGACAGCCTCACTGCGCTGGGCACGCTCACGTCTACATGGCAGGAGCGGTGGCCGGCCCTGGCAGCGCCCAACTCTATCCCGCCGTGGGCGACGGCGCCGCGGCCAACATCGGCAGCGGCTGCGACAAACCGGGACGCATCGCTTCACCGTGGGCACCACCGGCGCCATGCGCATGGTCGTGCCGCCCACGCTGGCACACGTCCCCGCGGCCTGTGGCTCTGCGTCGACGCGGCGCGGCGTTGCTGGGGGCGCCACCACCGAAGGCGGCAATCTTCGCCTGGCTGGCGACACGCTGACGCTGCCCGCCGGCGACGCGCTGGAGGCGTCCCTGCGCACGGCACTTCCGGCGCACCACACGGCTTGACCGTGCTGCCCTTCATTGCGGGCGAGCGCGCTCCGGTTGGCACGAGGTCGCCCGGGCCACCGTCAGCGGTATCGGCCTCCACACCTCCGCCGTCGATCTGGTGCAGGCCGCGCTGGAGGCCATCGCCTATCGTTTCGCCCGGATCCACCAACTCATCGTCGGCAACACCGATCCCGGCGAGCAGACCATCGTGGCCAGCGGCGGGGCGCTGCTGCGTTCGCCCGCGTGGCTGCAAATCTTCGCCGACGTGCTCGACCAGCCCGTGGTCGCCCTGCGCGACGCCGAACTCACCAGCCGCGGTCTGGCGCTGCTCGGGCTGGAAGCGCTGGGCGCAATCGCGACATCGTCCGACCTGCCGCCGACCTTTGACCGCACCTTCACGCCGGATGTCGCAGCCCACGCCGCCCATGCCGCGGCCCGGGAGCGCCAGGACATGCTTTACGCCGCGCTGCTGGAATAACTGACGGTTGGAAACCGGTGCTGACAGCGAGAAGTCGCCTCAGCGACTTTGCGTTGATGCTCGAGGCATTTTTCGCTGTTAGCACCGGTTTCTAACCCGTGCGGCGTACCGCACCGTCTTACCCACCGTCACCAACACCGGTGCGGCGCGCGGTGATGCCGTTGGCGTAGCGCAGTTCGGCCGCCAGCGCATACTGCCCCGGCCCCGGCGGCGTCCACGTGACTGCGCAGACGGCGTTGTCGTCGTTGCCCACCGGCGTCCCATCCACCAAAACGTGACATCCACCACCGCGCCCAGCCCGGACGCGGTGTTCGCCGCCAGCTTCACCGGCTGCGCGCGCGGCAGGACCGCGTCCGCACGGGGCTGAACCAGCGCAATCGCCGGGATGGCGCGCACGGGCGTTTCACGCGCGTCGAGTTGCAGCAGATAGGCCAGCAGCGCGTTGAAGGCGGCCGCGTCGAGCGCGTCCACGTCGCCGTGCCACGTCACCGCATCCGATGACCGCAGCGCCGCGGTCAGCATCGGGCGCACGGCTGTCGTGCAGATAGGGCGCCGACGCCCACAGCCCCAGCAGCGGCGGCGTGTCGATGCCGGCAGCGGCCCCCAGCCGCCGGTCCACGGCCGTGCCGATGGCGCCCAGATTGTGGACCACGCTGGAGTCGCTGTCGCTCCACGCCGCGCCGCCGTGGCAGACGTTGCAGCCCAACCGGCGGAAGACCTCTCGCCCCTGCGCCGCCGCCGGCGTGAGCGAACCGTCCGCAGCGCGGTACGGGCTGGGCGGCGGCGCACGCAGAGACGTCACAAACGGCCAGCGCATCCAGTTCCGGGCTGAGGCCGGCTTTGGCCCGGCTCAGCGGCGCATGGCCGCATCGTGCCAGGCGTCGTCGTCCAGAAATCCGTGGCCGCCGAAGAGCAGCCGGATGTCCTGCTCGAAATCCTGACTTCATCGAAGTTGGCGCTCCAGTGGAGCTTGCCTGCGGCGTGCGCAGGTCGATGGTGTTGCGCAGCCCCTCGCCCTCGGGCCGTCCGGTCCCACACGCGGCCGTCCTGAGCGCCGTCCAGGTGGCAGGATGCGCAGGCGATGTAGCCGTCCCGGCTCATGCGTTTGTCGCCCGCAAAGTAGAAGATCTGCTTGCCGCGCAGGACATCCTCGGGCACCATCTCGTGGCCCACCACGTCGACGGTGGCCAGCAGCGTGGCCGTACGGTCGCCGCCGGAGCGGATCATCTCGTCCACGTCGTAGGGCGCACGGTGCGCGAGAGCCAGCCATGCACAAACAGCGTGGACGAGTCCGCGGTGAGCGCCATGCCCGCGGGCGCCGCGCCCACGTCTTCGATGGCGGTCACCACCTCGCCGCTGAAGACGTCGACGACCTCCACCGCGTTGGACCCCTGCATGAGCACGAATGCATAGTCGCCGAAGGGGCTGAAGAGCACCGCAACCGGCCCTTCCCGGTCGTTGAAGTCGATACGCGCCGGGAGCAGTTCCCGATTCTCCACCAGGTCCACCTGGGAGACGATGGGGCGCACGGTGGACTCGAAGGTGAGCGTTTGGCCGTCCCGCTGCTGCCCGCGCTGGATGTTGTCCTTCTTGGACGGGATCCACAGCCGCCTGCCGTCGGGCGTGACCACGGGCGCGCCCAGGCCATTGGGCAGGCCGCGCCCGCTGGCCTCGGTGTCGGGGCCGGGATCCATGGCCAACGTGTGGACGCGCACGATCTCCAGCGTGTCGGGATCAAGCTCGGTGATGATGCCGCCGTCATCGGGCGAAATATAACGGGCGACAAAGACGCGATTCTCCACGTGGGACGCGGCCAGCCCGCGCGGCGTCGGCCCCACGTCGACCTGACCGGTGACGGCCCGGCTCGTCGGGTCCAGCCGCAGCACGACGCCCGTGGCCTGCAAGGTGACGAAGGCGTGGCGGCGGTCGGGCGTGAAGACGATGCCATAGGGCTGGGACGCGGGCGGCAGCGGCAGCGTGGCCACGGGCCGCCCATCCTCCGGCGCGAGGATCGAGATGGACGCGTCGTCCTGGTTGACCACCCAGACCGTGCCGTCGGGCGCCTGGGCCAGGGTGCGCGGGTTGTCGCCCACCGGCTGCTCGGCCAGCTTGGTGTGGTCCACGCCGCTGGTGATGGTCACGGTGTCGTTGTCCGGGTTCACGTTCCAGACCCGCGCCCGATCCGCGTCAAAAATGATCGTGCTGCTGGAGGTGGGGTGGCCCGGCACCACCGGGTGGATGGCGGTGACTTGGGTGGCACAGGCGGTGCGAAACTGGTCGTTGCCCGCGACGACGCGCATGGTGTAGTGGCCGGGCGCGCTGTAGGTGGTGCGCACCGTGTCCACGCCCAGGGGAATCGTCACGTCGCGGCCGTCGCCGAAGCGCCAGATCTGCTCGGTCCGGCCCACGTCCGAGTCGACGCGCACGCGGAAGTCGGCCGGCCTGTCCACCAGCGCGAAATCGTGCTGCTCAATGGTGCAGCGCACCGGCGCGTCCAGGAAGAGGCCGGTGGAAAACGTGGCGCGGAACTCCTGCGCGAGCGGGTTGCCCACCACGTCGCGCACGCCGCCCGCGGGCAGGATGACCTCGTACGCGGTCTCGGCGTCCAGCGGTGCGTCGGGCCAGAAGTTGACGATGCCCGTCTGGCCGCTGATGCGCCCGGTCACCTGCGCACCGCCCACCTTGCGCACGATGAGCGTTTCCGCGTTGACGCTGCGCAGGTCGATCTGGTCGCTGAAGGTGAGGCCGACGCGGGAGGAGCGGGCCTGCTCCAGCGCGCCGTCCGCGGGCGAGACCATGGTGACGCTGGGGCCGGTGGTGTCCGGCGCGGTGTCGTGGGCGATGATGGTGGTGCCGTTGCCGTGGTCGTCGCCGATGGTGACCAGGTTGCCGTGGACAACGGCGAAGTCCTCGTCCCGGTTGGCCAACCCCGACGACGCGGTGCCGACCACCTGCGGGTTGTGCGGGTCGCGCACGTCGACTTTGACGTAGTGTTCGGACGCGCCCACGTGGGCGAAGCCGTCCTGGAGCGTGAGATAGCCGCCGCGGCCGTCCATGTCCGCTGCGCCCACGTGCTCGATGGCGGCGGGGTCGCGGATGTCGAAGATGTGCAGGTGATTGTCGGTGCCCGCAGCGTAGATGGCGTTGCCGTTGACCATGGACGAGTAGGAGGGCGGCGCCTCGTCGCGTACGGCCGCGATGAGTGCCGGGTTGCGCGGGTCGCTGATGTCCAGCGTGGCGTAGCCGGAGCCGTCGTTGGCCGAGACGACCAGCAGGTTGCCCACGGCGAAGACCGGGCCGATGCGAAAGCCGCCGGTCTGGCTGACGGGGAGGGGATTGGGGCCGTCGTCCCGAGTCACCAGTTGCGGGCGTTGGGGATCGGCCGCGTCCACAATGAAGAGGCCGTTGGACGTGCCGCTCACGTAGATGTAGGGCGCTTGCCAGAAGAGCCACCACGCGCCCAGCGCATAGCCCAGGTGCACGCCGGGGAGCTCCAGCCGGCTGATTTGGGTCGGCTTGTGCACGTCGGACCAGTCCCAGATTTCGATGCCGCCCACGGCCAGCATGGCGGCGTAGAGTTTGTCGCCGTCGCGGTGCCAGCCGATGGCGTGCTGTTCGGCCAGCAGGCCCGTATTCTCTTCCGTGCCGCCGACTTTGCGCGGCTGCGTGGGGTCGCTCAGGTCGAAGAGGGCGATGCCGCCCTGCGGGTTGTCGCTCTCTTCCGCGTAGACCACGGCCAGATAGCCGTCCACGGTGATGGCGCTGCTGTGGGGCCGCGGCGCACCGTTGCGCGCGTCCAGCCGGCTGAGCACGGTGAAGGCGTCAGCGTAGGCCCGGTTGCCGATGGCGGCGTCCTGAGCCGCGGCGTGGGGGGCAATGAGCAGGGTGAGCACGCTGAGGGCTAGCCACAGGTGGAGACGGATGAACACTGATAGTTTTTGGCGAATGGCGCGCATGGGGTTGGAGTGGCGGCTTTCGGTACGTCAAACGGCGAGCGCGTACGGTCGCCTAGATTATAGGAGGGTCGTGCCAGATCTGCAATGCCGGCAACTTCTTACGCCCACGGTCACCGTGAGCGCCAATCAAAACGTGCCACGCGGCGCGTGGGCACGAGTGAGTGTTGGGTGCGGTCTACGTGCTGCCCTGTGACTTGGATGCGACGGCGGCTTCCATGAGCTTCTGCACCCGCTCCACCATGTCGGCCGGGCTGGGCTGGATGCCGTCGAGCAGTTGCGTTGGCGAAGAGCTGCTCCACCGTCACGTCGATGAGCGGGTTGGCGGCATCGGTGTGGAGCAGATGGGCCACGTTGGCCACCAGCGGATGGCTGCGGTTGATCTCCAGGATCTTCTTGGGATCCTCGTAGTCTTCCTCCATCAAGCGGCGCAGGCGTTGCAGGTCGCGGTCGTAGTTGTCCTCGGGCGTGACCAGGCGGCACGGGCTGCTGACCAGCGTCTTGGATGTGCGCACGTCCACGATGCGGTCGCCCAGCACGCTGCGGAAGCGGGCCATCAAGTCGTCCAATTCGCCTTCGTCCACGGGCGGCGTGTCTTCGGCGGTGCTTTCATCGTCGCCGGCGGGCAGGTCGAGGCCGGCGTCGTCGATGTTGCGCAGCGGCTTGCCGTCGAACTCGCGCAGCATGGAGACCATGAAGCCGTCGATGGGATCGACCAGATAGAGCACGTCGATGTCGTGTTTGCGGAAGGAATCCAGATGCGGGCTGCGCGCCACCGAGCGCAGGTCTTCGCCCAGGACGTAGTAGATCTCCGTCTGGTCGTCCTTCATGCCGTCGACGTAGGCGCGCAGCGACGTCCACACATCGGCGCCGCTGTTGCGCAGCGAGTGGAAGCGCAGCAAGTCGGCCAGCGACTCCTGGTTGCCCGGCTCCACGGCGATGCCTTCCTTGAGGAAGACGCCGAACTCGTCCCAGAACTGAGCGTACTTCTCCGGCTCCTTCTCGGCCAACGTGCGCACTTCCTTGAGCACGCGGTTGGTCAATGCCTTGCGCAGGTGGCGCATGACCGGGTTGCTCTGCACCATCTCACGCGAGACGTTGAGCGGCAGGTCTTCCGAGTCGACCACGCCTTCCACAAAGCGCAGGTAGTCGGGCAGCAGATCCTTGTTGTGGCGCTGGATCAGGATCTTGCGCGAGTAGAGACGCAGCCCGGTTTCGCTGCCCATGCCCAGGCGTTGGCGCTCGCGCTTGGACGGCACGTAGAGGATGCTGCGCACGTTGACGGGCGAATCGGCCACCATGTGCATGTGCAGCATGGGCGCATTGAAGTCGAAGGTGAGCTGTTTGTAGAACTCGTCGTACTCCTCGTCGCTCACCGACGACGCGGATTGACGCCAGAGCGCGGTCTGCCGGTTGACCGGTTCGGGCTGCGGCGCTTCTTCGCCTTCTTCGGTTTCCGCGTTGGCGTCCACCACGTAGATGGGGAAGGAGACGTAGTCGGAATGCTGCTTGATGATCTGCTCCAGCCGCCAGCCGCTCGCGAATTCCTTGGCGTCGTCCTTGAGCGTGACGCGGATGTCCGTGCCGCGCGTCGCCTTGTCCGCCGGTTCCACGGTGTACGAACTGTCGCCGGTGGAGCGCCAGGTCCAGGCGCGGTCGTCAGGACGATAGGAGCGGGTGGTGACGGTCACCTCTTTGGCGGCCATGAAGACCGAGTAGAAACCAACGCCGAACTGGCCGATGATGTCCTCCAGCGCGACTTTTTCTTCCTTGGCCTCGCGGATGAAGTCCTTGGCGCCGGAGTGGGCGATGGTGCCCAGATTGGCGATCAACTCGTCGTGGTTCATGCCGATGCCGGTGTCGCTGATGGTGATGACGCCGGCGTCGTTGTCATAGGTGATGGTGATGGCGAGCTTGGCGTCCGGGTCGACCACGTCGTGATTGGTCAGCATCTCAAACTGGACGCGGTTGAGCGCGTCCGACGCGTTGGAGATGAGCTCGCGCAGAAAAATTTCGCGGTCGGTGTAGAGCGAATGGGCGAGAATGTCGAGCAGTTGTTTGACTTCGGTGCGGTATTCCAAAGACTCCGGGGCTTGCGCTTGTGCTTCTGTCATCGAGTGTCCTCCTGAAGACGAATGATGGATTCCATGTCACATCACTCTATCACAGCGAGAAAAGACGCACGTTTGACGTTTGTTAGAGTTACGCAAACGTCTATGTGTGCCATCACTTCCCGGAAGGGGTCCGCACGTATTGCGTAAACCGAGTCGCGTCTGACCCCTTCCGGGAAGTGATGGCAGCGCGCGCGTCAAGCCGATGCGTCGGGCGCCACCACGCGTCCGCCCCGCACCGTGCTGCCGATGACCATGCCCGCGGTGATCAGCACCAGATTCTTGATGATGTACTGCCCTTCCAACGTCAGCCCGAAGGGGAAGCGGGTGTAGCAGACCTCCGGCAGGAGCACCAGCGGCAGCGCCGTGCCCGGCATCTGCAGGAAGAGGAGCAGCAACGTCAACCGCATGAACTTGCCCGTCAGCAGCCCCAAGCCGATGGCCATCTCCCACACCGCGAGGATGGGCAAAAAGATGTCCGGGTTGATGAAGTAGATCGTGTTGCGCACCAGATCCTCGGCCGGGCTGAGCCCGGGCACCAGCTTGAGCGCGCCGAACCAAAAGAAGATGATGCCCAGCCCCACCCGCATGGCCGTGATGCCGTAGCGCGCCAGCAGCGCCGTCAGCCAGATGTCGAACCGTTCCAGCCAGGACGAAAACGGCAAGCGTCGCAACAGCGCCAGCTCCAGGTCGGGCTGGGAAGAATTGGGGGACTTCGGAACGTCATATGCCATTTGAGCCTCCATACATTGCACGGCCGTGCGCAATTTCGCCGCCGGCCGGTAAGATTTGGCCAAAGCCACCTGTGACCGCGTCACGCTGCCGAGGATAGCCCATTTTTCGGCGGCGGGCTGTTCACTTTTTCACAATCTTGGCGTGGATGGCGGCGGTTTCCATGGTGGAAATCGTGCGCCGAATTTTGACGCTGACCCACGGTTGTGTATACTTAACAGTGTCTTTGCCCCTGTGGTGGAATTGGTATACACAGCAGGTTGAGGGCCTGTGCCCAATAGGGCATCTCCGTTCGAGTCGGAGCAGGGGCACTGAAGAGCGACGCACCGAGTGAGGGGTGCGTCGTTTCTTTTTGAAGCGTGATGCGTGAAACGTGAAACGTGACCCCCACCACCCTACAACCCCATCACCCAAAACGAAGTCAACGATCCGACACCCCAGCCCCGGCCTGCTTGATGAGTTCCTCGAGCTTCACGGCGCGCATGGCGTCGATGGCGCATTCCCAGGCGCCTTCGTGGCACAGGCCGTCGGCGCGCGCCGTCTCGTAGGCGGTGAGCGCCGCCTCAAGGCATGCTTGGCGAATCGCTTCCGCCAGCTTCTCGGTGGGTGTTGTCGTTTGTTCGGCGCGCATATTTCCCAATCTCCTCGTCTGCCTCGAAATTGAGATAGGCTTCTCAAAACAAGACGGGTGTGTTTGTGCGCTGATTGTACTATAATCAGCAGGCGGCTCGGGCGGAAACGGACGGGGGCGCGGTTGTTTGCCCTGTCGGATGCACCGCACAGAGCCGCTTCTACGCAGGAAAAATTCGCGCAATCCTCGGACTGATGACCGGTTCGCTGTCAATACAGGAGAGACAATTTTGGACGTTTTGGAAAACCGAGATGCCTGGCAAGCGGAGTACGAACGAACCTGGCTGGCCCATTATCGGGCCACGGGTGAGACCAAGTGGGACATCTACAACCGCCCCGACAATAAAGAGACGCCGAGCGGCCCGGCCGTCGATTTGGCTGCGAGCCGTCTCATGCTGATCTCGTCGGCCGGCGGCTATCTGCCCCCGCTACAGCGGCCGTTCGACGCGGCCAATGACCTGGGCGACTACACCATCCGCACCTTTCCCCACACCACGGACCCCGGTGCGCTTGCCTTCGCCCACGACCATTACGACCATGCCGCGGTGAACGAAGACCAACAGGTGCTCTTGCCGCTGGGCCACCTGCACGATCTCGTGCGGGAAGACGTCATCGGCGAGCTGGCGCCGTCGGTGGTCAGCTTCATGGGCTACCAGCCGGACGCCGCCCGCGTGGTGGACGAGACCATTCCCGCCATCCTGGCTTTGGCCACTGCGGAACGGGCCGACGCCGCGCTGCTGGTGCCTTCCTGACCGATCTGCTCTCAGTCCGTGGGACTGATCGCACGTGCGCTGGAGATGGCCGGCATTGCCACAACGTTGACGACGTGGAACGCGGGGCGTACTCGAGTGACGCGGCCGCCGCGCGCGGTCTACACACGGCTGGCGCGGGGCGCAACCCTGGGCCGGCCCCATGATGTCGCACAGCAACGGCGTGTTCTGGAGGCCACATTGGCGCTCCTGGCGGAAGAGGCGCCGGTCAAGCCGGTGATCATGCGGGAGCAGTGGGAGGACGCGTAGACAGTCTGTTGCGTGGCGGAGACGCTAGCGCAATGCGGGCAGCACTCGCGTGCCCAGCAGGCGCATGCCTTCCTCCGGCGTGAGGCCGTGGGGCGTGCCGAATTCCACCCGCTGCGCACCGGCCGCGAAGAGGGACGCCGCGTGTGCAGCGACTTGGTCCGGCGTGCCGGCGAAGGCGAACTTGGCCAACAATTCATCGGAGACGAGCGCGGCCGCGGCGACAAAATCGTACGCGGCCGCCGCTGCTTTGAGCCGCGCCACCAAGGCCGGCTCCAGGGTGACGGTGGGGTCCAGGTCGGCGACGATGGGCAGGTAGAGCGCAACCTCGCGCTTGGCCAGTTGGCGCGCGGCCGCACCGTCCTCATCGACCACGCAGACTGCGCCGATGACGATGTCGATATCCGCACCGGCACGATTTACCGCGCCGCCGCTGCTCGTCGATGGCGCGACGGAAGTGGGGAATGACGTCGGGGTTGGCGCTGCCGCCGATCTTGACCGCCGCGATTTCGTCGATGCAGGCACGGATGGTCTGTTCGCCCCATGTGCCCAACAGAAACGGGATGTCGCTGCGCAGGATGGACCAGCGCAAACTGTCGCCGCCCGCAAGGGGGAAAATTTCCCCGGCCAGCGGCGTCTTGTCCTGACGCAGCAGATGGCGCACCGCGGCCAGCGCCTCGCGCAGCGCGGTCACGCTTCGTTGCGGGTGCAGCCCCACGAAGTCCAGCCAGCCGCCCCGGGCCACGCCCAGATAGGCGCGGCCGCGGCTCGCCTCGTCCACCAGCGCGATGTTGCCCGCGATGTTGATGGGATGGCACGTGAACGGATTGACCGCGGCCACGCCCACCTGCATGCGCTGTGTCGCCCGCGCCATCTCCAGCAGCGGCAGCCACGCCGGTTGGTAGAGCATGTCGTTGTAGACGGTGACCGCGTCGAAGCCGTACGCCTCGGCCTGCGCGGCCAGGGGACCGTAGGCGGCCAGGGGCTTGTCGGTTTGGAACGCGATGGAGAGGGTTGTGTCAGCCAACGCCCAGGTACCCTTTCACGGTTTCTTCATCGTTGAGAATGTCGTCGGCCGAGCCTTGGAAGGCGACTTGCCCTTCGCGCAGCACGTAGGCGTAGTCGCACCAGCGCAGAATGCTGCGCGCGTTCTGCTCCACCACGACCATGGTGATGCCGCTTTCGTCGCACAGTTGGCGCAGGGTGCGGAAGACCTCGGTCACGAAGAGCGGCGACAGCCCCGCGCTGGGTTCGTCCAGCAGCATGACGCGTGGCCGGGCCAGCCAGCCCAGGGCGATGGCCAGCATCTGGCGCTCGCCGCCGCTGAGCTTGCCCGCACGTTGATCGCCGCGCTGGGCCAGGATGGGGAAGAGCCGGTACGCCTCGTCGAGCATGCGCGCCGCGTCCGCCTTGGGCAGACGGCGCACGGCCAGGCGCAGGTTGTCGCGCACCGTCATGCTGGTGAAGACGTTGTCGCGCTGGGGCACGTAGGCCAGCCCGTGCGCGCCCACCTGGTCCGACGGCACGCCGAGGAGCGACTCACCCAGCAACTCGATGGCGCCGCCGGTCACGGTGGTGAAGCCGTAGATGGTCTTGAGCAACGTCGATTTGCCGCTGCCGTTGGGGCCGAGAATGGCCGTGAACTGTTGCGGCGGCACGGTCAGCGTCACCTGGTGGAGGATGGTCAGCTTGCCGTAGCCCGCCTCCAGATCGCGCACGGCCAGCACGGGGCGCCCGTTCTCACTCGCCAAAATAGACCTCCCGGACCTGCGCGTTCTGCTGGATGTCGGCCGGCGTGCCGTGGGCGATGACCTCGCCCAGATGCATGACGTAGACGCTGTCCACGTAGTTGAAGAGGATCTCCAGCCGGTGCTCCACGATGAGGAAGGTCAACCCGGCTTGGCGCAGCGCCTCGATGCGGTCGAAGATGGTGTAGGCCAGGGCCGGGGCCACGCCCGCGGTCGGCTCGTCCAGCAGCAGCAGCTTGGGATCGCCCATCATGCTGCGCGCCAGTTCCAGCAGCTTCATCTGCCCGCCGGAGAGGTCCGACGCGGGCTGCGCGTAGTGACCGCGTAGCTGGGTGTCGGCCAGGTTGGCCGCGGCCACGGCTGCGTGGGCGTCCTCGTCGCGCCGCCAGAGCCGGTGCCACGGCGCGCGCGCCGGCTGTTCACCCCGCTGCTGCTTCACCGGCAGGAGCATGTTGTCCAGCACCGACATGCGGAAGAAGAGCGACGGATCCTGGAAGCTGCGCGCCAGCCCGCGTTGATAGATGTCGCGCGCGCTCTCGTCGGTGATGTCGTGGCCGTCGAAGAGGATGCGCCCCGCGTCCGGCTGGAGGCTGCCGGCGATGACGTTCATGAGCGTGGACTTGCCGCTGCCGTTGGGGCCGATGAGACCGATGATCGCGCCCTGGGGCACGGTCAGGGAGACGTCCTTGACGGCGCGCAGGCTGTCGAACGATTTGGCGACGTGTTCGAGCATCAACATGGCGTCAGTCCCCCGCTTCGGCCAAATGGGCATGGGCGCGCGTGGTCTCCAGCGGCTCGGGCAGCAGACCTTGGGGCCGGTAGCGCAGCATGAGCAGCAGGATGACGCCGAAGACAATAAAGCGCACGTAGTTGAACTCGAACTGGCTGCCCATCATGTCCAGTTGGATGGCCATCACCTGCGTCACCCGGTCGAGCACGGTGACGATGAGCGCGCCTAGCACGGCCCCGCGCATGTTGCCCAAGCCGCCCAGCACGATCATGACCCAGATGTCCAGGGTGAAGGCGACGGCGTAGTCGTTGGCGCTGGCAAAGCCCAGGTTCGTGACGAAGAAGACGCCCGCGATGGCGGCGATGGCCGAGCCGATGAACATGACCTGCGCCCGGGCCCGGGGCACCGACTTGCCCAGGCTGGCGGCCACCATGTCGTTCTCGCGTACCGCCTTGAGCAGACGGCCGTAGGGCGAGCGGGCCAGTCGCTGGGTGTAGAGGTAGACCAGCCCGGCGGCCGTAAGCACTAGCCCGGCGAAGGCCATGGACGAAAGGCGGCTGTTGCCCAGAAAGGCGAAGGGCTGGGCCAGGCCGGAGAGCCCGTTGTGCGCGCAGATGATGGGGTCGTAGCTGCGCACGATGATGCGCACGATCTCGCTGCCGACCAGGAGCACCAGCGCCAGGTACCACTCCTCCTTGAGCCGCAGCGCCGGATAGGAGGCCAGGTAGCCCACGACGCCGCCGATGAGCGCGGCGATGACCAGGGTGACGGCGAAGTTGGTGAAGCCGACCGCGGGCACGGTGCGGATGATCTCCGAACGCAGCCCCAGCGCCTGTCCCAGACTGGCGCCGCACGGGTCGATGACGTCGCGCCCGGCCAGCAGCGGCATGAGGCGCGTGTAGGTCACGCCCGCGGTGTACGCGCCCACCGAGACGAAGAGCGCCTGGCCGAAGTTGGGCACACCGGCCAGCCCGTATTCCAGGTTGAGGCTCAGCGCGATCATGGCCGAAATGCCGAAGAAGGTGAGCAGCGCGATAAGGGTGGCGACCAGGTCGATGTTGAGCATGGTCACACTTCCCGCGTCGTTTGGGCCCGGAAGATGGGCGCGCCGTGGAAGAGGCCGGTCAGTCCTTGGGGCCGGATGAGCAGCACGAGAATGATGATGATAAAGGGGATGGCCGGCTTGAAGCTGAAGTCGATGCCCAGGTAGTGATTGAGCAACTGCATGACCGTGTTTTCGGAGAAGGCGACCAGATATGCGCCCAAGATCGTGCCGATGAAACTGGTCATGCCGCCGAGCACGGTGGCGGCGAAGACCGAGAGAATGGCCAGCCAGCCCACCAGCGGGTTGACGAAGGTGTACATGCCCCAGAGCGCGCCGCCCACGCCGGCCAATCCGCCCGCCAGGATCCACGTGATGGTGTTCACCCGCTCCACCGGCACGCCGATGATGCGCGCCAGCACGCCGTTGTCGGCCAGCGCGCGCATCTCGCGGCCGATGGTGGTGTATTCCAGCAGCAGGCTCAGCGCGATGACGAGCACGATGCTGGTCGGCACCACCCAGAGGAAGATGTTGGTGATGGTCAGCCACTGGTTTTGCAGGACGACGCTGGTGGGCACCTGGATGCGCTTGTCAAAGAGGTCGAAGCGATCCACGAAGAGGAAGACGATGTAGCGCAGGATCAGGCCCACGGCGAACGACGCCAGGATCAGCGTGTACATGGAGTTGCTGACTTCGCCCAGCGGCCGGTAGACGGCGCGGTGACAGATGACGGCCACCAGCGCGGCGACCACGAACGCCACACCCATGACGATCAGCGGGTTGCTCGTGATGAAGAGCGACATGACCAGCGCGGCGTACGCACCGATGGTGATCAGTTCGGCGTGGGCGAAGTTGGGCAGCTTGAGCACGGCAAAGGTCAGCGTCAAGCCGATGGCCATGAGCGCATACATGCTGCCGACTTGGAGTGTGCGGACAAGCGAGTCAATTAGGAGTGCGGCATTCACAGGGCGCGGTTGCTTTCCAGGTGGATGTCGGTGCAGTTTGGAGGATTATATCTGTCTGAGACGAGTGGGACAAATGCCGTGCAGAGTTCTGAAGGAGGGACAACGCCTCAATTCGGGAGATTCTGTTATCGTCTTCGGCTGACGCAGGCTGGACAGAGGCAACTGTTTGTTCCGTTCTTCAGGTGTGCAAGACCGTGAAGTATCCCATCCTTTTCTTGAAAGCGTCCTTCAAGGCAGTTGAGGTAGTTTGCATCACCGGCATTGTAAAAGCGGAAAATAGCGTAGGCAATGTGGTCCGCCAATTGGACCAAACGCGACGCTGGAATCGACAAACAGCGGGACTTCGCACACGTGGCGCAACTGGTCACCCCACTGATTGCCTTCGTCCCGGAACTGACGGGCAAGACTCTGGAGATTTGTCTCACTCGCACTTTTGTCGATGACAATGATGCCTAACTCGGCTGATCCGCTGTGGAAATATTCCTGAGATGCCGGTTAAATCGGCTTGATACATCCTCAAATGCCATATGGATTGGATCTGCGTCGGGATACGATGCTTTGTGTACCGCGGTGCCAAAAGCGACTATATCCGGTTTCGCTTTGTCGAGGACGCCAAGTACGTCTTTTAGCACCTGAATTCGTGATTCCTTCTTTTCTGTTTTTCCACGCCAGTGATGTAACTTCGACCAGGGAGGTTTGCGCCCGCTGAACACCTCAGCAGCATGAAATTCAATGCGACTGTGGTGGAGATCTCCCGGAAGCTCTCGCGCCAATTCGTTCAGTTGGTGAGTTAACCATCGAACGCTCGCCTCTGGAATACTGAGTCCACCCAAGACAAAATAGTCCTCATTGGGATTGGCTGGGGATCCGGACGCGTCCAAGTAGAGGAGATGCATTTTCGACTTCCGTGTGAATGATATGGGGATGACAGAAAAATCGCCCTTGTATCAAGGGCGATTTTGATCAATATAGCCGAATCGGAAATCCCGAGCGGACCGCTAGACTGGGCAGCCCTTTCGACCTAAATTGATTCGCCAAGCGAAGTGAGCCTTCAGGTGGACCGCATGCGGGTGGGCAGCCCTCTTGACTTAGCGCAAGTCTAACACACCGGATACCTTGGAGTCAACACGTTTGGAGCACGGGCTTGCACTGTTGTATAGTTGCCTGCGTTGTACCCCATCACACAGTCCCCCGCGAACGCCATGGACAGCGAAGCAGTCTCGAACGATTCAATCCTACAGCAGCAGGGAGAAACACCGTGAAACGAATCCTGGTTAGTGCAAGTCTGGTCGTCATTTTGCTCTTGATGGCTGCATGCCAGCCCGTGGCCGTGCCCGTTGACGGCGAAGCCGCCGGCCCGCAGACCTACGTGCTCGGCGTGGCCCAGCCCTTCACCGGCTCGCTCGGCTCGTTCGGCACCGACTTCGGCAAGGGCATTGAACTGGCCGTGGAGCAGATGAACACGGAACTGGCCAATGCCGGCTCCAACATCCAATTCACCATCGCCAGCGCCGACACCGAAGGCACACCCGACGGTGCGGCCAAGGCCGTCCAGAGCATCGTGCAGACCAGCGGCGCCAGCGTCGTGGTCGGCCCGCTGACCACGGGCGAGGTGCTGGGCGCCAAGCAGTACGCCGACGATAACAACATCGTGCTGGTGGCGCCCGCGTCCAGCGCGCCGGCCGGCGCCATTCCCGGCGACAACGTCTTCCGCGTCATGTACCCGCCGGACACCTACGCCTCCAACGCGTTCGAACAGATCGCCACAGAACGCGGCTACCAGAACATCGCCATGCTGGCCGTGGACGATCCCTTCGGCAACGGCATGATCGAGTCTTTCACCGCGGGCTTCCAGGCCGCGGGTGGCGGTGAGGTCGCGGTGGTCATGTATGCGCCCGAGCCGCCGGATCTCACCGGCGAAATGGCCAAGCTGAGCAGCGAAGTGGCGCGGCTCCAGGAGTCGGGCGAGACCGCGGTGTTGGCCGTAGCTTTCCTGGGTGACGGGCAGAAAGCGCTGCAGATCGCGGTGACCGACCCGGTGCTGGGTTCGGTGGATTGGCTCGGCGTGGAGAATCTGGCCAATCCGGAGATTCTGGCCGATGCGGGGCACGCCCAGTTCCTCAAGGACGTGAACTTCACCTCGGTCTCCTTTGCCGAGAGTTCCACGCCCAACACCCAGCCCTTCATCGATGCCTTCGTGGCGATGCACGGCAGCGAGCCCGGTCCCTTCACCAACTA
Source organism: Caldilineaceae bacterium (assembly GCA_041391205.1). GTDB lineage: Bacteria > Chloroflexota > Anaerolineae > Caldilineales > Caldilineaceae > JAWKOK01. Next base: position 102,915 of record JAWKOK010000010.1, read on the forward strand.
CGCCTACGACGCGGCCAACATCGCCATGCTCTCCATGGTCGCGGCCGACAACAGCGGCCCCGGCGTGAAGTCGATCCTGCCCTTCATCGCCAACCACTACATCGGCACCGCGGTCCAAACCTTCCTGGACGAGAACGGTGACCAGGCTATCGTCAACTACGGCATCTACGGCGTGAGCGACGATCTCAGCGAGTTCGTGCAGATCGGCACCTACGACGGCTCCACCGGCCAGGTGACGTTCGAGTAACGGCTTGAGCCACGGATGGACACAGATGGCGCCACATGAGCGATCTCTGTGTCCATCTGTGGCTCCGTGTTTTTTGGATGGAATGATGGACGAATTGCGCGAGGATGAATTCCAACTCTACGATCTGACCGTAGTCGTCGAGGCCATTGAGGGCACTTGCACGTGTACCATGGCCGTGGGCGACTGCTTCCACCTGCGCGGCGGCAAAGTGTCGCTCCCCGAAGGTGCCGACTTTTGCCTCTACGCCTTGCAGGCCGCCATCCCGCTCCTGCCGGCCAAGCAGCGGCTCAACCACCCCGCCGACTGGATGGAGACCGACAGCCGCGTCGTCTGCCCCGACCCCGCCTGTCGCCTCATCATGCGCATCGACCGCACGTCCACGCGCACGTTGAAGCATGATGATGTGAGTCCGATTGCGTGGGAGGCTCGTGAATAATTAATCGAAAATAGATAATTTTTTAATGTCTAATGGCGGCTGGCGTGCGCCTACTTATTACTTAATCATTATCTATTCTCGATTAATTATTAAAATGCTCTACCACATCCCCCAATAACCGCACCGCCGCCACCGGATCCGGGCCGAGGGGCGGGCCGAAGCTGAGGTGGGTGGCGCCGGCGGCGACGAGCGGCTCCAGGCGCGCGATCACGTCGGCGGGCGTGCCGACCACGCCGATGCGCAGCATACGCTCATCCACCAGACTGATGGCTTTCTCCTCGTCCCGTTCCACCACCATGGCCCGTTCGATGGGCGAAGTCCTCCTGTGTGACTCCAAGCTGTGACAAAATCAAGGGACCCAACGCCGGGCCGTAGTAGGCGATCTTCTGCGCCAGCACGCGCCGGGCGGCGTCTCGATCTTCCGACAGTGAAACCCAGATGCACGCGGCGAAGTCCAGCGGCGGCAAAGACGGATCCCGTTCCGCTTCGCCGCCGCCACCAGCGGACGCACGGTGAAGTAGTGCTCCGGCGGGAAGAGCAGCGGCAGCACACCGTCGGCCACTTGGCCCGCCAGGTGCAGCATCTTCGGCCCCATCGCTTCCACGTAGATGGGCGTCACCCGAGCGCGTCGAAACGCAGATATGCCTCGTCCGTCCACTGCATCCACTTGCCGTCCAGGGCGGCGCGCTCGCCGCGCAGCAGGCTGCGCATGGCCGGCACGCCTCGCGCACCGCAGCCAGCGGCCGCGCCTGCTCCAGCCCGACCCAGTCCAGGAAACTGCCCTGCACCCGCGCCAGTCCGAAGTTGAAGCGGTTGCCGCTCAGTTCGTCCATGGTGGCGGCGAACATGGCCATCTCGGCCGGGTGCGTGGTGTACGGGTTGAGGATGCCCGTGCCGATCTCTATGCGACTGGTCGCCTGCGCAACCGCGGAAGGATCACCAGATTGCTGCGCAGGAAGAGGTCGTTGGAGACCCAGAATTGTGGAAGCCGGCGGCTTCGGCGGTCTGCGCCAACGTGATGTAGGTGGGCAGAGTCAGGTCGTTGTTGAGACGCAGGCTGAAGCGGATCATGGCACGCTCATTTCGGAAGTGGTCAGCGGCAGGAATGGCGCCCATACTGTAACACAGCGCCGTGCAAATGAGCATGTCCGCAACCGCAACCGGCACAGCCGCACGCTGATTTGATGCGCATGTTCGGCGCGGTAGGGTCGCCAGGCGTTCATACCGTGGGCGACTCTACCGCGCCGCTGAACCCACCGGTCGGTGCCGCGACCAACAGGCGCGGCGAACGGATGAGGCGCGCTTGCCTCAATTCAACCAGTGATTGGCCGCTTGATAGCTCTCTGCGGCCGTGGCCTCCTCCTCCGCCACCGACCGCCAGCGCAGGTCGCCCGCGTAGCGCCGGCTCACCGTGCCGTCTTCGGCCAGTGCAAAGAGATGAACCCAGCCGTTGTCCAGCAATTGGCGCACGCCCTCATGCCGGGCGATGATGTCGTTCATGGCCTCGATGGGCGCGCCGATCAGTACGTTGAGGCGCAGCGGCTCGTGGATGTAGCGTTCGCCGTCGTGCACCGACTGCCACGGCAGGCCCACGCGCAGGTCGCCGCCGTTGCCCTCCAGCACGCCCAGCGCGCCCACCACGTTGTGCAGCGCCTTGTTGCCGCTGCCGAAGACCCGGTTGTCCACTGTGGACGCGTAGTACTGCAGGTTGATCCAACTGGCCACCACCATGGGCGCGGTCATGATCAGTTCCAGCACGCCGAAGCCGTTGTCCTGCCGCCAGTCGTAGGAGTGGAGGAAGGCGCGGCCGCCCAGGTCCAGGCTCTGGGTGCGCGCGCGTGGGGCCACGATGAAGGAGGCGCAGCCGGCCAGTCCCCACTCGGGCCGCACCTGCGACCAGTCACGGCTGCGGGCCGTGATCGCCTTGTCGATGTCAGTGCCCTGGTCGATCTTCAGGAGACGGGCGCGCTCGGCGCGGGCCATGCGGCCGGCCGCGGCAAGTTGCTGCTCCACCACGACCACGTCCTGGGCATGGCTCGCGGGAATGAGCGCCTTGTCGAAGAGCGTCACTGCATCGGTGGTGGTGTCGTGCTGACAGGCCACGAAGACCGTGTCCGCGGGCACGTGGATGCCCCGCCGAGCCAGCCCTGCGCGCACGTCCGGGTCGTTGAGCACGCGTGCGGCGACCCGGGCATTGGCCTCGCCCGTGTGGCCGCCGCATGCGCCGCAGTCCAGTCCCGAGGCGTGGGGGTTGTTCACCGTGGACGCACCGTGGCCCACCAACAGCACCAGCCGCGCGAAGTTGTCGGTCAGCGACATGGCCTTGAGCACACCCTCGGCCACGTCCAGCCGCTGCCCGGGTGTCATGCCGGTGATGCGGCCGGCCATTTCGGTCGAGTCCAGCGTGGGGCCCAACTTGGCCACTGTGGCTTGGTCCAGGCCAAAGGCGGCCGGGTGTTCCACCGGGCGGCTCAGGCCCAGGCTGTCGCTCACCAGTTTCTTGACATAGGCCAGCCCCACCGGGCCGACAAAGGCGAAACAGGCCACCGCGCCGAACTTGAAGGTGCGCCAGGCCTTGGCGACGCGCCGGTGCAGCATGCGTGTGTGGCCGGCTGTCTGCTCGGTGTCCGTGTCCGCACCGAGAACCGACTCGTGGACCACGAATTGGGGCTTGAGCAGCACCGGGCACTGGGCGCCGCCGCGGTCGTCACCCAGGCGCACGTACTCGATGGGGAAGCCGAAGAAGCCGGCAAAGCCGATGGTCTCCACATCGTCGGCGACCGACTCGAAGGCCCGGCGGAAGACTTCCGAACGCACGTCGATGCAGAACGCGGCCTGCACCCGCCCGCGCCGCATTTCCTGACTGCCGACCGTGGCCATCGTGGCAATCAATGTGCGCTGGTACGCCTTCTCGAAGGCGGTTTGCAGCAGCAGATCGCCCGCCAACTCGGCGTCGGCCGCGGGGTTCAGGCGCGGCGCAGCCAATTCGTGGCGGCACGCGGCCCACGCTTCGTCCACGCCCTCCGGCATGAAGGCGTTGTAGAGAGCCAACTCCCAGGCCAGGCGGACGGCCAGCAGCTCGTCGAGCGAGCTGTCGAACCGGCCGTCCAACTCAGCCTCCCAGAGGAGATAGCGGGCGTAACCGGCCCAGCCGCCCACGGTCATGAGCAGGCGATGGAGGTACGCTTCCAGACCGGCCGGCGGCACGCCCAGCTTGGCCACGATGGCCGCGATGGCGTCCGGCGCCGACGCGGGCAAGTTGCGCACGGTCCGCCGAAAGCCGCGCACACCGGCGACTTCCGCCGTGCGGTCCAGCAGCGCTTCCTCGCGCCAGGCGGCGTACGCGGGCAGGTCGCGCCAGGGGGATGTCCAGTAGGCCTGGCCTTGGTCGAAGTGTGCGGCGGCCCAGCGGGAGATGGACTCGGTGGCCAGGCGGCTCCAGTCCCGACCGGTCACCTGCTGTGCGGCGTCGGCCACTGTGGGCGTCAGTGCGAATGCGGCATCCGTGGCGGGCGTGGCGGCAAAGACGCACAGGGACTCAACGTCGTGGGGCGCGCCGGCGACGTGTTCCGCCTCGGCCAGCGCGGCGGCAAGGTCGGCGGACGTCATGCGACCGTCCGCGATGGCCGCGGCGTAGAAGGCTCGCGGCGCCGTCAGCTTGGCGCCTGCGCGTTGGGCCATAGTGCGTGCGGTGGCGGCGAAATCGTAGTCGGCCATGCCCAAGAAGGGGTTGACGGCCACGAAATGGCGCAGCGGCCAGAGAGGGGCGATGCGCTTGCGTACCTGCGCTAGAGTCGCCTGGACGTGTGCAGATGATGTGGCGTAGGCATGCGGTGCGTAGCCGTGGCGTTGGCTGCCGTTGGCGCCATTGGCGTGCGCGACCGTCTGCTCGTGATGGCCGTTGGTCGACTTGACGGGTCGGGTCTGTATGGTCATGGTTGCGTGCTTTCCGGGCTGAAGGTGTGAATGAATTGACGGCGGACCGGTTAGCGCAGCGCGCCGATGAGCCGGTCAAAGAGCGTGTTGGCGTAGAATCCGTGCTTCAGGTGCACGTAGGCGGCGCGCCAGGCACGGGAGCCGGCCATGGCGGGGCGCAGCGTGTTGAGCAGCAGCACCACGGCGAAGGCGACGACCATGAGGATCATCACCGCCAGGGTGGCCGTGTCGGGCTGGGGGAAGTAGGCCACGGCGTCGGCCAGGATCCACGCGGCCATGAGTTCCAGCGCAAAGAACGCCAGGGTGACGGCGCCGGCGGCCAACATGGTGCGCGTGATGACGAAGCGGTCGCGCGCACCGTTGGATGCCTGCACCAACAGGTAGGTCACGGCCATGACGAAGATCGCGCCCAACGCCATCTCGCCGGGCTTGGCTGTGAGGTCGATGCCCGCCAGCGTGCCCACTGTGACGTACATGAGCAGCGCGGCCAGCAGGCTCGCCGCCATGGTCAGCGGCCGTGGCTTCGCCTGGAACTTCTGGCCGCCGAACGCGCCGGTGTATTCCACCACGCTGCCGGCCGACAGGAAGGCGTGGGCCTTGTAGAACGAGTGGGCCACCAGATGCATGATGGCCACGCTGTGCGCGCCCAGTCCGCAGAGCATGAGCATGAAGCCCATGTGGGCCGCGCTGGAATAGGCCAGCGACACCTTGACGCTGCTCTGGGTGATCATGGCCGTGGAGGCGAAGAGGGCGGTAAAGCCGCCGACCAGCATCAACATCTGCAGGGCAGGCGCCGAGAGGATGACCGGTTCGCCCAGGCGTACGACCAGGAAAGTGCCGGCGTTGAGCAGACCGGCGTGCAGCAGCGCCGACACCGGTGTGGGTGTCTCCATGACCTCGAGCAACCAGCCGTGGAAGGGGAACATGGCCGACTTAAGTACCGCCGCCAGGACGATGAGCACGGCCGCCCAGCCCGCACCCGCGGGCATGACGCCGGCATCCCGCGCCCCGGCCGCGGCGTGGGCCAACGCACCCAGATCGGCCGTGCCGAAGGCGCGGAAGAGCAGGACCGCAGCGATGATCAGGCTGATGTCGCTGGTGCGCGCCACCATGAACTGCTTGCGCCGCGAGCACCGCGCCCGGGCGATCGGCGTAGAAGACCAGCAGGCGGTGCAGCGCGAGGCTGGTGCCGATCCACGCCGCGACCAGTTGCCCGAGATTGCCCGCCAGCACCAGCAGGATCACGGCGGCGATGGTCAGGCAGAGCCGGCCGATGAAGACGCCGTGGCGCGGATCGCCGTCCAGGTAGTTGCGGCTGAACTGGACGACCAGCAAGCCGATGAAGGCGACCAGCCAGAACATGACCGCACTCAACGCGTCCAGGCGGATGCTGAACCCGAATTCCCCCAGCCGAGACGGGGCTGACCAGTGCGCCGAAGGCAAAGACCACGCCGCCGATCACCAGCGAGGCCAGAAATGCAGTCCACGTGGCGATGCGGGCGGTCCTCAGCACGAACGTGGGATCGCCTCGGTTGGTGCCGGGCGGGCAGCGCCACGCCGGCCAGCAGCAGCGGTATGAGATAGACGATGAGTACCCAAGTCACATCTTGCATGTCGATTCGATCCTTCGCTCACATGGTATGGTGTACATTACTGCTCTGTGCTTGTCTGCACAGGTGATGTACGCTGTTTGTCACAACTTCCGGAGTAGGGTATCATGGCGAAATCAATCTGTAAATTATATAGTTTCAAACAAAACGTTCTATAAAAATGAACAATCTGACGTTCAACTATCACCATCTGCGCTACTTCTGGCTGGTGGCCCACGAAGGCAATTTGACGCGGACGGCCAAGCTGCATGCCATCTCCCAGTCCGCACTCTCCATGCAGATTCAGAAGTTGGAGCAGGACTTGGGCCAGCCGCTCTTCGAACGCAGCGGCAAGCGGCTGATCCTGACCGAGGCCGGGCGCATTGCGCTGGATTTCGCCGACTCGATCTTTGCGACGGGCGAGGAGTTGTTGGGGACGCTGGGGCAGCTTGAGCAGGCACACCGGCGTGTGCTGCGGGTCGGGGCATTGGCCACGCTTTCGCGCAACTTCCAGCTTCAGTTTTTGCAGCCGCTGCTCACGGACATGGACATTGGGGTGGTGGTGCGCTCAGGCGCGTTGGGGGAGTTGCTGCAAAGCTTGGAGGCATACCAACTGGACGTGCTGCTCAGCAATTACGCACCGCCGCGCGATGCCACGACGCGCTGGATCGCCCATGCCATCGATGAGCAGCCGGTGAGTCTGGTCGGCCATCCCCGCCCGGAACGCGCCGGGTGGGATCTGGAGACGTTGCTCAAGCGGGAGCCGCTGGTCGCGCCCACGCCGCAGTCGAGCATTCGCAACGGGTTTGACGCGCTCGTCAGCCGGCTGGGCGTGCGCCCGCGCATTGTGGCCGAGGTGGATGACATGGCCATGCTGCGTCTGGTGGCGCGCGAACATCCGGGGCTGGCCGTGGTGCCACCCATCGTGGTCAAGGACGAATTAGACAGCGGCGTGCTGGTGGAAGTGGCCGAACTGCCCGGGCTGGTGGAAACGTTCTTCGCCATCACCCTGGCGCGCCGTTTCCCCAACCCGGTGCTCGATCTGGTGCTGCAGCCGGATGTGGAAAAGAAGAGTTGAGCCTTATGCGCCTGCGCCGATGATGGCGTCGGCTTCGATTTCTACGAGATAGTCCGGGCCGACCAGTTTGGCTTCCACCAGGGTGTTGGCCGGGCGGATGGCGGCGAAGCGCTCGCCGTGGGCGCGCGCCACCGGCTCCCAATGGGACACGTCGCTGATGAAGACGCGGGTGCGCACCACGTCTTCCAGGCGACCGCCCAGGTCATTGATGGCCCGCTCGATCTTGTCGATGATGAAGCGCGCCTGCGCGGCCGGGTCATCGCCGCCGACCAAACCGTCAGGCCCGGTGGCGGTGGTTCCGGAGACGTAGATGTGATCGCCGACGCGCACGGCGCGGGAATAGCCGGCCATGTCTTCCCAGATGGTGCCGGTGGAGACGGATTGCTTTGGCATTGTTCGCTCCCCTTTCCGAGCGCTAGTTCATTACGGCGTAAATACCACGCAGGAAATTCGACGCTTGTACCTCCGGCAGAAACCGTGGGTCCATTTCCGCCGGGATTTCTCGCCGGTTGACAGTGGGACGAAATCGTCTATGATGTTGTAGACGATGTGGTCTGTGATGTGATAGGACGGCAAATCATGGCACGTTACGCACTCAACATGCCCGTACAGTTGAAGCGCGATGCAGAACGCATCGCCGCCGAACAGGGCGTCTCGCTCAACCAATTGATCCTGTGGGCGCTGGCGGAAAAGGTCGGCGCGCTCAATGCCGCGCTGGATGACCCGGCATTCCCAGGCATCGCATATCGGCGCGGCGCAGCCGGTATGCCGCAAGCGGTGCTGCGCGGACGCGGCATTCGCGTGCAGACCATCGTGGTTGCGTATGAGCACGAACAGCTTACCATCACCGACATTGCCGCCGAACATGACCTGACGGTGGCACAGGTGGAAGAAGCACTCCAGTTCTATCGCGCCCACGCCGCCGATGTCGACCGGCATATCGATCTGGAAGCGACCATTGTCAATGACCAGTTTGCCCCCGAAACTGCACCTGGACGCCGACGCCTCGCGTAAATCCCTGCTGCGCGCCCTTGTGAACCATGGCCACGACGTCACGCGCACGCCCTGTGCGTGGATGCCGCTTGATGCCAGCGACGTGGAGCAGCTTCATCGCGCCACCGCCCAAGGACGTGTGATCTTCACGTTCAACATTGCCGACTTCGTTCACTTGGCGCAGACGTTCCCCGCACATGGCGGCATCGTTGTCGCGCAGCAAACGGCTTGGTCGACGCAGGCATTGATCGCCGCCCTTCATCTTCTGCTGTCCACCACATCTGCCGACGATTGGCCGGGCCAATTGCGTTGGCTCAACGACTGGCGGCGATAGCGCCCTACGCAACGATGTACAGTTCCTGAAAACCGGTGGTCAACGGCTCGCCGCCGTCGGCGCACGACCACCACGTCCTCGACGCGGGCGCCCAGGTGCTTGGGCATGAAGATGCTCGGCTCCACGGTGAAGCACATGCCGGGCTGGAGCACCGTCGTGTCGCCCGCAGTCAGGAAGGGCGCTTCGTGGACATCCATGCCGATGGCGTGGCCCAGCCGGTGGCGGAAGGCCTGGCCGTAGCCGCCGTCGGCGATGACGGCACGCGCGGCGGCATCGGCCTCTTCGCACGTGTTGCCCGCCTTGAGCGCGGCGATGCCCGCGGCCTGGGCCTGCATGACCAGGTTGTAGCAGCGGCGGTACTCCTCGTCCGGCTCGCCAAAAAAGACTGAGCGGCCGTAGTCGTAGCAGTAGCCGTCGTAGGCTGCGCCGAAGTCGAATGAGACCGACACCGGCGCGTCCAGCGGCACCAGCAGCACTTCCTCGCGGTTGGTGAAGTCGAACGGGTAGCTCTTCCCCATGTTGTAGAAGGACGTGACAAACGAATCGGTGAAGGCGCCGTGCTTCTTCAGTTGGTACTTGACCTCGCTGATCAGGTCGAGATTGGTCATGCCGTGGCGCAGTTGGGGCAAGGTCGCCGCGTACGCTGCCTCGGTGATGACGCCGGCCTTGCGCATGATTGCGAGTTCGTCCTCGTCCTTGATGCGCCGCAGCGGCATCATCACGGCGGATGCCTTGCTCAGCGTGCCGTCGGGGCGCAGGTTCTGGATGTTGAGCACCGTCTCGGCCCAGCAGCGATCCTCCACGGCGATGTTGGGCCCGCGCCCGATGCCCAGCGCGGTGAGCACATCCGCGGCCATGGTGAGCGGATCCGCGGCGTCGGCCAAAACGCGGACGTCGTAACCGGTGACCGCGCCCATGTGAAACTCGGCCAGCATGCGCGGCAGCGTCAAGATCGGCGCGCCGTCCTGGGGAATCCACGCACCGGTGAGCCATTCGCCGGGATACTGGGTGTTGCCGAAGTTGGGTTCCTCGCGGCCGATGCCGGTCAAGTAGTGGAGATTGGCGGAGATGCTGAGAAAGAGCAGGTCGATGTCCTGGTCGCGCATGGCGGCCTGGACACGGTCAAGACGTTGGCTGTAGTTGGGCATGGCGAGATCTCTCCGAGCGTGGCAATTGGATAACTGACGGAGATTGGAGATTAGGAGATTGGGGAGATTTTGTCAATGTGGGGTCGACCACTTTGCCTGGGACGCGGGCGCAACGAGGTCGATGCGATCGGTCCAGATGCCGCCGGAATAATCCGCAGGCAGCCGTTGAAGCTGGTCCACGTTGTCAAAGCTGGTGGAAAAGCCTTCACCGTTGTAGTCGCCCACCAGGAAGACGGCGGAGTTTGCGCCGTCCATGCGCTGCAAGAAGCGATTGGGCCAGCCCCACAGCCAGGGCGCCACATTGTGAGGCACCATCAGCACGCTGCGGGTGCACGCATCGGGCACGTGACCGGACCAGCCCCAGGTGATGTAGCGGATGAGGCAGCGCTGCAACTGCGGCCGGGTGAGCGTGCGTACAGCGGGCAGGCGGGCGCGTACCTCGTTGACGGGCGCGGGCCCCCCGTAGACCATGACTGTGCCGGTGCGGGCGGCCAGAAGTGGCGCAAGGTGGGCCGCCAGCAATTCCCCTTCGGACGCGTCGTTGCTCTTCACATCAATGAGAAAGTCACGATCCGGAAAGGCGGTCAGCACCTCCTCCAGGGACGGCATCAGACCAATGCCCTGGCCACGGAACGGATACGTGGCGCCCCCGTCTCCCGTGTAACCATAGCCGATGTCCAGAGTCTGCAGATCAGCGAGCGTCATGATCACGGGTCACGCTGGTGCCGTCGGTGCGGCAGTCCAATGTCCAGTCGTGGAAGACGGCGAACTGATCGTCGCTGGTCCGGTGGACATCAAATTCGACCACATCCGCACCCAAAGGCGAACGCAGCTTCCATGGACGGGATGGTGTTCTCCAGATACGTGTGGTCTGCCGGCAGCATGCGCGGCGGTGCAGGTTTCGTTGGTCAGGCCGGTGCGATCGTGTATGGCTGGGCCAGGCCGCGATGGGCCAAGAGCAGTGGTCGGTTCCCCTGGGTGCGACTGGAAACGATGCATTGCCTAGATAGAGGACAGCGGCCACGCACGCCAGACCGGCAATCAGCATGTTGCGCTTCACGCGCATCCCTCCCACGGAGTGAACGGTTCTGCCGCCAGGCGCGGCGGCAAGACCGGGCGAATGTGGGCCTTCAACGTTTCGGGGCGCGGGCGCAGTTCCAGTTCCGGCGCGTGGATCTAGGCCACGCCTTGGGCCAGAGTGGCATTGGATACGTTCAGTTCGCCGTCCACCACATAGAGGGCCAGCGCTTGACCGGGCCTGGCGTACATGCGCGCGTTGAGTGCAACGCCATCCACGTAGAGCGTGGCGATGCTGTCGTCGACGATTAACTGCAGCCGATACGTCACGCCCGCATCAAGGCGCAGCGGCCGTTCCAGGCCGATGTTCATGTAGCGGAACCAGGGCAGATTGGGCGTGCGGTCGAAGGTCATGCGCTGTTCGGCCAGGTTGATGAGGAATGTGTAGGCATCGCCCGTGGCCGCATTCTCATAGAGGCGGATGCCAAAGGCGCGCGTGCTCTCTGTGAACGTGATGTCGGCTTCAAACTTGAACAGATCGCCGGTTTCACGCGCCAGGTAGGCGTCGACAGCGGCGTCTTGGCTGTGCAGGGTAATGGGTGCGTCGAGCCGCGACTGTGCGGGCGCAAAGGCATGCACGACGCTGTCCGGCGGCTTGACGCCCAGCGATCGATCGGCGCGCTGGGTTACTTCGTGGACAACCAGCGTGCCGCCCCACTGCCAGTTGTTGCGATCGTCGTCGTCTTCCTTGGTCGGCACCCAGCCGAAGAGGTAACGCCGCTCTCCGTCGGAACACGAGCGCGCGGCGTAGTAGGCCCGGCCGTCGAAGGCATCGTCGGCTGGGGCGCGCCACGGCCCGTCCAGCGACGCGCTCATGCGATAGACGGTCTTGCACCGGTCGCTGTATTCGGTGGTGAGCAGGTACCACATGTCGCCCATCTGGAAGATGTCAGGCATCTCATGCATGGCATAGAGGTCGGGTGCCCAAAAATCGCCCTGAAAGTCCCACTGTTTGAGGTCCGTAGAGGTGAAGGCCACGGTGCGGCCGGTGCGGACTTTCCTGCCGTCGAGCTTGCGCGCACCGAGGATCATCACAAACTCACCGGCGGCGTCGTTGTGGAAGACGTAGGGGTCGCGCCAGTCGTAGGGATCGTAGCCGGACTGCGGCATGACCAGCTTCTCGGGCGTCTTGTGCCAGTGGAGCAGGTCGGTGCTGGTCGCAAGCATGAGCACTTGGGACGGCTTGCCCTGCGCCGGATAGTCCCGGTTGTAGCCGGTGTACATGGCATAGAAGACGCCGTCGGCGGCGAAGATGCTGCCGGCAAAGATGAACTGGTCTTGCGCGTCGTCGCCGCCACGTTCGAGTACCTCGCCCAGATCCTCGTAGTGGACGAAGTCTGTCGTCCGGGCCAGCGCCCAGCCGAACGGTTCGCCGAAGGGACCGGGCATGCGCGTATCGCGCTGGTGGAAGAGATAGAATTGTCCGTCGTGGTAAAACGGCATGCAGTCGCCGAACCAGTAGCCGTCCGGTTGGTAGTAGAGTTGGTGCACGGGTGTATCCTTCCTCACGTGTTTGACGATTGGAGCCTATCTTATTCTTGACTCCGGAGTGCCACGGCGAGAATCTGCGGCCCTTCTTCGATGCTGCGTGGCACGAAGTTCGCCGCTTGCAACATGGCGGTCGCGTCCGCGACGGTCCAGCGCGCCCCGCGATGGTAACGGTCAGCCAGCGCTTTCACGACCACGAGCAGGATTTTGCCGGGTGTGCGCCGTTGCAACTGGTCCACGCGCCCACGGATCACCTGCGTGAGCGGCTGCGTCAGGACCGCCGCATTCCGCTTGGGGAGCGACAGGATGAGCGTGCCGCCCGGCTTGAGCACGCGACGGAATTCGTGCAGCACCGCCAGCGGGTCGACCAAAGTCTGGAGAACGCTGATGCTCATGACGTGGTCAAAGTAGCCGTCAGGAAACGTGATCCCGGCGTTTAGGTCCGCGGCCAGGAGGGCGAACCGCGCCGTTGGGCCGGCACTTTTCGCCTGAGCTTTGACCAACATGCCGGGGGCGAAGTCCATGGCAACAACGGCATAGCCTGCTTGTGCGAGGGCACGCGCGTAGTTCCCCGTGCCGCAGCCGGCGTCGAGCACACGCGCGCCGTGTCGTATCCGCCGGCCGGCAAGGATTGTTACGATCTGTGCCGGTGGCGGGTAGATGCGTGTGGGATCCTGCTGTTCATCCCAGGCATAGCGCCCGTAGATGCTCCAGAAGAGGCGCCGTCCTTGTGATCCCAGTGTGCGCTTCATCGTTCGTTCCATGCTGCTTGCAGCGTGCAATAGTCCAGCACGACAATGCCTTCCGCCGCCGCCAAGCCCTGTGCGGTCTCCCGCACACAGTGGCCGTCGGGTTGCAGAGCGCGGTATTCTGCGTTGTCGATGCCTGGGTGTACGGCCCATTCACTCAGCCCGGGCGAGAGGGCGCGTCGCATCGCCACGTAGTGATCATTCTATATCTCTCTGCTCAAGGACCAGTCGGATCCCGTCCATGATCTGCTGGACCCGGGCGGCCGACAGGGTTCCGATTTTCTCATCAAGCGCTCGCTTGTCCACGGTGAATATCTGGGACACGTTGACCACACTTCTCTTCGGAAGATTGGCCTCGCCGCTGTCCAGGAGCACATTGCCGGGCGCTTCAGCGCGTTTGAGGTTCGATGTGATTGCACAAACGACCGCGGTGTTGATGCGACTGCGATTGAAAAGGTTGTTTTGGATGACGACATGGGGATGGCGGAATCCCGGCCCGGAACCGGATGGATCATCCAGATCGATCCAGTAGATTTCACCCTGACGAATCACCATTCACCCTCCAGGATGTTGCGCTGGTGTGCAGACATACCCGCCCGGAGTGCCTCGTCGTCGGGTGACGGATACTCGGCATAGGCATCGTTGATGCGGCGCAGCAACTCCTGGTTCGCCCGTTTGGCAATGAACTGCTCGGCAGCCAGTGCAAACAGGCGGCTGCGCGAGATATGAAGTTCTTCGGCCAAGCGGTTGACCTCGTCGAGGAGATCCTTGTCCATTGAAATTGCGGTCTTCACGTTTGTCATGGTCTACTCCTCGTTGTGTTATACCCGGAATATGACATATGGTATAACGCGTGTGTGGACAAAGTCAACGGTTGTGATCGCATTCACGCCACACCGTCCGCCAATACGGCTTCGATGGTGCGACGGGCGATGCCGGCCAGCGCGGGATTGGTGACGTGATAGTACGGCAGCGCGATCAGCCCCATGGACAGCGCCCAGCCCTGTGCTCGTGTCCAGGTCGCGTCGTCGACGTGGAGCATTTCGCGAAACTCCGCGCGTACGTCCCGCGGGAGGTAGAGCCACGCGGCCATGACATCCACGGCCGGGTCGCCCAGCCCGAGACAGCCGAAGTCGATGACGGCACTGAGCCGCCCGTCCTGGGCCAGCAGGTTGCCTTGGTGGAGATCGCCGTGGATCCAAACCGGTGCGGCCTGCCATGCCGGCGCGCGCACTGTCGCATCCCATGCGGCCGCCGCAGCCGTGGTGTCGATCATACGCGGCAGGGTATCCAACGCCGCGAGAGCGGCCCGCACCTCAGCATCCCGACTGGCCAGAGGCACGCCGCGGCTGGAGCGGGGGGCGCCGGTCGCGTCCACGGCCTGCAGGGCGCGGATGAAGCCGGCCAGATCGGCGGCGGCCTGACGAGAATCGGCGATCTGATCCGGCGTCGCGTTGACGCCCGGCAGCCAGCGACAGACGGACCAGGTCCACGGGTAATCGTCCGTGGAGTTGCCCATGGCCAGCGGCAAAGGGACGGCCAGCGGCAGGTGCGGTGCGAGCTTGGGCAGCCACGCCGCTTCAAGTTTCGCCTGCCCCACGGCCCAGTGGATGCGCGGCAGACGCACGAGCATGGCATCGCCCAGGCGGTAGAGCGCGTGGTCCGTGCCCGCGGACGCGACCGGCCGCAGTGGAAGCTGCGCCCATTGCGGCAGTTGATCCGCAAGCAGACGACGCACCACGGCGGCGTCGATGTGCAATTCGTCGGCGTGCATTTTGGGGGTGGACATGCCGATCAGAGCCCCGTCAGCGCGCGCGAGACCTGCAAGAGCTGCTCCGTCTTTTGCCGGGTTGCGGCCGGGATCTCGAACTCACGCACCTCTTCCTTGTAGACGTACGCGCCCGTCACCCCTGCGACGTCGTCGGCGACGGCCAGCCGGGCGATGCGCTCACCGCCGGCTGCCGGCTTCTCGAGAAACAGCTTGGCCGCCCACATGAGTGCATCGGGATATTCCCGGAACACGTCGGTCGCCAACACGCCTGGATGCAAGGCATTCACCGTGACGCCGTCCTGCTCCACACGTTGGGCCAGTTCGACGGTGTAGAGTGCTGTCGCCAGCTTGGCATTGGCGTAGGCGCGGCCCGCCTTGTAGCCCTGTTCCAGCATGAGATTGTCAAAGTCGATGACGCCGTCCGTGTAGAGTGCGGAGATGACGTTGACGATGCGCCCCGCTCGGGCAGCCCGCAGCCGGTCCAGCAGCAGCTCCGACAGCATGAACGTGGCCAGGTAGTTGACGGCAAAGGTCAGCTCAATCCCGTCTCCAGAAACGCCGCGCTTGGTGCGGTAGACGCCGGCGTTGTTGACCAGCACGTCGATGGCGCTGAACTCGGCACGCAGCCGGTCGACCACGGCGCGGATGGACGACTTCTCCGCCAGGTCGACGGGGAAAAGGCGCACCTCGTCGTTGCCCGTCGCGGCCCGGATTTCGTCCGCGGCTCGGCGCGACTTGTCGCTGTCGCGCGACAGCATGAGCACACGGTGGCCGTCCGCCGCCAAGATGCGCGCGGCTTCTTTGCCGATGCCGGTATTGGATCCGGTCACAATGATGGTCTTCATGCGGAGTTCAACTCTCTATGGGGTGATATGGCGGCGGGCAAAATCGCAGATCTCGGCGTGCGCCTGGGTCGCCTCGGGGAACCAGGGCGCGAGGATGGGGAACGCGTGGACCATGCCGGGCCAGACGCGCAACGTCACGTCCACGCCGTCGGCTTCGGCCTTGTGAGCCACGTTGACGCAGTCATCCAGGTGGATCTCATGGCTGCCCACACAGATCAACAGCGGCGGCGCGCCGGCGAAATCACCCATGAGCGGCGACAGCAGCGGCTGGGTCGGGTCGTTGTCGGCGATGTAGTAGCCGGTCCAAAGATCCCACGAGCCCATGGGCGCGATGTCCTTGGCAGCGTTAGTGCGAAAGGAGTCGGCCTGGCAGCGCAGATCCGTCACGGGCGAGATGGCGAAGGCCGCGGCGGGCAACGCGATGCCCTGCTCCTTCAGCGCCAGGAGCAGGGAGAGGGTCAACGTGCCGCCGGCGGACTCGCCGCCCACCACGATGTCGGGGGGCGCGTAGCCCTGGTCCAGCAGCCACTGGTAGGCCGTCACGCAGTCCTCCACCGCCGCGGGGAAGGGGTGCTCCGGCGCCAGGCGATAGTTGAAGAGCAACGACTTGAACCCGCTGCCCAGGGCGAACTTGGCCACGTGCATGCGGTGGGTCAGCACCGAGCCGGAGATGAAGCCGCCGCCGTGGATGTAGAACAGCACCTTGTCTTCGGCCGCGCCCTCCGGCGTGATCCATTCTGCATCCATCTGCTCGATCCGGACCGGTGTGGTCTGGACGCCCTTGGGCAGCTTCATCCGGGCCGAGGCTTTGTCCACGCCGGCACGGAACTCTTCCACGGAGAAGGTCTCGTCCACCACGTCCGGTCGCATTTGTAGCTTGAACAGGTGGCGATTGCGGAGCAGCCAGATCATCATGCGGCTGCGCATGCTTTGCATAGAAGATTTCCCTTCGAGGTGGTGCGCCCAACGTGGCGCCACGCGCGTGCAATTGTGACATCCGTGGCGACAATGCCGATTTACGCAAGTGGTGGACGTCTGCCGCCGCGCGTCCCATCGGCGCTCCTGCGGCGTGGGCTGCCGGGTGGACGCACAGTTGCTTCATTTACAATACCAAAGACGCCGATTGCGGCGCTAGACTCGATCCAGGGGTGGAGCGACGCCTCCAATTCAGCGTAAGCCGTTGCGTGGTCGTGCAGTGCCGCCGCGCGTACCTCTTCGCTGTCCCAGACTTCGATGGTGAGAAACCGTTGGGGTGTGTGTTTGTCGCGCAAGACCGTGATGCCGCGGAAGCCTGCAGCGCGCGTGAACAGGTTGCTCCATGCCCCGCCGGGCCCGAAGGTGAGTTCAAACCGGCCGCGCGCCTCGTCCCGCACAATGTACTCGTGGACGAACTCGACCACAGTGGACCATGCCATCGCTCACCCTCGGTTCTTTGGTCTACGCATCCTGCCCTCACCTGTCCACAGCCTACCACGTTTTGCGCTCGACGGCGTAACAGGCAAGGACATTGCCCGACCCCTGCCACGTGCGCGTGTGCAGGAGTTTGAGCGACACCGGAGGACGGCCGTCGAAGAGCGGTGTGCCTGCCCCTGCGATGAGCGGGAAATAGGTGAGATGCAACTCATCCACCAGATCGTGCGCGAGCAGATCGTTCCAGAGCAAGCGGCTGCCGAAGACCAAGATGTCCCGGCCGGGCTGCTGCTTGAGCGCGGCCACCTCGGCATGCGCGTCGGCCAGGCAGATGATGCGCGTGTTGGTCCACGGTGTCAATTCCTCGGCGGTCAGCTTGTCCGAGACCACGACTTTGGGGATGGCCGCAATGAGGCGGGCAAACTCGCGGCGGATTTCCGTGGCATTGGGATCGCCGGGCACGCTGGTCCAGTACTCCTTGTTGCCCAAAAAACCGGTGCGGCCGCCCAGCAGCAGCGTGTCTGCGGCGCGTATGCGCTCGGTGTTGTAGAGATCAAACTGTTGATCGCCGGCGTAGTCCGGGTGGAAATACTCGAACAGCGGTTCAAGACTGCGCCCCGGTCCTTCGTAGTAACCGTCCAGGGTCACGAGACTGCTCACAATGAGTTTGCGCATGTGGTTGCTCCGGCCGATTCATGGTCGGCTCCGATGTTGGTTCGATCACTCTTGAGGGAACTGACTGCTGAACTCCTCCAGGGTCGTGGGGATCGCGCCGTCGTCGGGACTTGTGCCCGCCAGCGGTGAGGCCAGCGTGCTGATCTTCCACGTGTCGCCATAGCGGAGAAGCGACAATCCCAGGTAGTACTCACGCCCTTCAAACGAAAAAAGCGCGACGCGTTCGCTGAACTCATCGGCCCCGTAGAGCGCCGCACGCGTGGCGGCCTGTTGCTGGTAGACTTCGCTCGCCATCATGCCGGCTTGAGGTGTGCCGGTGCGCAGCAGCTCAAGTGCGGGCAGCCGACCCGGGTCCAAGACCGCTGCAAGTTCGGCGGCCTGGGCCGCGTCCATGGGAAGCGGCTGCGGGCCGTTGACCGTGCCGGAGGTGAGCAACGCATAGACGATCAGC